>DASWME010000310.1:0-6095 GCA_036399915.1 Thermoanaerobaculia bacterium
GCGGCGGAACTTGATGAGCTGGTAGATGTCGGCGCCGAAGTCCTTGGTCTCGCCGGTCTCCAGGTCCTCGCCCTCGACGCGCACGATGATGCGCTCGGCGTCCACCGAGTCGACGATGCCGCCCCGCTTGCAGAGCACGACGGCGCCGGAGTCCTGGGCCACGATGCCCTCGAGGCCGGTGCCCACGATCGGCGAGTCGCTCCTTAAGAGCGGCACGGCCTGACGCTGCATGTTCGAGCCCATCAGGGCGCGGTTGGCGTCGTCGTTCTCGAGGAACGGGATCAGCGCCGCCGCCACCGACACCAACTGCTTCGGGCTGATGTCCATGAAGTCGATGCGGTCGCGCTCGACGGTGATGAAGTCGCCGCCGGCGCGGGCGATGATCCGGTCGTTGACGAAATAGCCGTTCTCGTCCAGGCGGGCGTTGGCCTGGGCGATGATGTACTTCTCCTCGTCCCAGGCCGAGAGGTAGAAGGCGTGCGGCTCGGTGTCGACCTGGCGCTTGCCGGCCTTGGCCAGGCGCTGGTTCTCCTTCTTCAACTCGTCGCCGGTGACGATCTGGCCCAGCCGGAACTGGCCGTCGCCCACTTTCATGATCCGGAAGTGGTCGAGCACGCGCCCGTTCTCCACCTTCTTGTACGGGCTCTCGATGAAGCCGTAGTCGTTGATCCGCGCGTAGGTGGCGAGCGAGGAGATCAGGCCGATGTTCGGGCCTTCCGGCGTCTCGATCGGGCAGATGCGGCCGTAGTGCGTGGCGTGCACGTCGCGCACCTCGAACCCCGCCCGCTCGCGCGAAAGTCCCCCCGGCCCCAGGGCCGAGAGGCGCCGCTTGTGGGTGACCTCCGACAGCGGGTTCGTCTGGTCCATGAACTGCGACAGCTGCGACGAGCCGAAGAACTCCTTGATCGCCGCGATCACCGGCTTCGAGTTGATCAGGTCGTGCGGCATCGCCGAGTCGATGTCCTGGTGGACCGACATCTTCTCCTTGATGGCCCGCTCCATGCGCACGAGGCCGATCCGGAACTGGTTCTCCAGCAGCTCGCCCACGGCGCGCACGCGGCGGTTGCCCAGGTTGTCGATGTCGTCGACGCGGCCGGCGTCCTTCTGCAGGCGCAGCAGGTACTCGATGACGCGGAAGAAGTCGTCCGCTCCGAGGGTCTTCTGGTCGACCGGCACCTCGGTGTCGAGCTTGATGTTGAACTTGAAGCGGCCGACCCGCGAGAAATCGTAGCGCTTGGCGTCGAAGAACATGCCGTAGAACAGCGAGCGGGCGCTCTCCAGGGTCGGCGGATCGCCCGGGCGCATGCGGCGGTAGATCTCGATCAGCGCCTCGCGCGAGTTGCGGGTGGTGTCCTTGGCGAGCGTGTTCGACAGCGTGGCGCCCACCAGCTCCCAATCGGGGAAGAAGACCTCGACCGGAGTGGTGTTCTTGCCGTCGAGCCGCTCCTCGAGGTCCTCGGGCACCAGCTCGTTGGCCTCGAAGACCACCTCGCCGGTGTCGAGGTCCACCACGTCGGCGATGAAGAACGCCCGCTCCAGATCCTCCTGCTCCACCTCGAAGGAGAGGGTCTGGCCGGTGTCGAGCTTGCCGATGTTCTCCTTGGTCAGGGTGATGCCCGCGAAGACCGGGTAGGCCTCGCGGCGGCCGCGGCTCTGGCGGTCCTTCAGGCGCTCGGGCTCGAGCACCTTGGGCGAGACGTGGAGCAGGTGCTTGCCGCCGCCCTGGGCAGTGAGGCCCACCGGCGTGTAGAACTGGCGCAGGATCGCCTCGTCGGATTCGAGCCCCAGGGCGCGCAGGAAGACCGTGCCGTGGAACTTGCGCTTCCTGTCGATGCGCACCGACAGCACGTCCTTCTGGTCGTACTCGAACTCCACCCACGAGCCGCGGTAGGGGATGATCTTGGCGAGGTAGGAGCGCGGCCCCTCCTTGGTGAAGAAGACGCCGGGGCTCCTATGGAGCTGCGAGACGATGACCCGCTCGGTGCCGTTGATGATGAACGTGCCGTTGTCCGTCATCAGCGGGATGTCGCCGAAGTAGACCTCCTCCTCCTTGGCGTCGCGCATCATGCGCGTGCCGGTCTCGGGGTCGCGGTCGTAGACGAAGAGGCGGAAGGTGACCTTGAGCGGCACGGCGAAGGTCATGCCCCGCTCCTGGCAGTCGGAGATCGAGTACTTGAGCTGCAGGTCGACCGGGTTGCCGCAGATGTCGCACTTGGTGACCCGGTTCTTGTTGACGAAGCCGCACTCGGTGCAGGTGACCGTCTCCTCGTGCGGGTGGTCGGTCATGATCTTGGCGCCGCAGTTGGTGCAGGTCATGCGGAGGTACTCGAGCCCCTTGAGCTCGCCGCACTTGCACTGCCAGTCGCCGATCGAGTACTTGACGAAGTCGAGCGAGCAGGTCTCGCGAAAGTCGGAGAACGGGAAGATGCCGGTGAACACCGACTGCAGCCCCTGGTTCGCCCGCTCCTCGGGCAGCAGGTTCATCTGCAGGAAGCGCTCGTAGCTGCGCCGCTGGACATCGATCAGGTTGGGGATGGGCAGCGACGTCGTGATCCGGGAGAAGTCCTTCCGATGGCCGTTGCGCGCTGAAGTCTGCGGGGTGGGGGACGTATCCATAGGGGTCTTGCTATCTCCTCGATGCCTCGGTAGATGTGGACGGCTCTACGCGGCAACAAAGTTACCGCCGTGGGAGGCGGTGTTCGGGCTCCTGTTCCGGAAGCAGGAGACACCATGCCCGGCCCCCCGCTCGCCCCGCGGAGGATCACCAGGCATGGTGTGCAATCTCCAGAACAGCCCCGGGGCCGGATTTATGCCCGGGCCGGGGAGCCGTTCCGGAAGCGAAAGACTGCCGTCGAGGTAACGTGGTCGCGTCCGCTCCGCGCCTACTTGACCTCGATCGTGGCGCCGGCCTCTTCGAACTTCTTGCGGATCGACTCGGCTTCCTCCTTGGAGACCCCTTCCTTGACGGTGGCGGGAGCGGACTCGACGAGGTCCTTGGCTTCCTTCAAGCCCAGGCTGGTGACCTCGCGGACCGCCTTGATGACGTTGATCTTCTTCTCGCCGGCGGCCTTCAAGACCACGTCGAACTCGGTCTTCTCCTCCACCGGAGCGGCGGCGGCGCCACCCCCGGCCGCCGGAGCGGCTACCGCCGCAGCCGCGGCGGAGACGCCGTAGTGCTCCTCGAGCGCCTTGACCAGGTTGTTCAGCTCGAGGACGGTCAGCTCGTCGATCTGCTTGATGAAGTCTTCGGTCGCGATAGCCATGTTCTCTCCTTGACGGCGTCAATCCTATAGGGGCGCCCCTGAAGTGGGCGCCCTGTATCCTGTATGTCTCAGGCCGCCCCTTCGGCCGGCCCTTCCTTCTTCTGCCTCACCTGGTCCAGGACCGCCACGAACGACTGCGGCACGGCGGCCAGCACGCGCGCGAAGCGGGTGACCGGCGACTGCAGCAGGAACAGGAGCTTGGCGACGAGCTCCTCGCGGCTGGGCAGCGCGGCGATGTCCTTGATCTGGCCGGCCGCGATCGCCCGCCCCTCGACCAGGCCGGCCTTGAACTGCAGCGCCGGCATGTCCTTGACGGAGTCCGTCAGGGCCTTGGCCAGCGCCACCGGGTCCTTCCGGCTGAAGACCACGGCCGTCGGCCCCACGAAGTGCTCCTTGAGCTCCCCCAGGGCCTTGCTGTCGATGGCGCGCAGGGCCAGGGTGTTCTTCACCACCACGTACTCGCCGCCCGAGGCCCGCACCCGGTTGCGCAGCTCGGTCACCTGGGGCACCGTGATGCCCTGGTAGCCGATCAGGAAGGCGTGCGGCGCCTGGGCGAGGCCGTTCTCGTACTCTGCCAGAAGCTGCTCTTTGTCGCTGCGGGTCAAAGCCATTGTCAGCTCCTTAAGCCTCGGCGGCCGTCAACGTAGTCTCGTCCACCTTGATGCCGGGGCCCATGGTCGAGGAGAGGGAGACTCCCCGCACGTACCTGCCCTTGGCCGCGCTGGGCTTGGCTTTGAGCACGGCGCCGATCAGGGCCTCGGCGTTGTCCTTCAGACGGTCGGTGCCGAAGGAGAGCTTGCCGACCGGAGCATGGATGATCCCCGTCTTGTCGACGCGGAACTCCACCTTGCCGGCCTTGATCTCAGCCACCGCCCTGGCCACGTCCACCGTCACCGTGCCCGCCTTCGGGTTCGGCATCAGGCCGCGGGGGCCGAGCACCTTGCCCAGCCGGCCGACGACCCGCATCATGTCCGGGGTGGCCACCACGGAGTCGAACTCCAGCCAGCCCCCCTCGATCCGCTTCGCCAGCTCCTCGCCGCCGACGTGGTCCGCCCCCGCCTCCTCCGCCTCGCGGATCTTCTCG
Source organism: Thermoanaerobaculia bacterium (assembly GCA_036399915.1). GTDB lineage: Bacteria > Acidobacteriota > Thermoanaerobaculia > Multivoradales > UBA5704 > DATARR01. The sequence goes on from DASWME010000310.1 coordinate 4,348, forward strand.
CCGCTCGCGAAGACCAGCACGCGGGCGGTCTTGCCGAGGCCGTGCGGCAGCACCACCGTGCCGCGCACCATCTGGTCGGCGTGCTTGGGATCGACCCCCAGGCGCATCGCCACCTCCAGGGTCTCGTCGAACTTGGCGAACGACGCCTCGCGCGCGAGGTCGATCGCCTCGCGCAGCGGATAGGGCCGGGCCTCGACCTTGGTCTCCGACTGCCGGTACTTCTTTCCATGCTTGGGCACGACTGCTCCTCCTCATACGGGCGCCTCGCGGCGCCCTGGGGCTCCTGATCGCTCAGCCCTGGATCTCGATGCCCATCGAGCGGGCCGTCCCCTCGATCGTCTTGATCGCCGCCTCCAGGCTCGCGGCGTTCAAGTCGGGCATCTTCGTCCGGGCGATCTCCTCGACCTGGGCCCGGGTCACCTTGCCCACCTTCTTCTTGTTCGGCTCGCCCGAGCCCTTGTCGATTCCAGCCGCCTTGATCAGCAGGATCGGCGCCGGCGGCGTCTTGGTGATGAACGTGTAGCTGCGGTCGGCGTACACGGTGACGACGACGGGGATGATGAGGCCCTGCTGCGACGCCGTGCGGGCGTTGAAGTTCTTCACGAAGTCCATGATGTTGACGCCCGCCTGGCCCAGCGCCGGGCCTACCGGAGGCGCCGGCGTCGCCGCGCCGGCCGGGATCTGCAGCTTGATCTGTCCTACGACTTTCTTGGCCATTTCAGTCTCAACCCCCGCTCAGACTAGAGCTTCTGCACCTGCGAGAAATCCAGCTCGACCGGCGTCTGCCGGCCGAAGATCGTCACCATGACCTTGAGCGTGTTGCGGTCGAGGTTGACCTCGTCCACCACGCCCGTGAAGTTGTTGAAGGGGCCGTCGGTGATCCGGACCGGCTCCGACTTCTCGAACATGTACTTGGGCTTCGGCTTCTCCTTGGCGGTGACCACCTGCTCGAGGATGTTGTTGACCTCCTCCTCCGAGAGCGGGGTCGGCTTCTTGCCGGTGCCCACGAAGCCGGTGACCTTGGGCGTGTTCTTCACCACGTGCCAGGCCGCGTCGGACATCTCCATCTCGACCAGGATGTAGCCCGGGAAGAACTTGCGCTGCGTCTCCTTCTTCTTGCCGCCCTTGTACTCCACCACCGTCTCGGTCGGGATGCGGATCTCGCCGAAGGCGTCCCCCATGCCGAGCGCCTCGGCGCGCTGGCGCAGCGTCTCCTTCACCCGCTCCTCGAAGCCGGAGTAGGTGTGGACGATGTACCACTTCCGGTCCACGGCCCTTGCTTCTTCCGTCATCCGAACACCTTGACGATGCCCTGGTAGGCCCAGATGATCAGCCGGTCCGCCAGGAACAGGAAGACCGCGAACACGACGCTGGTGACCAGCACCACGATGGTCGTGCCCACCACCTCGTCGCGGGCGGGAAAGGTCACCTTCCGCATCTCGGCGCGAACTTCCGACAGGAACTCCTTCGTCTTGGTCAACCAATTCATTCTGGGCGCCTTCCTCGAAAAGTCTGGCAGGGCAGGAGGGATTCGAACCCCCAACCCTCGGTTTTGGAGACCGATGCTCTACCGTTAGAGCTACTGCCCTGTATTCCTACCTTTCTACGCCAGGATGTCCGTGACCGTGCCGGCGCCGACCGTTCTGCCGCCCTCGCGGATGGCGAAGCGCACACCCTTCTCCATCGCGATCGGCGCGATCAGCTCCACCTCCAGGTTCACGTTGTCCCCAGGCATCACCATCTCCGTC
>DASWME010000311.1:0-2007 GCA_036399915.1 Thermoanaerobaculia bacterium
TCGAAGGGGAAGGGCAGGGTGCGGTACTCCTCGTCCACCCAGCGGCGCTCCGGGGGCCACCAGGGAGCGACGATCTCGTGCGCCAGGCGGCGGACGAGGTCGTCCATCCCGGGGGCGATCCGCACCAGGTCGTAGGTCCACACGGCCAGGGCGCCGCCGGGGGCGAGCACCCGTTCGACCTCGGCGTAGAAGCGGTCGAAGTCGAACCAGTGGACCGCCGCGGCCACGGCCACGAGGTCGATCGAGCCGCTCTCGAGCCCGGAGCTCTCGGCCGGGGCCTGCCGGTACTCCACCCGGGGGTGGGGAATGGCTTGCGCGAGCTGCTGCCGGGAGGCGTCCGTCGCGATGACCCGCTCGAAGCGCTCCGCGAGGTCCAGCGCCGCCTGCCCGTTGCCCGTGCCGCAGTCCCAGGCCACCGCCCGCCGGCGGGGGAGGGTGGCCACGAAATCGAAAACCTGGGGCGAGTAGCGGGGCCGGAACGAGGCGTAGCTCTCGGCATGGCCGGAGAAGTGGTCCTTGAAGCTCATCTTTTTTCCTCTCACGCTTCCGCCCGGGCGCCCAACCGGGCGATGGAGCCGCGGAAGCGGAGGGCGATCCGCAGGACGAGCAGCGCCGCCACGGCCAGGATTCCAACGGTGATCCCCCACCACAGCCCGCGGACTCCCAGGCCGGCGCGGAAGGCGAGGAGCCAGCCCACGGGAAGGGCGAGCAGCCAGTACGCGAGCAGCGCCACAGCGGCCGGGAAGTTGGTATCCGCCGAGCCGCGCAGCACGCCGGCGCTCACCACCTGAATCCCGTCGAAGACCTGGAACGCGGCGGCGATGGGCAGCAGGGCGAGAACCACGGCGATCACCGCTCCGTCCCGGGTATAGAGCCGCGCCAGGGGTCCCGGCAACGTCGCGAACAGCACGGCGAAGAACAGCATCACGGCGGCCCCGAGGAACAGGCAGGCCGCCGCGGCCCGGCGCGCGCCCGGCATGTCGCCGCGGCCGATGGCATTGCCCACCCGCGTCGCCGCGGCCCCGGAGACCCCCAAGGGCACCATGAACGACAGGCTCGCGAGGTTCAAGGCGATCTGGTGCCCCGCCAGCTCGGCGACCCCCATACGGCCGATCAGCAGGGCCGCCACGGCGAAGATCAGCAGCTCGACTGTGTTGTGAAAGGCGATGGGCAGGCCGATCCGCAGCATCAGCAGGTACTTCCGGAACACCGCCGCCTCGGCCGTGAACCCCCGCCAATAGGGCGCGAGCGTGCGCCGCGAGGCCGCCAGCAGGTAGAGGAACATCACCCAGCGGGCGGTCGAGGTCGAGAGGGCCGATCCCTTCACCCCCAGGGCCGGCGCCCCCAGGTGGCCGAAGATGAGCGCCCAGTTGCATGCCACGTTGACCAGGTTGCCGAGCACGATTGCCACCGCGGCCGGGCGGACCACGCTCATCGCCTGCAGGGTCTGCCGCACGGCGATGAAGAGCAGATAGGGCAGGACCCCCCAGAGGATGCCCCGGGTGTAGGCCGCCGCGTCCCGGCTCACTCCGGCGGGCTGCCCCAGCACCCGCAGGAGCGGCTCGATGTCGAGCAGGCCGAGGACGAACGGCACCGTCAGCGCCGCCGCCAGGACCAGGCCGCGCTGGAGATGGCCGCCGATCGCCTCGGTATCGCGGGCGCCGTGGGCCTGCGAGACCAGCGGGTCGAGCGCCGTGAGCAGCCCGTAGCCCATGATCAGGGCGGAGATGGTGACGATGTGCCCCAGCGCGCCGGCCGCCAGCGCGTCCGCCGAGAGGTGGCCGAGCATCATGGTGTCGACGACACCCATCAGCATGAAGCCGAGCTGCACCAGCGCCACCGGCGCGGCCAGGCGGGCCGCCGCGGACAGCTCGGCGCGGAGATCGGCGGGGCGGGGCATGGGGCGGTACGGTACTATAAGCGCCCTCTTGAGATGCCTGGGCATCAATGCCCGGGCTAGGAGCGAGAAAGCCGGCTGAAGCCGGCTCAGCCTCCTTCAGGAGGCTT
>DASWME010000312.1:0-36427 GCA_036399915.1 Thermoanaerobaculia bacterium
GCGAGGCTCAGGTGCTCGACGGCCGGCAAGCCGAGATCGAGCGCTGGTACGACGCCGCGAGCCAGCGGATCAACAAGCGGATCGTGGTGTGTTGGCCCGGCGAACCCCCCCGCACGTTCCTGGAGAGCGTGCGGCTCTACCAGCCGGAGGAGGTGACCATCGGCCTGCGCTGGGCGGGCTTGGAGGTCGACGCCCTCTTCGGCGATTTCCAGGGAGACCCCTACGAGCGTGACAGCGAACGCCTCATCCTCATCGGTCACAAGCCGGCCTGAGATCCAGGTCGACCTCGCCGCGGCCGGGCTGCTGGCGCCGCTGCCCGCGGCCTGGCTGGCCGGCCGCGACCTCGACCTGCTGGAGCCGTTGCGCTTCCTGCCGCCGGGCCGGCTGCCGTCCGCATCGCCGGCCCACCCCGCCGGCCGGCGCGAGCTGGCCGCGGCGCTGGCCGTGAGCAACCGCTCCTACGGCCATGAGATCGCCGACCGGATCGCCGAGCGGCTGGCGGACCCGGCCACGCGCGTGGTGGTGACCGGGCAGCAGCCGGGGCTGCTCGGCGGCCCGATCTATTGCCTCGCCAAGGCGATGGCGGCGTCCCGCTGGGCGGCCGCCCTGGAAGCCGCGGGCGAGCCGGCGGTGGCGGTCTTCTGGGTGGCCACCGAAGACCACGACTGGGCCGAGGCGGCGCAGACGGTGGTGCTGGCGCCGGACGGGCCGCGCGCCTTCGATCTCGGCCCGGACCCCGAGCCCCTGGCGCCCGTGGGGATGCGCACGCTGGGGTCGGCGGTGGAAGACGTGCTGCGCGGCATCGCCGAGGCCGTGCCCGGCGAGCTGTACGCCGAGTGGCTCGCCGCCGTGGCCCGCTGGTACCGGCCGGACGCCCGCTTCGGCGAAGCCTTCTGCCGGCTCATGCCCCACCTGCTCGGGCCCCGCTGTCCGCTGCTGCTCGATGCCATGCTGCCCGCGCTCAAGGCCGCGCAACGGCCATGGCTGCGGCGGCTCATCGAGCGGCGGCGCGAGTTGGAGGAGGCGCTCGTCCAGCGGGACGCCGCCATCGAGGCGCGCGGCTACCCGCTCCAGGTGACCCCCCAGCGTGGAGTGAGCCCTCTCTTCCTGCTCCGCCGCGGCGAGCGGCGGCGCATCGAGTGGCACGGCGAGGACGGGTTCGCGCTGCGCGGCCGGGAGGAGGGGCCGGAGAGCGTCGAGGAGCTGCTGCGGATCGTGGAGGAGAACCCCTCGGTGGTCTCGCCTGGCGTCCTCGCCCGGCCCGCCGTGCAGGACGCGGTGCTCGGCACCACCCTCCAGGTGCTGGGGCCGGGCGAGATGTCCTACATGGCGCAGGCGTCCGCCACCCACGCGGCGCTGGAGGTGGACGCCCCGTGGACGACGCTGCGCCCCCAGACGCTGGTCCTTGAGGCCAAGCAGCTCGAGCGGCTGGAAGAGCTGGGGATCCCCCTTGCCACCCTGCTGGGCGACCGGGCTGGGGTGGACCGCTGGCTCGCCGAGCGCGAGGGCGGCGACCTGGTGGGGCCGGTGCGGCGCCGGGTGGAGACGGCGCTCGCCGAGCTGCGCGGGCCCGCTCTGGAGGCGGACCCCAACCTGGAGCGACCCTTCGAGAAGACGCGGGAGCAGATCCTGCGCGCCCTCGACCTGTTCGGGGAGAAGGCGGTGGCCGCGGCGGCGCGCAGGAACGAGGTGGTGCACCGGCGGGTCCAGCAGCTCCGGGAGGCGTGCCTCCCCTTGGACCGTCCCCAGGAGCGGGTCGTCTCGTCGATCCACTTTCCGGGAAAGTATGGCCCGCAGTTCGTAGACAGTCTCTGGGAGCAGATGGAGCTCGACGGCGCGTGCCTGCAGGTGATCGTGCCGTGACCGTTGAAGGAAGGTGTGAATGAATCTCGACGTACTGGCGATCGGCGCCCATCCGGACGACGTGGAACTGGGCTGCGGCGGCACGCTGGCCCTGCTGGCGCGCCAGGGGCGAAAGGTGGGAATCCTGCATCTGACGCGCGGCGAGCAGGGCACCCGCGGCACGGCCCAGGAGCGGACCGCCGAGGCCGAGCGGGCGGCCCGGGCGCTGGGAGCGGCGGAGCTGGATTTCCTCGACTGCGGCGACGGCGGCCTGCGCACCGGTCCGGCCGAGGAGGACGCCCTGATCGCGAAGATCCGGCGATGGCGGCCCGAGCTGGTCCTGGGGCCCACGCCGCGGGACCGTCACCCGGACCATGGCCGCGCCCATCAGCTCGTGGACGCGGCCTGCTTCTACGCTGGGCTGCGCAACCGCACGCCGGAGGCGGGGGCGCCGCACCGGCCAGCCGCCGTCTTCGCCTACATGCAGCACGACCTGTTCGAGCCGAGCTTCGTCGTGGACGTCTCCTCGGTGTGGGACGCCAAGCTGGAGTCGCTGCGCGCCTACTACAGCCAGTTCCACCAGCCTGGAGAGGAGGGGAAGCCGGTCACCAAGATCTCGACGCCGGAGTTCTGGCACACGGTCGAAGGGCGGGCCCGCCACTTCGGGTTCCTCGTCGGCGCGGCGTTGGGCGAGCCGTTCTGGAGCCGGCTGCCGCTGGCGGTGGTGGACCCGCTGGCGGTGCTGCCGGGAGGTGTGCGGTGAGGATCGGCATCAGTTGCTACCCGACCTACGGCGGGTCGGGGATCGTCGCGACCGAGTTGGCTATGGCCCTCGCCGAGGGCGGGGACGAGGTCCACGTCATCAGCTACGCCCTGCCTTCGCGGCTGAACTTCCTGAACTCCAGGACCTTCTTCCATGAGGTGGTGACGCCCACCTATCCGCTGTTCGACAACTTTCCGCCCTACTCGCTGGCGCTCTCGACCAAGATGGTCGAGGTCGCCCGCCACGCGCCGCTCGACGTGCTGCATGTCCACTACGCCATCCCGAACGCCGTCTCGGCCGTGATGGCGCGGCAGATCGTAGCCCCGCAGCCGCTGCCGGTGGTCACCACCCTCCACGGTACGGACGTGACCCTGGTGGGCAACGATCCCAACTATCTGGAGACCACCCGCTGGGGGATCCTCGAGAGCGACGCCGTGACCGCGGTCTCGGAGTCGCTGCGCCGCACGACCATCGAGCAGCTCGGCATCCGCAACGAGATCGACGTGGTACCCAACTTCATCGATCCGTCCCGCTTCGAGCAGGCCCGCAACGGTCCAGGGGTGCGCCGCTGGGGCAAGCCGGGGGAGCGCCTCCTGGTGCACATCTCCAACTTCCGGCCGGTCAAGCGCGTGATGGATGTGGTTGGCATCTTCGAGCGCGTGCAGTACCGCGTGCCCAGCCGGCTGATCCTGGTGGGCGACGGCCCGGAGCGCGGCCGGATCGAGCAGTACTGCCGGGAGAACCACATCTGCGGCTCCATCACCTTCATCGGCAGCCTGCCTCTGGTCGAGGAAGTGCTGGTGGGGGCCGACCTCTTCCTGCTGCCCTCGGAGAGCGAGTCCTTCGGCCTGGCTGCCCTGGAGGCGATGTCCTGCGAGGTGCCAGTGATCGCGACCAACGCCGGGGGCGTGCCCGAGGTGGTAGTGCACGGCGAGACCGGCTTCCTCTGCGAGGTGGGGGACGTGGACGGCATGGCAGCGGCGGCGATGCGGCTCCTTACCGACGAGGACCTGCGGCGGAGCTTCGGCCGGGCCGCCCGCGAGCGGGCCGTCGAGCAGTTCAGCCAGGACGCCGTGGTCCGGCGCTACCGCTCCATCTACCAGCGGGTGACCGGCCTGCCCTGACGGCATGGCTGCCTACTCCGCCCCCACGGGTGAGTCCCGGGCCGAGATCCGCGCGAAGGGGTCCCGCTTCCTCGCGGTGATCGGGCCGGCGGCGGATGAGGCCGCGGCGAAGGCTGCGCTGGCCGCCCTGGAGCGGGAGCACCCCGATGCCACCCACCACTGCTGGGCTTGGCGGCTGGGCTCGCCGCCGCGCGAGCGCAGCTCCGACGCTGGGGAGCCCGCGGGCACGGCCGGGATGCCAATCCTGCAAGTGCTCCGGGGCGCCGGCCTGTCGGACGCCGTGACCGTGGTGGTGCGCTGGTTCGGAGGGACCAGGCTGGGCAAGGGGGGCCTCATGCGGGCCTACGCGGCGGCGGCCCGCGAGGCGCTCGCCGGGTTGCCCGTGGCCGCGCGCGTGCCGTCGGCGCGGCTCGCCGTCGAGGTTCCCTATGAGAAGGTCGGGGCGGTGAAGCGCCTCCTGCGGTTGCCCGAGGTGGAGCTGGAGAGCGAGGAGTACGGCGCCTCGGCGCGGCTCGTGCTCGCCGTTTACGAGGAGCGGCTCGCGGCCCTGCAGGAGGCGCTGGCGGACCTTGGAATCGAATCCCCTAAGCCGATGAAATGAAGCGACTTCGGTCCTTGTCCGGGAACGCCGGGTTGTATAGACTGACGCCGAAGAGAACCCGATGATCTTCCCATGAAAGGAGAGGTCCGCGATGAGTGAACCGAACGTTCCGCCTCCCCCGTCCTACACGCCGCCGCCTCCGCCGCCGACCGGGACCGTACCGCCTCCAGGTGGCACGGTGAGCCCGAACCGGGGGATCATGCTGGTTCTCGCGTATCTCGGCATTCTGGCCGTGATCCCGCTGGTCGTCGAGAAGAACGACCCGGAAGTCCAGTGGCACGCCAAGCACGGGATCGTGCTCTTCGTGGCCGAGGTCCTCCTCGGCATCTTGCTGGGCATCATCACGCATTTCGTGCCCTTCGCGGGCTGCGTCCTCTGGATGGTCTGGCCGCTGATCCTCGTCCTTCACATCATTCTGATCGTCAAGGCGATCAACGGGCAGAGGCTCCTGATCCCCGGGATCAGCGAGTACGCCGACCGTTTTTAGCGTCTAACCGTCACTGGGAGGGAAGGTGCGATGACCGTAGCGAGTCCTGGACCAACGCAGTCTTCCACCAGCACCCAGGCGATCACGTCCCTCGTGCTGGGGATCCTCAGCTTGTTCTGCTGCCCTCTTTTCGCGCCGATCGCCTGGTACCTCGGCAATCAGGAGCTCAAGGCGGTCCGCGAAGGGCGCTCTCCCGCCGCTAGCGAGGGGATCGCCAAGGCCGGGTTGATCCTGGGCATCATCGGCACGATCTGGATGGTCCTGGTGCTGCTCTGGATCTTCTTCATGGGCGGTATGGCGGTGCTCTCGAGCATGGCAAACCGCTGAGGACGTCCGTGGCGCGCCCGGTCGCGCGGCTCTGGCTTCTCGCCGGGTTCGTGGGCCTGGCCGGGCTCGCCGTCCTGCACCTCTGGACACCGCCCGGCGATCCCGCTAGCTCGATCTGCCTCAGCCGACGGCTTTTCCATCTCCCCTGCCCAGGGTGCGGTATGACCCGCGCCTTCGGCCATCTGGCCAAGGGCGAGTGGATCGACGCCGTGACCGATCATCCGCTGGCTCCCGTCGTCGCCGTGGAGGCCGTTCTCGGCTGGGCCCTATGGGGCGCGGCACTTGCGGCCGGCCGGCCCCTGCGCCTGCCGGTGCGGCTCGATACCGTACTCCTCGCCAACGCCGCCGCGCTCGTGGCCCTCTGGGTGGGCCGAGCGGCGACGGGCACCCTGCCCTGGTAGAGCGGTAAGCTCTCCGCATGGACCCGGTCCGCCGCCGGCAGCTCAAGGCTTGGATCACCGCCCTCGTCCTGCTGCTCGTGCTGGGTCTCGACCTCGCCCAGGCCCCGCAGGACCAGCTCTCAGCGCGCGTCCTCCTGGGGGCCATCCACCTCTACCAAGCGACACTCTCCTCGCGGCTGGGGAGCCTCGGGGTGCGCTGCCGCTTCACGCCCACCTGCAGCCACTACGCCGAGGGGGCGATCCGCAAGTACGGCGCCTGGACGGGGAGCTGGAAAGCCACTTGGCGGGTGCTGCGCTGCGGCCCCTGGACGCCGGCGGGCACAGTGGATCCGCCGTAGACGTTGACAAACTCCAATCCCCACGACCATGCTCCGCCGCATGGACCCGGACAGGATCGACTACGCCGCCCTTCTCCAGGACGCGCTGCGCGACGTGGTGCGCCGCGCTCTCGAACAGGTGGCCGAGCACGGGCTGCCCGGGGAGCACCACTTCTATATCGGGTTCCGCACCGACTTCCCTGGAGTCGAGGCGCCGCGCTTCCTGCGCGAGCAGTACCCCGAGGAGGTGACGATCATCCTGCAGCACCAGTTCTGGGGCCTGGAGGTCACGCCCGAGGCCTTCTCCTTGCTGCTGAGCTTCGGTGGCTCCCGCCAGCCGATCAGGGTGCCCTTCGCGGCGCTGACCGCCTTCGCCGATCCGTCCGCCGACTTCGGGCTGCGCTTCGACGCCGCTGCCGAGGCCGAACCGGCTCCGGCGGAGGTGGTACCGGCGGCGGAGCAGGATATCCCGTCTTCCAGCCCGGAGCGCGCGGGTGACGTGATCCGGTTCGATCCCTCCCGGCGGCGCTGAGCCGTCCTGCCCAAGCGGCGCGGGCGTCCTTCCGGGGAGAAAGAGGCGCCGCGTCCGCAGGCGCGGCGGAGCCGCCAACTCACAATTCCTCAAGACCTTGCGTTGTTTTCCAGAAGGATGGCATCCGCCTTGCTGTTCCCGTTTCACGGGAAACTTGAAGTGAGGATTCCAACCCATGCGAAACACCAAGATGCATTCCCTCCTGCTGGCGCTCCTCTGCACGGCTGCGCTGTTCACCTTCGCGTGCAACCGCGGCGAGGAGGAGGACCGCACCGGACAGGTTACGAACGATGCCCAGCCCCAGGCGGCGCAGAACGGGACGCCGGCCACGCCTGAGCCTCAGACCAACGAGCTGCGGCCCGAGCCGCAGACGGTGGATATCCAGGAGGGCGTCCCGCCGGAGACCAGCCAGGAGAGTGCGGACCTGAGAGCCCGCGAGCGCGAGCTGGCGGCGCGACAGGCGGACCTCGACGCTCGCGAGCAACGGCTGCGCGAGAGGGAGCGGCAGTCGCGCGCCGCGCCGCGCCGGGAGACTCCGCGGCCCGCGCCAGCGCCGCGCCGCGAGCCGGAGGAGCGCCGCACCGAGACCGCGCAGGCGCCGCGCCCGGCCCCCGCGCCGGCCCCTGCTCCCAAGCCAACCCGCGAGGAACCGGCGCGAGAAGAGACCCGGCGCGAGGAGCCGGCCCGCACGCCCGAGCCGGCGCGTGAGGAGGAGCAGCCGCGGGCTCTGACCACGACCGTGACCGTGCCGGCCGGCACGGTGATGGACGTGGAGTTCACCGAGACCCTGGCGAGCAACGCCAACTCTCCGGGCGAGACCTTCCGCGTCCGCGTCGCCCAAGATGTGACGGAGGACGGCGAGGTGGCCATTCCGGCCGGCTCGGAGATCCTGGGCGAGGTGACCGAGGCGGTGCCGCTGCGCAAGAGGGTGGGCGGCCAGGCGAGGCTCACCCTCAAGTTCACCGATCTGGTGCTCCCCTCCGGAGCCACCGTGCCGATCGACGCCTCGTTCGTGCAGCAGGGGCGCAACGAGACGCGGAAGGACGCGGCGACCATCGGCGGCGGCGCCGCGGCCGGCGCCGTCCTCGGACGCGTCCTCAACAAGGGAAACCGTTCCAAGGGAGCCGTGATCGGCGCCATCATCGGTGCCGCGGCCGGCGCCGCCATCGCTTCCAAGACTCCCGGCGAGGAGGTTGTGATTCCGGAGGGCTCGGTGGTGAGCCTGAAGCTGGACGACTCGGTCGAGGTAAAGGTGAAGAGCCGGCGGTGAGAAGGGGCGGCCCTACGTGGCCGCCCTGGTTCGAACGCAGGAAAAGGGCGCCTCTCGCCTTACAATGTCCCACCCTTCGGCGGGCTGGGGAATCTCCCTGCCTTCCCGGCCCGTTCTCTCATCCATGACCGAACCGACAGCGACCCTCCCCCGCCGACCGGCCCGCCAGGGGCTCTACGGCGGTCTTGTCTCCTCGCGGCCGAGGCCAGCGGAGCCCTCCGAGCGCGAGTCCGGCAAGAAGTCCTTGAAGGTCAGGACGGTGCTGGACGACGCGATCGACCTGGTGCGGGCGCGCAAGGGCCGGCTGCTGCTGGGGCTCCTCTTGATGAGTGTCAACCGCCTGGCGGGCCTCATCCTGCCGGGCACGACCAAGTACCTGTTGGACGACGTCATCGGCAAGGGCAACCGGGCGATGCTGGCCCAGCTCGTGCTGGTCGCCGGGGTCGCGACGATCCTCCAGGCCGCCACCTCCTTCGCCCTGTCGCAGGTGCTCGGCAAGGCCGCCCAGCGCTCGATCACGGAGATGCGCCGCGAGATCCAGCGCCACGTAGGGCGCCTCTCCGTGGGCTACTTCGAGCAGACCAAGTCGGGTGCCCTCCTCTCCCGGGTGATGAACGACGCCGAGGGGATCCGCAACCTGGTGGGCACCGGCCTGGTGGAGATCGTGGGCGGGCTGGTCACGGCAGTGCTGGCGTTCGGCATCCTTCTCTACTACAACGTCAAGCTCACGCTGATCGCCGTGGCCGTGCTGTCGCTCTTCGCCTTTATCATGAAGTACGCCTTCACGACCCTGCGGCCGCTCTTCCGTGAGCGCTCCAAGATCAACGCTGAGCTCTCCGGCCGGCTCACCGAGTCCTTCTCCGGGGTGCGGGTCGTCAAGGCCTACCAGGCAGAGCAGCGCGAGGCGCTGGTCTTCACCAAAGGGGCGCACCGGCTGTTCCGCAACGTGGCCCGCACGATGACCGGCTTCTCGGCCATCGGCGCCGCCTCGACGCTGCTGCTGGGAGGGATCGGCGTCACCATGATGGCCGTCGGGGCCGGAGACATCCTCGCAGGGCGGATGACGGTGGGCGAGTTCTTCGCCTTCACCCTCTACCTCGGCATGATGGTCGGTCCGGTGGCGCAGATCGTCAACATCGGCAGCCAGATCACCGAGGCGTTCGCGGGCCTGGAGCGCATCCGTGAGATCCGCAACGAGGTCCCCGAGGACGCGGAGGAGTCCTCCCGCAAGCCCCTGCCTCAGGTCGAGGGGACCATCGAGTTCCGCGACGTCTGGTTCGAGTACCAGGCCGGCAATCCCGTGCTCGAGGGTGTCTCGTTCACGGCCCTGCCGGGGACCTCGACGGCGCTGGTGGGGCCTTCCGGGTCGGGCAAGAGCACGCTGATCGGCTTGGTGGCGGCGTTCCACCGCCCGACTTCGGGGCAGATCCTGGTGGATGGGCAGGATCTGAGCGAGCTGCGGCTCGGCGACTACCGCTCCCACCTGGGAGTCGTCTTCCAGGACAACTTCCTGTTCGATGGTACGGTGCTGGAAAACATCGCCTACGCCCAGCCGCACGCCTCCGAGGAGGACGTGCTGCGCGCGGCGCGCATCGCCCGGTGCGATGACTTCGTGGCCCGCCTTCCGCAGGGGTACGACACCATCGTCGGCGAGCGCGGGGTGAAGCTCTCGGGCGGCGAGCGCCAGCGGGTGGCCATCGCGCGGGCGATCCTGGCAGACCCGAAGATCCTGATCCTCGACGAGGCGACCTCCTCGCTCGACAGCGAGAGCGAGGCCGCGATCCAGGAGGGCTTGGCCGAGCTGATGAAGGGGCGGACGACTTTCGTCATCGCCCACCGGCTGTCGACCATCCGCAGGGCGGACACGATCCTGGTGCTGCAGGAGGGGCGGATCATCGAGCGCGGCCGCCACGAGGAGCTGCTGGCCCTGGGCGGGCGCTACCACGCGCTGTACACGCGGCAGTACAATCTCGAATCCAACCTCTTCCGCAACCCCGGGGAGGAGGAGAGAGAGGAAGAGGAGGCGGCACCGCAGGCCGCCGCCGATGCCACCGTGGGAGCAGGGCGGCTGCCGTTGCTGCCGGTGTAGGCCGCCCTGCGTCTGGCGGGACCGGGCTCAGCTCTTCGTCCGGCCCTCTTCCTTGCGGTGCTTGTTCACCGTGCGAGCGGCGATCTCCTTGGCCCGCTTGGTGGACTTGCCGCTTTTCTTCTCGCTCTCCTTGATGTGCTCGTACTGCCGCTCGTCTTTATTGCTCCAGGATTTCGGCATGGCGTTCCTCCGTTCTTCTTCGTCGTCATCCGCCGCGACGGGTCGCGGCCGGACGATAGAAAAAGCAAGGATGATGCCTACCGGATCAGCCGCTCGAAGCCCTGTTTTCGCTTGAGCTGCAAGGGTTTGTCGCGGCTGCCGAGGTATGTCTCATGGCCGGAGAGGTCGGTGGCCACGGCGTAGAGCTCGACGTCGCCGTTCTGGTGGAAGGCGGGGGAGATCTCCACCGTGTAATAGCTGCCTGTGCGGAGCTTTTCAAGGGGCAGATCCCGAAACCTGCCGCCCGCGCGGCGGGCCATCAGCTTCACGTCCTTAACCTCGTAGTCGTCGGTGGCGCGGAAGCTCAGCTCGGCCACGGTGCCCCGGGCGTACTCGAGGAAGTAGCCGTCCCGCAGCACGAGCCGGGGCGGCTCCCTGTCGAGCCGGGCGAGGAGGTCCTCGAGCCGCGCCCGGCTCTCGGCGAAGCGGGGCGCCAGATGGGGTGTGGGCTCGATCCCCTTCAAACTCTGCAGTGCGTCCCAGGGCTTCTTCCTGCGCTCGGTGCCGGGCAGGGCCGCCAGGAGGATTTCCTGCTCCTGTTCCTGGCGCTGGTAGGCGTCGTAGCGGGCGATCCGCTCCTTGAGCCCGGGCCGGTCGGGCCACGTCCGCTGGATCGGACCGAGCCGGGCGAGGGCCTCGGCGTAGCGCCCGTTCCGGACCAGGGCCTCGGCCTGAGTCTCGAGGGCTTGGGCCGACTGGCCGCGCAGGCCTTCGGAATCGCTCGCCTGCGGCAGCAGGGCCGTCAGCGCGGCGAAGCGCTCCAGCGCCTGGACGTGGTCGCCCTGGGCGGCGGCGGCGCGGGCCCGGGTGTAGGCCTCGACGGCGCCCCGCGCCCGGTCGAGACCGGCGCGGACTTCCGGAGCAAGGTCCGTCTGGCCGGCGCTCGCCTCGACGGCCCCCTGAAGGATCTCGAGGTCCCCGGTCTTGAGGCCGCTCGCGAGGTCCGCGGGCAACCGCTCCAGAGCGGCGCGGGCGAGCGTCTCCTCGATGGCCCTCAGCTCCCGGCAGTCCGCCGGCGAGAGGAGACCCTGCTCGCCGAAGGAGATCCTGCGCAGGGTCCGGCGGGCCGCAAGGTACTCGCCCTGGGCCACGAGGAGCTTCGTCTCCTCCAGGCGCTCGACCGGTGGCCGGCTGGGCGGCTGCGGTAGCACGACCGGCAGCGGAGCCGGCGCGGCGACGGTCTGGGGCTCTGGGCGCAGCAGCCAGAACGCGGCCAGGGCGCAGAGCGCGACGACACCGGCAATCGCCGCCAGTACGGCGGGCCGGCGGAGCAGGGGCGTCTCGGCATGGACAGATGCGAGGCTTGCCGCGGAAGCCGGCCCTGGCCTCAGGAAGGGGACGACCTTGCCCTTCCCCTCGGCAGGAGGTTCCGCCGGCCGGGGTGGCGGCGGCACGGAGAGCAGGGCGTCGAGGATCTCGTCGTCCACCGCGGAGAGGATCTCCGGCTCTTTCTCCTCGGCGGCTGTAAGGAGATCGGGCAGGAGGAACTCCGGGGTCGCCGCGCCTCCGGCGGCCAGCCGCAGCGCCTCGCGCAACTCCCGGTGGGTGGGCCGCTCGCCCGGCCGTGGCCGCAACGCGCGCTCCAGCCCCTGCCGGAGGGCCTCGTCGTTCTCCAGCTCGAAGCTCACCGCCAGGGGGAGCTGGACCACCGGCGGCTCGCCGAACCCGACCGTCGCTCCCAGGACATGGCAGGCGGTGAGGGCGAGGGAGTAGAGGTCGGCGCGCCAGTCCGCAACGCCGCCGGCGGTCAGCTCGGGGGCCCGGAAACGCGCGTTCTCCACCCCCAGGACCGTGGCGGCCGCGGACCCCCGGGGCCGGAACACGGCCGTGCCGAGCCCCAGCAGCTTGACCTGCTCGCCCCCGGGGCCGGGGACCAGGAAGAGGTTGTCGGGGGAGACGTTGTGATGAGCGAGCCCGCGGCCGGCCAGGGCTTCCAACCCGTCCAGGGCCTGGCCCACCAGCGAGAGGACGCGGGCGGGCGGCGCGGAGAGGGTGTCCAGCCCTCTGCCCTCCAGCAGCTCCAGCACCAGGAAGGCGCTGCCTTCGGTGGTGAAGCCGAAGTCGAGCACGGCCGGCAGGTTGGGGTGCCCCAGCCCGGCCAGCGTGGTGGCCAGCTTCTCGATCTCGGGCGCTGCGGCCGCGAGCCCGGGCGAGAGCCCCACCGTGATGAGCTTGACCGCGACCGTCCGCCCGGACGGCGTGTCGGTGGCCCGCAGGACGGTCCCGAAGCGGGTCGACTTCAGGATCTTCTGGAGCTGATAGCGATCGGTGACCTCGCGGAATTGCATCGCCTCGATCCTCCCCCGGGGATCGGCCCCACCGCTCCTCTATGGACTTCGCTTCCGACTGGGTTAGTATAGACGAGCTTCAATGAAAATCGATTCGCGAGCCATGCGGAACCGTCTGAAGCCGATCCTGGCCCTGCTCCTCCTGCTCCTCGCCGCGGCGGTCCGCGGCGCGTCCGCCGCCGAGGCGACCCCCTTCGGCATCAACGTCCATGCTCCCCAGGGGACGGACCTCGCGGCCCAGCTCGACAAGGTACAGGCCGCGGGGATCGGCTGGGTGCGCATCGACTTCGTCTGGGCCTGGGTAGAGCCGGTGCGGGGGAAGTACGACTGGCGGGTCTACGACGCCATCGCCGCCGCCGCCCGCGCCCGGGGTCTGCAGGTGTTCGCGACCCTCGCCTACACGCCGCCCTGGGCCACCGACGGCCCGGCTATTACTGGCGTACCCCGCGACCCGGCCGACTGGCGGCGGTTCTGCCTGCGGGCGGCCAAGCGCTACCGGCGCACGATCCGCTACTGGGGGCTGTGGAACGAGCCCAACCTGCCGCGCTTCTGGTCGGGCACCCGCCAGGAGTACATCGACGTCATCCTGAAAACCGGCGCCGACGCCATCCACGCTGGCAACCGCTCCGCCCGGGTCGGCGGCCCCGAGCTGGCCCACCTGACCGCGGGCGACGCAGACTGGTACGACTGGCTGCGGGCGACGCTCCTGGAGGCGGGGGACCGGCTCGACTTCGTGACCCATCACGTCTACGACGCGGACGGCAACCGTGACATCGACTCGCGGCTGGAGGCGGACACCCTCTTCGGCGGCCGGCCTTCGCTCTGGGACACGGTCGCGCCGTCGGTCAAGGAGGTGCTCCAGAGCACCGGCTGGCTGGGCAAGAAGCCCTTCTGGCTGACCGAGACCGGCTGGGAGTCGGCCCGCGTCACGGACGACCGGCAGGCGCAGTACTACGGCGGGCTCCTCGACGACTGGTTTACCGGCCGGGCGGGGCGCGACTGGATCGCCAAGGTCTTCTTCTACGAGCTGCAGGACCCTCCGGACGGCTTCACCTGGGGAGTCCTGCGCGCCGACGGCTCGCCGAAGCCCGCGTACGGCACCTACCGGGGATTTATCGCGCAACGTCGCGACTGACCGGCGGCTCCGGTTTTCTCCCAGTTGTGATACCTTCCCCCGGATCTACTCGGCCGGTGGCGGGTCGGCCCCGGGCGAGCCTGGAAGGGTCCCTACCCTGCAAGCGCGACGCGGATCGGGCTCGGCCCTTGCCGGGACCGGTGAGCCTCGGTCTGCGCTATGAATTGTTTCCAAGGATTTTGGAGGAACTATGGCGAAACACAAACTCCTTGCCCGGTCCGGCCCGGTCCTGAAGAGGCTCCCCGTCCTCGGGCTGGCGGCGCTCTGGGCTCTCCTGACCGCGGCGCCCGCCTCGGCGAGCGAGGCCGAGCTGGTGCTCCCGGACCTCGGGAGCGTCTCGTTCTTCGGCATCAGCGGGCACAACCTGCTCCTGGGCGGCTTGGTGGTCTGCGTGCTCGGACTGCTTTTCGGGCTCATGATGTACGTGCAGCTCAAGAACCTGCCGGTCCACCGCTCGATGCGGGAGATCTCAGAGCTGATCTTCGAGACCTGCAAGACCTATCTGGTCACCCAGGGCAAGTTCATCCTGCTGCTCGAGGTCTTCATCGGCATCGTCATTTTCATCTACTTCTACACCCTGCGCGGCTTCGACCTCGCCAAGGTGGTGACGATCCTCCTCTTCAGCCTCATCGGCATCGCCGGCAGCTACGGCGTCGCCTGGTTCGGTATCCGGGTCAACACCTTCGCCAACTCGCGTTCCGCCTTCGCCAGCCTCCGGGGCAAGCCGTTCCCCACCTACGCCATCCCGCTCAAGGCCGGCATCTCGATCGGCATGCTCCTGATCAGCGTCGAGCTGGTGATCATGCTCGCCATCCTCCTCTTCGTGCCGCGCGACTACGCCGGCCCCTGCTTCATCGGCTTCGCCATCGGCGAATCGCTGGGCGCCGCGGCGCTGCGCATCGCCGGCGGCATCTTCACCAAGATCGCCGACATCGGCTCCGACCTGATGAAGATCGTCTTCAACATTAAGGAGGACGACGCCAGGAACCCCGGCGTGATCGCCGACTGCGTGGGCGACAACGCCGGCGACTCGGTCGGCCCCACGGCGGATGGCTTCGAGACCTACGGCGTCACCGGCGTCGCGCTCATCACCTTCATCCTGCTCGCGGTGACTGACCCGAAGGTCCAAGTCCAGCTCCTGGTCTGGATCTTCGCCATGCGCATCATGATGATCGTCACCAGCGGCGTCTCCTACTTCATCAACGAGACGATCGCCAGAGGCCGCTACGCCAACGCCGACACGATGAACTTCGAGGCGCCCCTGACCTCCCTCGTCTGGCTGACCTCGGCCCTCTCCATCGCCGTCACCTACGCCGCGTCCTACCTGCTGATCCCGAACCTCGGCGGCGACACCACGCTGTGGTGGAAGCTGTCGACGATCATCTCCTGCGGCACGCTGGCGGGCGCGCTCATCCCCGAGCTCGTCAAGGTCTTCACCTCGACCGAGTCCGGTCACGTCAAGGAGGTGGTGACCGCCTCCCGCGAGGGCGGCGCGTCGCTCAACATCCTGGCCGGCCTAATCGCCGGCAACTTCAGCGCCTACTGGATGGGCCTGACCATCGTCGCCCTGATGGGCATCGCCTTCGGCGTCAGCACCCTCGGTCTCTCGGGCCTCATGATCGCCCCAGCCATCTTCGCCTTCGGCCTGGTGGCGTTCGGCTTCCTCGGCATGGGCCCGGTGACGATCGCCGTCGACTCCTACGGCCCGGTGACTGACAACGCGCAGTCCGTCTTCGAGCTCTCGACCATCGAGACGACCCCCGGCATCCAGCAGGAGGTCCGCAAGGAGTTCGGCTTCGACCCCGATTTCGAGGTCGCCAAGCACCACCTGGAGGCCAACGACGGCGCCGGCAACACCTTCAAGGCGACCGCCAAGCCGGTGCTCATCGGCACCGCCGTGGTGGGCGCGGTGACCCTGATCTTCTCGATCATCGTCGTCCTCACCAACGGCCTGACGCGGGACATCGATAAGCTCTCCCTGCTGCACCCGCCGTTCCTGCTCGGCCTGATCACCGGCGGCGCCGTGATCTACTGGTTCAGCGGCGCCTCCTGCCAGGCGGTCTCGACCGGCGCCTACCGGGCCGTCGAGTTCATCAAGCGCAACATCCGGCTCGACGCGGGAGCCGAGAAGGCCTCGATCGCGGACAGCAAGCGCGTGGTGGGGATCTGCACCACCTATGCCCAGAAGGGGATGTTCAACATCTTCCTGACGGTGTTCTTCAGCACGCTCGCCTTCGCGTGCCTGGAGCCCTTCTTCTTCATCGGCTACCTGATCTCGATCGCCATCTTCGGCCTCTACCAGGCCATCTTCATGGCCAACGCCGGCGGCGCCTGGGACAACGCCAAGAAGATCGTCGAGGTGGAGCTCAAGGAGAAGGGCACAGCGCTCCATGCCGCGACGGTCGTGGGCGATACCGTGGGCGATCCGTTCAAGGACACCTCCTCGGTGGCCATGAACCCGATCATCAAGTTCACCACGCTCTTCGGCCTGCTCGCCGTCGAGCTGGCGATCGAGATGCCGAAGTCCACCAGCACGGCCCTGGCCGTGGCCTTCTTCCTGATTTCGGCGTTCTTCGTCTGGCGGTCCTTCTACGGGATGCGGATTCCCGTCGAGACGGCCAGCGCGACGTCGGCGACCAAGGCCGTCCAGGTCTGACCGGATCGCGGGGCGCTACCGCCGGGTGGCGCCCCGCTTCCCCTGCTTCCCTTTCCCCTTCGATTGCTTGGCCGCCTGGGCGCGGAGCGCCGACGGGCAAGGAGTGTGGCACCACGGATAATCGGGGGAGTCAGGCCTTCTCGAAGTCTCTCCAATCGATGGCCAGTTGGCGGATTGCCGCGCGGACGGTTCCCAACTTGAGATCGCGGCCACCCCAGTCGGGTATGACGGTGACTCGCTGTGTGACCGGGTTGAACCACTTCCGGTGGGAACCTCCTGTCTGCCGCGGGATCTCGTGACAGCCGAGCGCGACCAGCTTCCGGCTGACATCACGGTATCTCATGGAGTCGCGACCAGGGTCTCCAACCAGACAGGGCCACTGATATCCGGAAGCTTGGTGCTGGCAGGCAAGGGACGGCCAAGGTCATGATAGGCCTCGACGACAGCGGCCAAGGCATCTTGGACGTTCGCCAGAGCCTCATCGACCGTATCCCCTTCCGTCACCAGTTCAGGAAGCAATGGCGAGGTCACCGTGAATCCCCCTTCGGGTTGCGGCGAGAGGAGCAGTGGGACTTTGTAGAGCATGGCAGTTTTCATCCTTTGGATCGCTGGTCAGCCTATTCTAGACTTTTGTCAGGAGCCTCGCCGCTGGTAGATCTTCCGTCCTCCCTACTCCTCCCGCAGCCCCACCAGCTCCATCAGCTTGAGCGCGTTTACCGTGGTCGCGACCCCGGGCCGCATCTTGTAGTCGAACGTCATCGGCGGATCGCCGCCCGGGTGGAGCGTCTCGCGGAAGTGGACGGGCACGAGGGCGGGCTTCAGCTCCTCCACCTCCGCAAGCTGGAGATCGTGAGTCGAGATGGCGCCGATCGCTCCCTGGCGGAGGAGGTGGAGGAGCACCCGCCGCACCGCCACCTGCCGCTCATAGGTGTTGGTGCCGCGCAGGACCTCATCGAGGAGGTAGAGGAGGGCGCGGCCCTCAGCATGGGCCCGGTCGGACTCCTCCACGATCTTCTGGATCCGCTTCAGCTCCGCCATGAAGAAGGAGATCCCCTCAGCGAGCGAGTCCTCGACCAGGATGCTCGTGGCAAGGGTCAACGGAGGCATACGTAGAGAGGCCGCGCAGACCGGCCCCCCCGCCTGAGCGAGCACCGCGTTGACCCCGATCGAGCGGAGCAGCGTGCTCTTGCCGGACATGTTCGACCCCGTGACCAGCAGGACGGTGCCGGGCGGGCCGACGGTCACGTCGTTGGTCACCCGGGCGCCGTCCGCGATCAGAGGATGGCCCAGCTCCCGCGCCTCGAAGCGGTCCGCTTCCCGGTCCACGGCAGGAAAGGCCCAACCGGGCTGCTCGAACCGCAGCACGGCCAGTGCCGCGAGCGCCTCGAACCGCCCGAGCGCCGCGAGCCAGCCGCGAACCGAGGGGCCGGCGTCCCGCTGCCACTTCTCCAGGAGAAGGAGGACGTGGAAGTCCCAGAGGAGCAGCGCCTGAAGCGGCAGATGGAGGTAGGCGGAGTGCCGCACGTCTGACAGCTCGACCCCGCGATGAAGGAGGGCCATCCAGCGGTGGGCGGGCTCCCCTCGGACGGTGAGGCCCTCGAGGATTCGGCGCAGCTCCCTGGCGGCGTATGGGCGCTCCGCGATTCGCTCCAAGGCCTCGGCGTAGAGCTGGAACTCGCCTTCCCGTGCCTCGATCCGATTGAAGGTCCCATACGTCCTTTCCCGAAGCTGATAGCTCAGGGCAATGTTGAGGGTCACCAGGACGAAGAAGAGGCTGGCTGGCAGAGGAGTCGCCAGGACCACGATACCCATTACAGGCGTTGCCACGGCGAGGAGACGGAAGAGCCAGATCAGCCCCGGCCGCTGGAGGAGCCACGGCTCGCCCTCGGCCCAGCGAAGGAACGGCTCGATGTCAGGAGCCGCCTTCTCCAGGGGACGGGCGCCGGCCTCGAGCTGCTGCCGCAGGTCGATCTCGGGAGCCAGCTCCGCCACCGCCTCCTGCCGCTCGACGATCTCCTCCGGCGGCGCGGGGTGGAACAGCCAATCCGCCAGCGTCGCTTTGCCCGGCGGGGTATGGACCGTCCCGAGCAGATGGGCAAGGGAGGCGCGACCGAAGAGGTTGAGGTCCCGCGCGATCGGCCGCTCCGTGTCCTCCGGCTCGGGCAGGGACGGCACCGGCAGCCCCGCCCAGTCGCGGGCCAGCCGCAGCAGTCCCTCCTCGTTGATCTTCCGCAACTCCCCTTGCCTGCGTTGCCGCTGAATGACCCGGTCGTGGTACGGCAACACCGCCAGGAACGCGATCAGCCAGAATCCTGCTCCGACCCACCATCCCCAACTGAGGTTTCCTCCCCGCACCAGGATCACGGCGAGGCAGACGACGAACGCCAGGAACAGAGCGCCGCGGAGGATGGAGAAGCGGAACGAGATCCGGTCGAGCCGCTGCTCCTCGGCCGCGAAGGAATCCCGGCGGTGGCTGTAGACCTCGGCCGGCGGATCGTCTCCGGCCGAGGTCTCCAGAACTGGAGCGGAATTCATGCGGGCATCGTAGCCCGAAACGAGAACTACTCCACCGTCACGCTCTTCGCCAAGTTCCGCGGCTGGTCCACGTCGGCGCCGCGGCGGACGCCGATGAAGTAGGCGAGGAGCTGCAGCGGGATGACGTTGACGACGGGCTGCAGGCACTCCGAGACCGTGGGGACCTCGATCAGCTCGTCCGTGATGCCGCCGAACTCCTCAGGGTCGCGATCAGTGAGGGCGATGACGATGCCGTCCCGCGCCTTGACCTCCTGCATGTTGCTCTTGACCTTCTCGGCCACCTGCTCGCCGGTCGCGATGGCCACCACCGGCATGTTCTGGTCGATCAGGGCGATGGGCCCGTGCTTCATCTCGCCGGCGGGGTAGCCCTCGGCGTGGATGTAGGAAATCTCCTTGAGCTTCAAGGCCCCTTCGAGCGCGATCGGGTAGTTGATCCCCCGGCCCAGATAGAGGAAGTTCTGCGCCCGGTGATACTTCCGGGCCAGCTCCTCCATGCGCCGCTCCTGCCGACGGATGACCTCGTCCACCGCCTGCGGCAAGCGCGAGAGGTCGTCCAAATAGCGCCGGTCGATCTCGCCGAAGCGGCACTGGCGCAGGTAGAGGGCCAGCAGGTAGAGGGCCACGAGCTGGGTGGTGAACGCCTTGGTCGAGGCGACGCCGATCTCCGGGCCCGCGTGCGTGTAGATCACCCCTTCGCTGACGCGGGTGGCTTGGCTTCCCAGGACGTTGCAGACGGAGAACAAGCGCGCTCCGCGCTCGCGGGCCGCCTCCATGGCCGAGAGGGTGTCCGCCGTCTCGCCGGACTGGGAAATGCCCACCGCGAGCACCCGGTCGGAGACGATGGGGTCGCGGTAGCGGTACTCGGAGCCGTAGTCGACCTCGACCGGCACGCGGGCGATCTCCTCGATCAAGAACTTGCCGACCAGCCCCGAGTGCCAGGAGGTGCCGCAGGCCAGCAGGTGGAGGCGCTCGATCTTCTGGATCTCCTCCCGGGTCGTCTTGATGGTGTCGAAGAGGATCTCCGCGCTCTCGAAGTCCACGCGCCCGGCGAAGGTGTCCTGCACCGCCTGGGGCTGCTCGTGGATCTCCTTGAGCATGAAGTGCTTGTAGCCGCCCTTCTCGGCCTGGATGGGATCCCAGTTGAGGCGCTGGACCGGCCGCTGGACGGGCTTGCCCTGGCGGTCCTGGATCTCGACGCCCGCCGGGGTGAGGCGCGCGATGTCGCCGTTCTCCAGGAACATCACGTCCTTGGTGTAGGCGAGCAGGGCCGCGGGGTCGGAGGCGAGGAACTGCTCCCCCTCGCACAGGCCGATCACCAGCGGCGGGCCCTGGCGGGCGGCCACGATCTCCTGGCCGTGGGTCTCGGTTGTCACCACGGCGAAGGCGTACATCCCCTCCAGCTCCTGGACGGCCTGGGCCACGGCCGAGCGCAGGCTGCCATTCAGGTAGGAGGAGATCAGGTTGGCGATCACCTCCGTGTCGGTGTCCGAGCTGAAGCTCCAGCCCTCGGAGATGAGCCGCCGCTTGAGCGGCAGGAAGTTCTCGATGATGCCGTTGTGGATCAGCGCCAGGCGCCGGCGGGAGTCCACCATGGGATGGGCGTTGCGCTCGTTCGGTGGACCGTGGGTGGCCCAGCGGGTGTGGCCGAGCCCGTAGCGGCCGGAGAGCGGCTGCTTCTCCAGCTTCTCCTTCAGGCGGTCGAGCTTGCCCTCGGCCTTGACGGTCTGGAACTCGCCGTCCCGCACCGCCACTACGCCGGCCGAGTCGTAGCCCCGGTACTCCAGGCGGCGGAGCCCGTCCATCAGCAGGGGAACGACCTCGCGCTGCCCCACGTAACCCACGATTCCGCACATGACTAGGTTCCCTCTTTCTTCGGATCGCGCCGGCGGCGCAGGCCCCCGGCCCAACCCTCCAGGTTCTTCTGGCGCACCCGCCCCACCGCCAGCGCCCCGTCCGGGACGTTCTTGGTGACGATCGATCCCGCGGCCGTCGAGGCGCCGGCGCCCACCTTCACGGGCGCCACCAGCAGGGTGTCGCTGCCGATGAAGGCGCCGGGGCCGATCTCCGTGGGGTTCTTGCGCACGCCGTCGTAGTTGCAGGTCACCACGCCGGCCCCGAGGTTGGCCCCCTCGCCCACCGTCGCATCCCCCACGTAGGCGAGATGGTTCGCCTTGGCGCCTTCCCCGAGCACGGAGCTCTTCACCTCGACGAAGTTGCCCACCCTGGCACCTCTAAGCAAGCGGGATGCCGGGCGTAGCCGGGCGAAGGGTCCCACCCGGCACCCCTCCCCCACCTCGGCGCCGTCGAGGACGCTGTAGGGCTCGATGGTCGCGCCGTCCGCGACGGTCGTATCGCGCAGCCAGGCGCCCTGATGGATCGTGCACTCCCGGCCCACCAAGGTGTGGCCAAGAAGGGACACTCCGGGGTGAATCACTGTCTCTTCTCCGACACATACCCCGTGGTCGACCGCCGTTCGCCCGGGCTCGAGGACGGTCACCCCGGCCTTCATGAGGGCCAGCAGATGCCGGTCGATCAGCAGCCGGTGAACGCGGGCCAGCTCGGCGCGATCGTTGACCCCCAGCGCCTCGTCCAGGTCGGGCAGGAGCACCAGCCGCACCGTCCGGCCGTCCGCGGCGGCGTTGGTCACGGCGTCGGTCAGATAGAGCTCCCCTTGAGCGTTGTTGGCCTTCAGATTCCGGACGTAGCCGAAGATCTCCGGAGCGGGGAAGGCGTAGATCCCGGCGTTCACGAGGGTGACGTCCCGCTCCTCCGGGGTCGCGTCCTTGAACTCCACGATCTTGTGGAACTTGCCGTCTTCGAGGATCACCCGCCCGAGGAATCCCGGGTCCTTCAGATCGGCCACCGCCAGGGCCCCCCAGCCGTCCTCGGCCGCCGCGACCAGCCGGTCGAGCGTCGCCGGGGCGACCAGCGGCACGTCGCCGGAGAGGACGAGCACGGTCGCCTCCCCCGGCACCTCCTCCTCGGCCTGGGCGAGGGCGTGCCCCGTGCCCTTCTGCTCCTCCTGGAGCACCCAGACGAGGTCGTCGCCGGCGATCTCCTCGCGGACCCGCTCGGCGCCATGGCCGATGACGACCAGGATCCGCTCGCACCCCGCGGCGCGGGCGGCGTCGATCACCCAGGCCAGCAGCGGCCTGCCGGCGGCTTGGTGGAGCACCTTCGGCAGGGAGGACTTCATGCGCGTCCCCTTGCCGGCGGCGAGGATCACGGCGACGCGGGGTCGGGGGTGAGGCATGGCGTTAGCTCCAGCACCGCCCGGGCGAGCTTCTCCGGGTCGTGGCGGATCAGGTCGTCGTCGGTGGCGAGCAGGTCGGCCGCGATCACCTCCAGGCCGAGCCCCTCTAGGGCGGCGCGATCGCAGGCCACGGGCTCGGAGTTGGTCTCGGCGTAGTGGGTCAGCAAGGGGCCGGGGATCGGGGCCGAGTTGACCAGGACCGCGTCGATGATCCCCCGGCCGATGTGCCGCTCCAGGGCCCGCACGTGGTCGATGCCCATCATGCCGTCCGTCTCGCCCGGCTGGGTCATCAGGTTGAGCAGGAGGACGACCCGTCCCTGCGCCTTCGCGACCGCCTGCCGGATACCCGGGATCAGCAGGTTGGGGAGGATCGACGTGTAGAGCGAGCCGGGGCCGAGCAGGATGAGGTCCGCCCCTTCCAGGGCACCGACGGCCGGCGCGAACGCCGGGGGCGCCGGCGGATCCAGCTCGACCGCCGCCAGCTCCTCGCCCGAGAGGCCGACCTCCGACTCCCCCTCGTAGACCCGGCCCGAGACGCCGCGCGCCCGCAGCCGCACGTCCATCAGCGTCGCCGGGAAGATCTTGCCGCGCACCGACAGCACCGACTCGGCCGTGAGGATCGCCTGGTGGAAGTCCCCGGTGATCCCGGTGAGCGCGGTCAGGAACAGGTTGCCGAAGGAGTGGCCTAGCAGGCCACCGCCGTTGGGGAAGCGGTACTGGAACAGGCGGGTCAGCAGGTCCTCGTCGTCCGCCAGGGCCGCGATGCAGTTGCGGATGTCGCCCGGGGGGAGCACGCCGAACTCGCGGCGCAGCCGGCCGGAGGAGCCGCCGTCGTCGGTGACGGTGACGACGCCGGTGAGCTGGCGCAGCCGCGCGGTCCCCACGTGG
Source organism: Thermoanaerobaculia bacterium (assembly GCA_036399915.1). Lineage (GTDB taxonomy): Bacteria > Acidobacteriota > Thermoanaerobaculia > Multivoradales > UBA5704 > DATARR01. The sequence goes on from DASWME010000312.1 coordinate 22,728, forward strand.
TGCTTGAGGCCGCGCAGCAGGGCGGACAGGCCGGTGCCGCCGCCGATCGCCACCAGGGCCTTGCCGGCGCCGCGCGCCGGCTCAGGCGAGGCCGAAGAGGTGGCGGTGGTCGGCTGCCTTGCGGAGCTCGGCGAAGTCGGGGTCGTGGAAGGCATGGATGCGATTCGTCGGGTTGAGCTCGACCGCCCTGGCGAGCGCCTGCACCGCTTCGTCCAACCGGTCCTCGACGGCGTGGATCGACGCCGCGAGGTAGGCGAAGCGCTCATCCTTCTGGTCGCGCCCGCCCTTGCGGCAGATCTCCAGCGCCGCCTTGAGGTCGCCACGGTTCTTCTCGTACACGGCCAGGAGGAAGGGATCGGCGTCGGCGCCCCTGGCCGGCTTGCCGCCCTCGGCTGCCGCCTTCTGACGGGCCGCGGCCAGGAGCTGCCGGGCCCGGTCGCGCAGGTCGGGCCGGTCCGCGAGCTCCACCGCCTTCTCCAGGAGGTCCGACGCCTTCTTCCAATCCTTCTTCTGCAGGGCCGCGAGGCCCCCGGTGAAGGCGTCGAGGGCCGGGTCCCCGGCGGGCGCCGCTTTCTTGGCCGCCCCCGCCTTCTTCGCTGAAGACGACGGGGCTTTGGACCGCGGCTGGGGCTTGGATTTGGGCTGGGGTTTTGCCTTGGCCATGGCTCCTCCCGGCTAGCGCTTCTTCAGTTCGATCAAGATCTGCTTCGCGACCGACTTCAGGGTATCGAAGACCCCGACCCCGGTCGTCGCCACCGCCTCGAAAGTCGGCTCCCGCTTGTAATTGAGCGTCCGGTACATCTCGTCGACGGGAATCACGTTCGCCAGATCCCGCTTGTTGAACTGCAGGGCGTAGGGGATCGTCGCCAGGTCGAACCCGTGCTCTTTCAGATTCTGTTCCAGGTTGCGGATCGACTCGATGTTCGCCTCCATCCGTTCCTCCTGGCTGTCGGCCACGAAGACCACGCCGTCGACCCCCTTGAGGATCAGCTTGCGGCTGGCATCGTAGAAGACCTGGCCGGGGACGGTATAGAGGTGGAACCGCGTCGTGAAGCCGCGGATGCTGCCGAGGTCGAGCGGCAGGAAGTCGAAGAACAGGGTGCGGTCGGCCTCGGTAGCCAGGGAGATCATCTTGCCCTTCGATTCCGGGGCGGTCTTGTTGTAGATGTACTGCAGATTGGTCGTCTTCCCACACAGGCCGGGGCCATAGTAGACGATCTTGCAGTTGATCTCCTTGCTGGCGTAGTTGATGAAGGTCATCTTCGAGGTCTCGTTCCGTCACCGGTAGCGAGGGTCCGGAGGAGCGTCTCCGGGCTCGCGCCGTCCGCGGCCGGTCCGCGCCTGCGGCTACTCGCCGAAGAGCGCGTCGATGTCGTCGTCGGTGATCTCGGAAAAGGGGCTCGCGTGGGCGGTTCCTTGCGCTCCTTTTTCGCCCTTCTGCACCATCACGTCAAAGATCTTCTCCAGGTCCACGTTCGCCCGCTTGACCCGCAGGCGCACGAGCCCGAGAGAGGACCGGTCGTCGAAGATGACCACCAGGATGGCGCGCTTGGCGACGATGGAGATGTGGATGTGGTCCTGCTGGCCTTCGTGGAACAGCACCGAGAACTCCCGCTCGCCGATCAGCTTCGCCAGCCCGTCGGTGGCGGCCACGTTGCCCGCCGTCAGCGAGGCGAGGGAGGTGGTGTCGAACTGCTCGATCTCGCCGGCCGCGGCGATCTGCTGGCCGTTCTTGTCGATCAGGAAGACGGCCTTGGCGTTGGCTTCCTGGCGCAGGCGGCGCAGGGCTTCCTCAAGGTGCTTGAATTCCTCCTCGTAAAGCACGAAGTCGGCTGCGCACATGGTTACCCTTTCCGGACCGCGCGACGATACACCATCGCGGGCTGGGCCGTCAAAGCTCTGATTCCACGCCAGTTGTCTCTGCCGAAGGCGTCCCTCAACGGAAGAGCCGCCAGCCTTGGAGGACATCGGCCTCGGCGAGCACCAGCTGGTCCCCCTCCTCGCGGAACCGCACCGGGATCGGCTGGCACCCCTGGCCACCCGAGTTGACCTCGGAGAGGCGGAAGGACTTGTCGCACTTGTTGCAGACCATCCACTCCCCCTCGTGGCGGAACCCCCGCTTCATCTTCGCGCACTCCTCGTTGGCGTCGAAGGCGACTTGAACGTGGCCAGCGCCGTCGCGCCCGACAAAGAACCGCACCTCCTGGTTCCCCGCGTTGAGGAACCGGTAGAAGCGGACGTCCTGGGGCTTCAGGTCCGCCAGGCTGATCCTCACCTGGCCGTCCCGCCCCGGTGAGACCCGCTCGAAGCCCTTGGGGTTCAGCCTCCCCTCCAGGGCCACCTCGGCCCCCCAGATCAATCCAAGGAACAGCAGGACGATCAGAATTCCATGAACTGGTTTGAAGCGACGCATCGTCCGGCTATTGTGGCCCAACCTGGGGGGGAGGGCAAGGGCGGGGCCGCCCCGGAGGGCGCCGGGCCCACCCTAGAACAGCGTGTAGATGAACGGCGCCGTGGCCTGGCTGGTGACCACCAGCAGGACCACGAGACCCAGGATGAGCACCAGGGGGACGATCCAGTACACCTTGTTCTGCCGGGCGAACTGGACGATCTCGCCGAGGAAGGAGCCGAGATAGCGGAGCTTGCGCATGGCGTTGCCTATTCTAGCGCAGGGCAGCTGCCCTGCGCTGGCAATCAGTCTAGCTGAAACTCCTGCCGCCAGTCCCCCTTCTCCTCGAACGCGGGCTGCGCCCTCTTGTCGAGGAGGAAGGGGCCGAGCACCAGGTAGTCCATCTCCGTGCGCATGAAGCAGCGGTAGGCGTCTTCCGGAGTGCAGACGATCGGCTCGCCGCGCACGTTGAAGCTGGTGTTGACGATCACCCCGTAGCCGGTGAGCTTCTCGAACTCCGAGAGGATCGCGTGGTAGCGCGGGCTGTCCTCCCGGGAGACCGTCTGGATGCGGGCCGAGTAGTCCACGTGGGTGATGGCGGGCACGTCCGAGCGCGGCCGGTTCACCCACTCGACGAGCGGCAGATCCTTCTCGTCCCCCCGCTTCGGGATGCGCCGGCGCTCCACCACGTCCGCCACCAGCAGCATGTAGGGCGACGGCCGGTCCAGCTCGAAGTAGTCCGCCACCCGCTCCTCCAGCACGCTCGGCGCGAACGGGCGGAAGCTCTCCCGGTACTTGATCTTCAGGTTCATCACCGACTGCATCTTGGGCGACCGCGCGTCGCCGACGATCGACCGGCCGCCGAGCGCCCGGGGGCCGAACTCCATCCGCCCCTGGCAAAGCCCCACGACGTTCTCCCCAGCGATCAGCTCGGCGATGCGCCGCGCCCAGTCCGCCTCGGGCAGCTCCTCGTAGGGGAGCTGGTGGAAGTCCAGGTATTCCTGGATCTGCCCACGGGAGAACTCGGGGCCAAGGAGGGCGCCCCGCATGGCGTCCCGCGGCCGGCCGTTCGAGCGGGCGACCGTCCGCGGCTGGCCCATGGCGTTGTGCCAGACGGCGAGCGGCGCTCCCAGGGCGCCACCGGCGTCCCCGGCCGCGGGCTGGATCCAGAGGTCGTCGAAGATCCCCGTGCGCAGCAGCACGCCATTGGCGACACAGTTGAGGGCCACGCCCCCGGCCATGCAGAGGTGCCGCTTGCCGGTCAGCTCGCGGGCGTGGCGGGCGAGCTTCAGGACGACCTCCTCGGTGACCTCCTGGATCGACCTCGCGAGGTCCATCTCCCGCTTGGTGATGGGCGACTCGGGCTGGCGCGGCGGCCCGCCGAACAGCGCCGAGAACCGGCCGTTCGTCATCTCCAGGCCGTCCAGGTAGCCGAAGAAGTCCATGTTCATGCGGAACGAGCCGTCGTCCCGCACGTCGATCAGCTCCCGCCTGATGGCGTCGGTATACCTCCCCTCGCCGTAGGGGGCGAGCCCCATCAGCTTGTACTCGCCCGAGTTCACCCTGAAGCCGGTGAAGTAGGTGAAGGCCGAGTAGAGCAGGCCCAGCGAGTGGGGGAAGGTGATCTCGCGCAGCAGCCGCAGCCGGTTCCCCTCGCCCACGCCGATCGTCGTCGTGGCCCACTCACCGACGCCGTCGAGCGTCAGGATGGCCGCCTCCTCGAAAGGGGAGGGGTAGAAGGCCGACGCCGCGTGCGACTCGTGGTGCTCGGTGAAGTAGATCTGCTTCGGCTCGCCCACGCCGCAGCGGTCCAGGGCGTCCTGGATGTGGGGCGGGATCCACAGCTTCTCGCGCAGCCAGAGAGGCAGCGCCATCACCGCCGAGCGCAGCCCCTTGGGCGCCACCGCGAGGTAGGTCTCGAGGATGCGGTGGAACTTGAGCAGGGGCTTGTCGTAGAAGACCACCCCATCCAGCTCCCCCGGACCCACGCCGCCCTCGGCCAGGCAGTAGCGCACGGCATGGAAGGGGAAGCCCTCGTCATGCTTCTTGCGGGTGAACCGCTCCTCCTGGGCGGCGGCGACGATGTGCCCCGCATCCACCAGGCAGGCGGCCGAGTCGTGGTAGTAGCAGGAGATGCCGAGCAGCTTCACGGCTAGAACTGCTTGCGGTAGGACTCCGGAGTCCTCTCCCGCCCCTCGGTAAAGGTCCAGTAGGTCGGCAGCCGCCGGTCGGCGCCGCGGGAGATCCCGAGCCGGCCGCGCGCCCGCAGCAGCGCGCCGATCGGCAGGAAGACGAGATAGTAGAGGAGCGTCATCAATAGCCAGGTGAGCCCTGAGCCTACGGCGTGGGCGAAGCGGTCCAGCGCGCGGGCCAGCCCCTTGTAGAGGCCGAGAGGGGAGGCCAGGGCGGTCAGGGCGATCAGGACCGCGATAGCGGCGATCACCGCGGCCGCCACCGGCCGGTGGAAGAAGAACCAGACCGCTGCCGCGGCGGCCAGGCCGATGGCGGTGCCGATCAGGCCCTTTTTCCGGTTGGCCGCCGCCTCGCGGGCGCGCGCCGGCCCCTCCCCGGCGGCGCGATCGCGCCAGTTCCAGGCGACGGACGAGGCTTCAGCCCTGGGCTGCACCGTTGGTTCGGACATCCTTTTAGATAAGGTAGAGGGGCTGCCGGCCTCCTCGAAGCACGACAGGATAGACGGGGAATGGGGCGCGAAGCAAGGGCTCAAATGGAAAGGCCGGCGCTCGCTAGAGTTCCAGCTCGGTCGTTGGATAGACTCCCCGTCGATGTCGACGAGCCGTGTCGAGCGTGCCGTAGGCGTGGTCTTCCCCGGCCTCGTCGCTGTCACCCTCTTGGCCGGCGCGCTCTTCCCGGCATCGCCGAGAACGTTCCAGATCCTGGTCTTCGGCGCCATGTTGGGTGCCCTCTGGGCTACGGGTTGGCGCCTGGCGCGCTGGCTGACGCCGGACTGGGAACCGCTGAGCCGCGCTGTGGCCGCGTTCACCTTCGCGGTGGGCATCGCGGTCGTTCCTGCGACATGGATGGGGCACTTCGCCGTGCTGCGGCCGCCGGTCTTCCTCGTCTGGACGGCGGCGGCGTATCTGGTCAGCCGGTTGTTGCCTGACAAGCGGGCCGCGGTGGAGCTCGTCCCGCAATCGCCGGTGGCAATGGGGCCCAGCCACGCCATCCGGATCCAGCGGGCTCTGCTGTTCGCGGCGGCGTTGGCGATCGCCTGGGCCGGTCTGCTCGAGATCCGTGGCGCGAGGTACCTGCCACCCATCTCGTTCGACGACCTGTCCTACCACCTGTCCACCGTCGCCACCTGGATCCGGTACGGGGATCTGCGGATGATCCGCTTCGCGGTGGGCGATCCGAGCACCCCCTTCTATCCCATTCTGGGTGAGATGGCGGCCTGGGTGCTGATCGCACCGTTCCGCGACAGCGACTTCGCGGCCCGCTGGACGCAGCTGTTTTTCGCCGGCTTTTCCTTCGTCGCTGCCGCCGCTGTGGCCAGCCGGCTCGGCCTGGCGCGCCGGGACGCCGCCCTGGCGGCGCTCGCCTATGCCGGCATCCCCGAAGCCTTCCCCTCTCTGGCCCTGACGGCGGGCAACGATCACAGCCTCTCTTTCTTCACCTTGGCTGCCCTCGATGGCTCACTGGCGCTCGCCCGGCGTCCCCATCCGGGCGCGGCCGTGGCGACCGGCACCGCGTTCGGGCTGCTGCTGGCGACCAAGTACGTCGGCGTGCTGTTCGCGCCCGTAGTCCTCGCCGCGCTGATCCTCGCCTTTTGGGTGGAACGCCGACAGCGAGCCCCAGGGATGCAGCGGGCGCCGGTGCGGTCGCTCGCCGGCCTGGCCGCCCTGCTGGCCACCACGATCGCCTTGACGGGCGGCTATACCTACCTGCGAAATTGGGTGACGACCGAGAACCCGATCTTTCCGGCGCCGGTGCGGATCCTCGGAATCGAGGTCTTTCCGGGGTGGTGGGGAATCCTCCCTACTGAGCGTAACGGCTCCACTGAATCCCAGATTGACGTCTGGCGGTTCCTCACTGGCCAGCCGGACCTGCTCGGATCCTATTTTCGTTGGACGCTGCTGCCGGCCGTCCTGCTGGCCCCGCTGCTGGCCCTGGCGCGGCGCCGCTGGCGAGAGGTCGTGGTGTTCTCGCTTCCCACGGTCTTTTTCCTGCAGTTCGTCTTCCTGATGAGCGATCACCGGTCCAGCCGCTACTTTCTCCCCGGAATCGCCCTGGCCGCCGTGGCCTTCGCCTGGCTGCTCTCTCAGTGGGGCCTTCGCGCCTCCCCTCTGCGCATCGCCTTGCTGCTCTGGATCGTGTGGCAGGCCTTGGGGCAGCTCGAGTGGAAAGGGACGACGAAGGCTCTCGCGGCCGTGGCCTTTGTGGCCGCAGGGGCGCTCCTCGAGCTGGGCCGGCGGAGATGGCGGACCTTCCGCCCGTCCGCGCTGCCGCCCTTCGGGTTCGCAGGCTGGGGACGGATCGCCGCCGCGGCGCTCCTGGTGATGACGGCGGTGCCGCTGGGTAGGGCGGTCCTGAAGTATCAAGGGGTCAAGCTCGCGGAACGGCCTGCGGCCTTGGCGCTCGAACGGTTTACCGGGTCGGAGGGCGCCCGGATCGCCTACGCGGGACTGAACGCGCCTTACCTTTTCTTCGGCAGTCGTTTGCAGAACCACGTGGAGATCGTACCGAGGCGTCGGGCGTTGGAGCCGCGGGTGTACCGCTGGGGGAGCCGGTTGGCACAGCCTTACGCCATGGGGTCCTATCGGCAGTGGCGCGCCAACCTCGCGCGGCTGGGCATTCAGTTCGTGGTCGTTCACCGTTCGCCCTGGGAGAACCCGGAGCGGCGCTGGCTGATCCGCCAGAGCCGCGATTTCAAGCGCGTCTTCGCGGACACGGAGACGGAGATCTGGCAGGTGCTTCCAGATCCCGAACGTCAGGGGCTGACGAATTCTTGACCATGAGCGGCTCCCTCCAGACCCAGGCCGTGTTTCCAGAGACGTGTACGTCCCCGCCTTCCTCGAAGCACGACAGGATAGTCGCGAAGCGGGCATGCTGGCAGGGCGCTCCTCCTTTCTGTTGCTAAGCACCTGTTTGGGTAGGGGCATGTCCCGTCCCCCGTGTCTTCAGAAAGGAGAGCACGATGACCAAGAAAGCTCTGATCGGGTCCCTCATCCTGGCGCTCGGGCTCTGCGGCGCAGCCTGGGCGGCGGAAGCTCCGGCTGCTCCTGCCCCAGTGGCCCCGGTGGTGGCTTCGCCGGTGCCGCCTCCGGCGGCCAATTTCACCCCGGCCGCCCCGCAGGAGCCTCTGCTCCTGCCTGACCAGCAGGAGATCGTGCCCAAGGCCTGTGGCTCCTATTGTTGCCCCAGCCTCACTGACGAAGAGTGCTTCCAGCAGTGCTACGCCGGCTGCGGGATCAACGGCGTCTGCGACTCCAGGACCCGCAACTGCATCTGCACCACGATGTGGTGAGGATCGGCGGGGCGGCTGGACTCGCTCCTGATGCCCCGCCGATCCTCCCCGGCCTTCCAAGAGTGCACCTTTGGCTCCCTGTTCCCCTGGCGCGCACCTTCCCTGAGGAGCAGGCTTCTTCTCGAAAGGAGATTCCATGAACGGAAAAGTCCGAATCGCCTTCCTCGCCTTGGCCCTCGTCCTCTGCACCCTCGCCGCCTTGTCCTCGCCAGCCAGCGCCGTCGTCGTATGGTGCGGCTATTACGAGTGCCACATCGACCAGGATTGCGACGCCTTCTGCCAGGCCTGCGGATACCCCGGGGAGTCCTGCGATACAGGGCGGTACGGTACTTATGACCCTGGGTTCTGCGAATGCTACCAGCCTAGGTGATGGGCGAGCGCGGGTGCCCGGGTGAGGAGGGCGTGGCGAGTAGAATGGCCCAGTCCATGACCCCTCCCTCCCTCCCCCGGCCCCACCGCTCCCTTGCGATCCCCGGCTTCACGATCGGCCACGGCACGGACCGTGACGCCCTGACCGGCGTCACCGTCGTCCTCTGCCCCGAGGGCGCTCTCGCGGCAGCCGAGGTGCGGGGCTCGGCCACCGGCACCCGGCAGTTCGACTCCCTGGTCTCCGGCCATCACGTCGCCAGCAAGGCGCACGCGGTGGTGCTCTCCGGCGGCAGCGGCTACGGCCTCGCCGCCGCCGATCCGGTGGTGGACTGGCTCGCGCGGAGGGGCTACGGGTTCCAGACCGGCATCGCTCCGGTACCGCTCGTCCCCACCGCCATCCTCTTCGACCTGGGGCTTGGAAAGCCCATCGCGCCCAGCCCCGCCCTGGTCGAGGTCGCCCTGGCCTCGGCCGGCCAGGGTCCAGTCGAAGTGGGGAGCGTGGGGGCCGGCACCGGCGCCACCGTCGGCAAAGCCCTGGGGCCGCCGAGCGGCATGAAAGGGGGCTTCGGCTTCGCGAGCCTCGCCGTGCCCGGCGGCCCCACCGTCGCCGCCGCCGTGGCCGTGAACGCCTTCGGCGATGTCCGCCGGCTCGACGGCACCCTGCTCGCCGGCTGCCGCACCGCTCCCGATGGGCTGGAGCTGGCCTCGGCCGAGCGCGTCCTCGCCTCGCTGCCGCCTGACGCCGGCCATCCCTGGGAGGGCAACACCACCCTCGCCGTGGTGATGACCGACGCCGCCCTGACCAAGGCGTCCGCGCTCAAGGTCTGCCAGATGGCCTTCGGAGGCTTCTACCGCACCCTCTCCCCCGCCCTCTCCCTCTTCGACGGCGACTTGGTCGTCGTCCTCTCCCGGGGCGAGCGCAAGGCCCAGGTCAACCAGATCGGCGTCCTCGCCGAGCGGGCGATCGTGGAGGCGATCCTCGCGGCGGTGGAGGAGGCGGACGGGTTCGGGATCTTGCCGGCGGTGAGGGATCTGGCCGTTTAGTGGGGGCCCGCCTCCCCGCCCGGGCATCAATGCCCGGGCTACTGAAAGAAGCCTCCTGAAGGAGGCTGAGCCGGCTTCAGCCGGCTTTTTTGTTCCTAGCCCGGGCATTGATGCCCGGGCTGCTGTACCATCCTCCCAGGACATCTAACTCCATGAAGCGCACCCGCACGCCCCGCGACCTCTGGGCGTCCCTGCTGCCCATCGCGGGGGGAGCCGTCGCACTTGCCGCCGCCTACCGGGTGCCGGCGCTCGCGCCCGCGGAGCCCATGCCGGCCTGGCTGCTGGTGACCCTGCTCCTCGCCGGGGCGGCCCTGGCGTGCCACCGGCCGGCGGCGGGGAGCACCACGCTCGGGCTCGGGGCCATGATCCTCCCGGCCGCCTTCCGGCTCTCCGGCGCGGCGCCGGCCGCGGCCCTGGCGGCGTCCGCCTTCCTGATCTCTGAGCTGTCGCTCCGCATCGCGCGGCGAGTCGGCGACTTCCAGACCGTGGAGCGGCGGGGATTCCTGCCGCGCTCCCTCGAGATCACCGGCCGCACCGCCCTGGCGGCCCTGGGCGCGGGCTGCGCCTGGGTATGGCTCCTCGACCTGTGGAACCCCGTCCTTATCCTGCTTGCCGCGGCCGAGGCGTACTTCCTTCTCCAGGTCGGCCTCGACCTGGCCGACCGCAAGATCCGCCGTCCCGAGGCGCCCCTGCGCTTCGGGCAGATCCTCCTCCCGCTCTCGCTCGACGCCGGCGGCTGGCTCGCCGGCGGCGCGCTCCTCTTGGCGGGCGACCGGGCCGGCTGGCCCCTCGCCGCTTTCCTTGCCGCCTGCTTCGCCGGGCTGGCCCTGGAGGCGGCCCGCCACGGGCTGCTGCGCGAGAGGTCCCAGAACCGCGCTCGCGACCTCGAGCGGCTGCGGCGCGCCGGCCAGCGCATGATCACCCCGGCGGAGGAGATGACGGCCCTCGCGGACCGCGTCCGCATCGAGTGCCGCAACGTCCTCCCCTTCTTCTGGTTCCAGTTCGAGGCGCTCGCCCCGGGCAGCGAGTTCCAGAGCTGGTGGTGGGGCCCCGAGTCCGCGGCCCTGGAGGAGGGGGTCCCCGAGCCGGACCGCTACCCTCCTGCCCTGCCCGGCTTCCACCGCCGCCCCCCCTGGCAGATCCTCGAACGCCAGCTCCGCGCCCGCCCGGACGGCACCGTGCTCGCCCGCATCCGCCTCTGGTGCGACCCGCGCCGCGTCGATCCCCGGCAGATCGAGCTCCTTGACCGCCTGCTGCCGCAGATGACCGCCTCCGTCCAGCGCCTCCTTCTCGACCGCGAGGCCCGCGAGGACCCCCTGACCGGCGTGGACACGCGGCGCATGCTGGAGAAGCGCCTGCACGAGGCGCATCAGCGCTGCTGCGAGACGGGGGACTCGATGTCCGTTATCCTCTGCGACCTCGACCACTTCAAGCGGATCAACGACGCCTTCGGCCACCCGGCCGGGGACGCCGCGCTGGTGGCGGTCGCCGGGGCGCTCAAGGACCTGCGCCGCGCCGGGGACCTCTGCTGCCGCTACGGCGGCGAGGAGTTCGTCCTCCTGATGGAGGGGACCGGCGGCGAGGACGCCCTGTCGATCGCCGAGCGCCTCCGCCGCGCCGTCGAGGCTCTGGACTTCCAGGCCGAGGGCCAGCGCGTCCCCCTGACCCTGAGCGCGGGAGCGGCATCCTTCCCCGACCTCTACATCAAGACCGGTGCCGAGCTGATCCTCTTCGCCGACGAGGCCCTCTACGAGGCCAAGCGCCGTGGCCGCAACCGCTGCCTCCTCGACATCGGCCAGGGGCGCTATCTAGACAAGGAAGGGAACCTCCTCGCGACCGAGGAGCCCGCCCCGGCGGCGGAGGCGCCGCGGATCTTCGCATAGAGAGCCAAGAACCCTAGAACATTGTTTTTTCGGCTCAAACATTGTTTTTTCCGTTCAAACAATGTTCGGACGGCCCAAACAATGTTTGGTGGCTTCAAACATTGTTTTTTCCCAAAAAACATTGTTCGACGGCTTCAAACATTGTTTTTCGGCTTCAAACAATAGAAAAATCTGCCGGAGCCGGTATTACCCGGTTGTCTCCCACCGCGGCTCCATACAACGGAGGCTACGGCTCCTCGTCCTGTCCGTCCCCGTCGTCTCCCAAGATCCTCTCCAGCCTTTTCTTCAGCCAATTGCTGAAGCGCAGGCCGAAGGCGCGCGGGGTCTCCTCGTAGCGCGGCTCGTGCCGCAGGTTGCAGATCCGGGTGGGCTTCTGGCCGGGGAGGAAGACCTCGTCGAGCTTCGCGGGGCAGACGGGCCGGGCGAGCAGGCCGCTGTCGCGGCAGAGGACGGCGTGCTCGAGGCCGGGCGGCTCGGGGAAGCCGGCGCGGCCGGCGCCGCGCATCGCGGCCTTCATGTAGCGGCCCCAGATCGGCAGCGCGGCCCGCGAGCCGGAGAGGGTGGTGGCGCCGGGGTTGTCCCGCCCCACCCAGACGACGGTGACGCGGTCCGGCCGGTAGCCGGCGAACCAACTGTCGCGGGCCTCGTTGGTCGTCCCCGTCTTGCCGGCGAGGGGGCCGGGCACGCCGTAGCGCAGCACGCCCCGCGCGGTGCCCCGCTGGACGACCCCTTCGAGCACGGCGGTCGCGATGTAGGCGACCTGCGGCGAGAGGACCCGCTCGGGCTTCTTCGGCTGGAGCTCCTTCACCGGCTTGCCCGCGGGGCCGAGCGCGGCGGCGAGGCCGTGCAGCACGGGCCGCACGCCGCCGTTGGCCAGCGTGGAGTAGACGGTGGCGATCTCGCGCGGCGTCACTTCGGCGGCGCCCAGGGCCAGGGCGGGGAACTCCTCTATCTCGGAATCGATCCCCATCCGCCGGGCGGTCGCGGCGACCCTGTCGAGCCCCACGTCCAGGGCGAGGCGGATCAGCGGCACGTTGCGGCTCTGCTCCAGGGCCGTGCGGGCGGTGATCCAGCCGCGGTAGGCGCCGTCGGCGTTGCGTGGGGTCCAGCGGCGCGAGCCGGTCTTCAACGTCAGCGGCTCGTCGCGGAGCTTCGTGGCGGGCGAGATCCTGCCGGTCTCGAGGGCGGCCACGAGGACGATCGGCTTGAAGCAGCTCCCGGCCTGGCGGTGGGCCTGGGAGACGCGGTCGAACTCGCTCTTCGCGAAGTCCCGGCCGCCCACGTAGGCCAGGATGGCCCCGGTGTGGGGATCGACCGAGATCAGCGCGGCTTCGAGCGGATCGGCCCCCCGGCGGCCCCGGCGGTCGAGCCTGCGAAGGGTCGCGGCGACCGCCTCCTGGGCGATCTCCTGGTCGCGCAGGGAGAGGGTTGAGAAGAGGTTGTAGCCGCGGTGGCCCAGCCGGCGCAGGCCGAAGCGCTCGCGGGCCTCGCCGGCCATGGCGTCCGCGAAGTGCGGGGCGGGCCGGCCGCCGAGGCGCAGGGGAGCGGTCTCGACCGGCGTGGCGAGGGCCTGCTGCAGCCGGCCGGCGTCGATCCACTCCAACTCGGCCATACGGCGGAGCACCTCGTCGCGCCGCTCGCGGGCGCGGTCGGGGTGAGCCAGAGGGGAGTAGAAGGCGGGGGACTTGATCATGCCGGCGAGGAGGGCTGCCTCTTCCAGGGTCAGCTCGGTGGCGTCCTTGCCGAAGTAGGCACGCGCCGCGGTGCCGAAGCCGTAGTACTGGATGCCGCCCGCGCCGCCGAGGTAGATGCCGTTGAGGTAGCCCTGGAGGATGGTGCGCTTGGTGTGGTGGACCTCGACCGCCACGGCGATGAACGCCTCGCGGACCTTGCGGAAGAGGCTCCGCTCGGAGGTCAGGAAGACGTTCTTGACGAGCTGCTGGGTGAGCGTGCTGCCGCCCTGGGCCACCTCGCCCCGGCGCAGGTTGACCCAGAGGGCGCGGGCGATGCCGGTGGGCGAGACGCCGGGGTGCCAATAGAAGGAGTCGTCCTCGGCCGCCAGCACGGCGCGCACGACGTGCTCGGGGAGGTCGCGCACGCGCACGGGCCACCTCTCCCGCGCCGCCTCGCCGTAGTAGGTGGCGAGGACGGGCGCCTCGAGCTCGGCCCGATCGGCGGCATGGCCGTCCGCTTCGATCGCCGAGATCTTCCCACGCCGGAAGTGGACCATCAGGAACCGGCCTGGCGCGGGACCGCGCGGCGTCATGTGGCGGCGGAGCCGGACGGCGAGGGCCGCCTCGCCCGTGCTGTACCGGCCGCTGGGCGGCGACTCGCCGCCGTAGGCGTGGTAGCCCAGCGCTGCGAGCCGCGCCGCGAGGGCGGACGGGCTCGACGCATCGCCCACGCGGATCTCCTCCGGCAGGCCATAGAGGCGCGAGGGAGCGTTCTCCGGCCTCGCGCCGATGTCGCCGAAGGTCCTGAGGTAGGGGAAGAGCAGCCAGACCGTGATCAGAAAGAAAAGGACGAGCACCCC
>DASWME010000313.1:0-57176 GCA_036399915.1 Thermoanaerobaculia bacterium
TGGGGCTCGATTCGGTAGACGCTCTGGAGCTGGTGGTGGCCCTCGAGAAGGAGTTCGGCATCAAGATCAAGAGCCAGGAGATCGGTCGTGAGGTCTTCTCCTCGGTTTCGACGCTCTCCCAGTTCATCGAGGGTCGCACCTAGCAGGGGCGCAGCATGCTGCGCCCCTGCAAAGCGGGATCCCCTATGCAGTCACGAAGCGGAACCGGCGCGGGCCGGCGCGTGGCCGTCAGCGGCGTCGGCGCCGTCTGCGGACTGGGGTGGGGCGTCGCTCCGCTCTGGGAGGGGCTGCGCGCCGGGCGCGTGGGCTTCGCTCCGCTGCGCCGCTTCGACCCCAGCCAGCACCGCACCCGTCTCGCCGCCGAGGCGTGCGAGCCGCCGGCTGCGTTCGTCGGCTCCTGCCCGGGCTGGCGGCGCCTGTCGGTCGCCGACCGCTTCGCCGTGTTCGCCGCCCGCGAGGCCGTAGAGTGCGCGGGGCTGCCGCTGTCCCTGGGGGAGGAGGCCGGCGTCTACTTCGGCAGCAGCACGGGGGGGATGTTCGAGAGCGAGGTCTTCTTTGGCGAGTTCCTGCGCGACCGGCGGCGGGCGCGCCTCTCAGCGCTCGCCTCGCAGCAGGTCAACGGCCCCGGAGACGCGGTGGCGCGCCAACTGGGGACGGCCGGGCCGGTGGAGACGCTGTCGTCCGCCTGCGCCTCGGGAGCGCTCGCCCTGGGGGTCGCCCTGGAGGCGGTCCGTTCGGGCGAGGTGGAGGTGGCCGTCGCCGGCGGCTCGGACTCGCTCTGCCAGCTCACCTACGCCGGGTTCAACGCGCTGCGCTCGGTCGACGAGGTCCCCTGCCGGCCCTTCCGCGCCGGCCGCGCTGGCATGTCGTTCGGCGAGGGGGCGGCCGTGCTGGTGCTCGAGCCGCTGGAGCGCGTGCTGGCGCGGGGCGCGGCGCCGCTCGCGGAGCTGGCGGGGGCCGGGGCGTCCTGCGACGCCCACCACATGACCGCGCCGGACCCGACCGGCACCGGGGCCGCCGCGGCCTTGGCGGCGGCGCTCGCCGACGCCGGCCTGCCGGCCGGGGCCGTGGACTTCGTCAATGTCCACGGCACGGGCACGCCGCTCAACGACGCCGCCGAGTGGCGGGCGCTGCAACGGATCTTCGGCGAGCGGGCGGGGGAGATCCCGCTGGTCGCCACCAAGGCCCTGGTGGGGCACCTGCTGGGCTGCTCTGGGGCCCTGGAGGCGGTGGCCACCATCCTCTGCCTCCGCCACGGCGAGCTGCACCCGGCGCCTCCCGGCGAGGACCGGGGCGAGGCCGATCCCGAGCTGCCGGTCTCGCTGGTAGTGGGCGAGCCCCTCCTCTTCCCGGAGGCGCGGACGGCGGTCTCCACCAGCCTGGCGTTCGGGGGTTCAAACGCCGCTCTCGTCTTCTCCCGCTGGACGGGCCCGGCCGCTTGAAGGAAACGATCCTGCTGACCGGCGTGGGGACTCTCGGGGCCTGGGGGAGCGGCGCCGACCGCCTCGCCGAGGCCCTCGCGGCGGGGCGGACGGCCGCGAGCGAGGTCGACCGCTCGGCCGGCTACCACCTCACGGAAGGGTCCCGGCGGGCCGCCCTGGTGCCTCCCGGCCGGCTCGCGAGCTGGGTCTCCCCCGCGGAAGCCCGGCGCATGAGCCCGCCTTCGAAGCTCGCCGTGGCCGCCGCGCGCATGGCGCTGCGTTGCGCTGGTCTCGCGGGCACGGACGAGGAGGGGATGGCCGTGGTCCTCGCCACCGCCTTCGGCCCCTCAACCAACACCGAGGAGCTCCTGAAACAGATCCTCTGCGAGGGACCGGAGTCCGCCTCTCCCTCCCTGTTCACCGAGAGCGTGGCCAACGCGCCGGCCGCGCAGATCGCCATCCTGTGCCGCGCCCGCGGGCCGAGCCTCACCGTCTGCCAGCGGGAGGCCGGGCCGCTGATCGCCCTGGGCCGGGCCGCCGGCGAGGTGGCGGCCGGACGGGCCTGCCGGGCCCTGGCCGGCTCGGTGGACGAGATGACGCCGCTCCTCCACGCCCTGCTCGACCGCTTCGGTGCCCTGGCCCGGCCCTTGCCCGGCGGCGAGGAGATGGCGCGGCCCTTCGACCGGCGGCGCAACGGCTTCCTGGCCGGCGAGGGGGCGACCCTGGTGGTGCTGGAGAGCGAGGAGGGCTTGGAGCAGCGCGGGGGCCGGGCCCTCGGCCGGGTGCTCGCCTGGGGGAGCGCGTTCGATCCCACGGCGTCGGCGACCGGCTGGGGCAGGGGCGCCGGGCCGCTCGCCCGCCGCCTGCTGTGGACGCTCTCCCGCGCCGGCCTCGGGCCGGAGGACGTGGACCTCGTCGTCTCCGGCGCCGCGGGCTCCCGAGAGGGGGACCGGCTGGAGGCGCAGGTGCTGCGGGCGGCCTGGGGGGAGGCTCCGCTGCCTTCCATCGTGGCCCCCAAGTCGGTCACCGGCGAGTACGGCGGCGGTCTCCTCGGCGCGGCGGTGCTGGCCGCGGCCGGCTCCCCTTTCGGCCCCACGGCCGGCTTCGCCGAGGCCGACCCCGAGCTGGGGATCGTGCCCCACGATGGCTCGCCGCTGGAGCCGCCGTCGGTCGTCCTCGTCACCAGCCTCGCCGCCGGAGGGGCGGCGGCGTGGCTGGTCCTGGGGAAAGCATGACGCTCCGGGTCGCCGCTGCGATTCCCGCCTACCAGGCGGCCCCGTCGGTGGGTGGGGTGGTGCGAGGGGTCCTCCGGTTGCTGCCGGAGGTGCTGGTGATCGACGACGGCTCGACGGACGCGACGGCCGAGGAAGCCCGCCGCGCCGGGGCCCGCGTCCTCTCCTTCGCGGAGAACCGCGGCAAGGGCGCGGCGCTCGCCGCCGCCTTCCAGGATCTCTTCGGCCGCGGCTTCGACGGGGTGATCACCTTGGACGCCGACGGCCAGCACCTGCCGGAGGAGATCCCCAAGCTGCTGGCCGCGGCCGAGAGCGCCGACCTGGTGCTGGGGATCCGCGACCATCTCTTCGCCGAGATGAGCACCGTGCGCCGGGCGAGCAACCGTCTGTCGTCGAAGGCCATCTCCTTCGCCGCCGGGCAGTGCTTCACCGACATCCAGACGGGCTTCCGCTTCTACTCGCGGCGGCTCGTCGAGACGGTGGGCTTTCCCGAGGCGCGCTTCGAGGCCGAGAGCGCCGTGGTGGTGCGGGCGGCCCGGCGCGGGTTCAAGGTGATCACCGTACCCGTGCGCCTGGGTTTCGCCGACGGCCGTACGACGAGCCACTACCGGCCGCTGCTCGACAGCCTCAGGATCGCCGGCGCGGTGACCCGCGCCCGGCTGGAGATGCTGGGATGGGCGCGGTCCTCGTGACCGGCGGCAGCCGCGGCCTGGGGCGGGCGGTGGTCGAGGCGCTCGCCGCCGGGCCCGGCGCGCAGGTGGCTTTCACCTGGAACGCGGATGAGAGCGCGGCGCGGGCTGTGGAGGAGGCGACCGGGGCGCGGGCCTTCCGCCTCGACCTGCGGGACCGCGCCCGTCCGGACGATCTGGTGACCGAGGTTGAGGCGGCGCTCGGGCCGCTGGCGGGGCTGGTCAACAACGCCGGCCTGCGGCGCGAGTCGCTTCTGGCCATGACCTCGGACGAGGACTGGGACGTCGTGCTCGACGCCAACCTGAGCGGGCTCTTCCGCTGCTGCCGGGCGGTGCTGCGGGGGATGGTGGTGCGGCGGCGGGGGTCGATCGTCAACGTCTCCTCGCTCTCGGCCCTGCACGGCGTCCCTGGCCAGGGGGCCTATTCCGCTTCGAAGGCGGGTATCCTGGGGCTCACCCGGTCGCTGGCCCGGGAGGTGGGCAAGCGCGGGGTGCGGGTCAACGCCGTGGTGCCCGGCTTCGTGCCGACCGACCTGACGGCCGGGCTGCCCGAGGGGGTGGTCGCCACTCTGCGGGCCGGCGAGTGCCTGGCGCGGGGGGTGCAGCCCGGCGACGTGGCCCAGGCGGTGCTCTTCCTGCTCTCGGACCGCGCCGCGGCGATCACCGGCCAGACCCTGGTGGTCGACGCCGGAGCGTCCGCCTGAGCGCTCGGCGCTCCCCTCCGACGCCCATGCCGCGCTTCTCTTCGCTCCTCGCGTCCGCCGTCTCCCGCCACCCGCGGCGGCTGCTCGCCGTCACGGGGGTCCTGACCCTTGCGGCGCTGCTGCCGGCTCTCCGCTTCCGGGTGGAGACCGACCTCGCGGCGCTGCTGCCCGTGGGCGCGCCGGCGGCGGACGACTACCGCCTCTTCCTGCGCACCTTCGGGGGGTTCGAGAAGGTCTTCGTGATCGTCCGCTCGCCGGGCGGCCGGCTGCAGGACCCGGCGCCGCTGACCGGGGCCGCCGAGCGGCTGGCGGAGATCCTGGGGCGGAGCCCCGAGGTGGCGGCAGCCCGCTCGGGGCTGACCGCGGACGACGAGCGTTTCTTCCTCACCTATGTCGCGCCACGCCTGCCGCTGCTGGTCGATCATCGGGACTGGAAGGGGGATCTGGCCCGCCGCCTGGAGCCTGGGGCCGTCCACGCCCGCGTGGCCCAGATGCGGCAGGCGCTCCGCAGCCCGGCCGGCTCGGTGGCGGCACCCTTCTTCGCCGCCGATCCGCTGGGGCTCTCCGAGGGCCTGGTGGACGCCGCGGCCACGGCCCTGCCCATCGACCCTCTGACCGGGAGCTTCGTCTCGCGGAAGGGGGATGCCGCTCTCGTGATCCTGACCCCGGCGCGGGCCGAGATCGATCCCGAAGGGGGGCGGGCGCTGCTCGCGGCGCTCGACCGTGCCTGCGCCGAGGTGCGCCGGGGAGCGGGCGTCCCCCTCGACTTCAAGGCCGTGGGCGGCCCGCTCTACGCCGCCCAGGACGAGGCCCTGCTGCGCGGCGACCTCACCCGCACCGCCACCGCTTCGGGCCTGGGGGTGGCGGTGCTGCTGCTGCTGGGGTTCGGCGGCGCCTTCATCCCGCTGACCATCCTGGCGTCCGTGGTGGCCGGCCTGGTGTGGACGGTGGCGGCCGCAGCGCTCTGGCTGGGCAGCATCACCGTGGTGGGGGTCGGCTTCGCCGCCGCCCTCCTGGGCATGGGGGTCGAGTACGGCATTCACGGCGGCGCGCGGTTCCGCCAGCTCCGCCTCGCCGGGCGGGATGCGGCGGCGGCCCTCGACGGCACCTTCCGCGATCCGGGGCCGGGCATCGTCTCCTCGGCGCTGACCACGGCGGCGGGTCTGGGAGCGCTCTGCCTGGCCCACTTCCGGCCGCTCCGCGAGCTGGGCCAGGTGCTCACCATGGGGGTGCTGGTGACCCTGGTGACCACGGTGACCCTGGGCGCGGCCATCCTGGCGGTGTTCCCCCGCCGCTCGGCGGTGTCGGCGCTGCCGCGCCTGTGGCGGCGTTTCGGCCAGCCGGCCCTGGAGGGGACCGTCCGCTTTGCGGCGCGCCGGCCGCGCGCGGTGCTCGCCGCGTCGGCCCTGCTGACCGCCGTCTCCGCCTGGGGGGTGTCGCGGCTCTCGCTCTCCACCGACCTGCGCTCCCTGCGGCCGGCCGACCACCCTTCAGCCGCGGCGGAGCGGCTCCTCGTCGACACCTTCTCCCTGGGCCTCGACACCCTTACCGTGGTGGCTCCAGGCCGGACGCTCGGCGAGGCGCTGGACAAGGCGGCTGCCGCTCGGCCGGTGCTGGAAGCGCGTCTGGGACCGGGGGCCGAGATCACCTCGCCCGCCGACTGGCTCGTCCAGGGCCGGCGGCTGGAGCGGCGCCTGCGCGAGCTGCGGGCCCTGCCGCTGGAGCGGGCGGCGGACGACTTCGAGCGGGAGCTGGCGGCGGCGGGGTTCAGGCTGGAGCCCTTCGCGCCGGCCCTCGTCGCGCTGCGGGCCCTGGGCCGGGGGGAGGACCCGAACCCGCCCCCGCGGGAAGCCTGGCCCCGCTGGATGTCCGAGCTGGCGCGGGTGGGCCCGGACGGTGCGGCGGCGGCCCTTCACGTGCGGGTGCCGCTCGGCGCCCGGACAGGGACCGAGGAGCTGGCGCGGCAGCTCCGGCGGATTTCGCCCGACCTGGCCCTCGCCTCGGTCCCCCGGGTCGGAGCCGAGCTGCGGGAGCTGGCGCTCCAGGACCTCGCCCGGTCAAGCGCCGTGGCCCTGGCGCTGGTGGCCGTGGTGGTCCTCGCCTCCATGCGCTGGCGGGTCGGCGATTCCCTGCTCTCCAGCCTGCCGCTGGCCCTGGGGTGCCTTTGGACCTTCGGCCTCTGGGGGGCTTTCGGCGGGCACGTCGACCTGCTGGCCATCTCCACCCTGCCAGTGCTGTTCGGCACGGGAGTCGATCTCGGGGTCCACGCGGTCCACGGCGGCCGGTTGCGTCCGGAGCAGGGGATTCGCGGTACCATAAAGAGTTCCGGACTGGCGATGATCCTGATCGCGCTCACCACGGGCGTCGGCTTCGGCAGCCTCGGCTCCTCACGGGTGCCGGGAATCCGGAACGCCGGCACGCTGGTTGCCCTGGGTGTCATCGCCTGCCTGGTTGCGACCTTCCTGGTCCTGCCGGCAATGGAGTCGTTGTTCCGCCGGGTCCGGGAGAACAGTGCGCAAGAAGTTGAGCCATGAGCGTCGCCCTCCGCCACGAAACTCCGCCCCACGCCCCTGAGGCCGGCTGGGCCCGCCGCATCCTGGGACCGTTCCACGTCACCGGGGTCTTCTGGTTCCGGCTCCACCGGTTCGGGGTCACCATCCTCCCCAACCGGGGCCTCGGCGCCGCCGTCGCCCTCTTCACCACCTTCTTCTGGATCGTCCTGCGGAAGATCCGCGCCGCCATCGCCGCCAACCTCGAGGTGGTGTTGGGCCCCTGCGGCTGGTGGGAGCGGCAGCGGCGGATCTACCGCACGTTCCGGACGTTCGCCTGGTGCCTCTCGGAGCGCTACGAGCGCCTGAGCACCGACCGGGTCTTCGCGGTCGAGGTGGAGGGGCTCGAGGGTTGGCGGCAACTCGCCGCCTCCGGGCAGGGCCTCGTCCTGGTGACGGCCCACCTGGGGGCCTGGGAGGTGGGCTCCATGCTCCCCGCCTCGCGGGACCGCCGGCGCATCCATGTGGCCCGCGAGGCCGAGACCGACCCGCGGGCCCAACGGTTCATCGAAGAGCTGATCCGCAGTCGGGGCGGCGACCTGTACACCACCCACTTCGCCGAGGACGAGCGGCTCGGGGTCGACCTGCTGGACGCCCTGCGCGCGGGGGAGATCGTGGCCCTCCAGGGGGACCGTCCGCGCTCCGGCGGCCGCACGGTGGGGGTGAGCCTGTTCGGCCAGCCCTTCCACCTGCCCATCGGGCCCGCCGCCCTGGCCCGCGCCGCCGGCGTGCCGCTGGTGCCGGTCTTCGTCTTCCGCGAGGGGCGGCTGCGCTACCGCTGCGTGATCCGGCCCGCGATCCACGTCGCCCGGAGCGCCGACCGGCGGCGGGACCTCGGGGAAGCCCTGGAGCGCTTCGCCGCCGATCTGGAAGGGGCCATCCGGCGGGAGCCGCACCAGTGGTTTTGCTTCCGCTCCTTGTGGAAGGGCGAGCCGCGGTAGAATGTAATCAGTTTCCATCCCATCCACTGAACATTGGGGAGAGTCGGTGCAGGGGCGGTCGATCCGGGACTGGTGTCTCCGGAGGATCTTGAACCCCTTCTAAAGGAGTCGAAACATGCAGCCATCTCTCCGCGTAGTCTTCGCACTCGCCGTCATCCTCGTCCTTCCAATGGCCTTGGGCGCTCAGGAGATGATCCTGGAGGTCCCGACCGGCGTCACCGTTCTGGCACCCTGTCAGGTCGTTCACAACAAGGCGAACTGCGATTACGTCCACATCGACTTCGTTACATCCATGAGCAGTGGCGTTTCCCTGGGTGTCAACGGCCGGACCTACGTCGTGGAGCGGATGGGGCCCGGCTATTATCTGGAATCCGGCGTCGTCCTGGAGCCGATGGGGAACGGCGTGCCCGGCTTGGCGGGCCAGCGCTGGCTGGAGGTCTACCCGACCGCAGGCAGGGTCCATACTTCCCACGCCTGGCAGGATCTTGACGGCAACCAGGCCCTGAGCCCCCTGGACACCTTGGCGTTCGACTCGGGCCGTGCCCTCAAGGTCAAGGACGTGCGGCTGCTCGTCCGGGTGAAGCCGGTGCCGGAGCAGCCGTAGCCGCGGGAGAGTCGAGGAGAGGCAAGCCCGCCTCCCACCACTCGCGCGTACCGCCGCGGAACCAGAGCACGTGCCGGAATCCGAGGTGGGCTGCCCGGGTGCCCGCGTTGCGGCTGCGGACGCACTCAGGTCCGTAGCAGTAGAGCACCAGGGGAAGGGTGGCCCGGTCGGCGCCGGGCCACGCCTCCTCGACCTTCTTCTCGAAGGCTTCCGCGAAGAGGTGGTAGGGGAGGCTGAGCGCTCCGGGCAGGTGGCCGATCGCGAAATCGGCTTGCTCGCGCAAGTCGAGCAGGATCATCCCGCGCGGCGGGCGGTCCTGGTCCATACCGGGGTTCTCCCGCTTCAGCAGCGAGGCCAGCTCCGCGGCCGAGACCACCCGGACGACGGGGCGCCTTCCTCCCTCGATCCACTCCCGCCAGCCTTCCACGAAGACCCGGGCCTCGAGGCCGGCCAAGGTGAGGAGCAGGTAACCCAGCCCGCTCCGCGGGTCGCGTGCGTCCTCGCCATAGAGGACGAAAGTGGATTCCAGGGAGACGGTATCGCCGGGCCGGGGCCCGAGTATGCCCAGGCGTCGGCGGATCTCGGCCGGCTCCGGCCAGCCGCCGCCTGCGGGCAGCAGGCTCCCGGGATCGAAAGGCAGGCTGTGGGGGATGTGCCCGGCGCCGAAGGTGGGGGGCGTCCGCCACTGGTCCCAGCCGCGGGCGTCCCGGACGTCCAACAGCTCGATTCCCGCCTGCCCGAAGGAGTTGGCGACCCATGCGGAGTCCACCGCGGCCGTGCTGTTGGTGAATGCGCGGAGCTCCGACGGGGAGCCTCTGAAAGATCCGGTCGCGAGGGCTCCCCCGGCAGCGCGCCACGCCGAGAGGCCGCCATCGAGGATGCGGATCTCAGGGCAGCCGGCTAAGCGCAGGAGCCAGAACAGGCGGGCCACCGCCTCGCGGTCCGGGTCGCCGTAGAGCGCCACCGCCTTGTCGCCTGCGATCCCCCGTCGAGCCAGCAGGGAGCGCACGCGCTCGCCGCCGCCGGGAGATTCCTCCTCCGCGCTCCAGGCGGGGACCGCCCCAGGCAGATGCCCCCTCTCATAAGGGCCGGTGCCCCGGGCATCGAACGGCACGGCGTTCCCGGCCTTCAGGAGGCCGGCCAGCTCCCTGGCACCGATCAGGACGCGGGGGAAGACGGGTTCACGGGGGGGGGCCGGCGGCGGAACGGGCCACTGGAGGGGCGATCTCTGGCCGGCGAGCGGCGCCGCTGCGCCAAGGAGAAAGAAGACGGTCGCCCGCCATCCAGTTTTCATGGCCATGCGGAGATGCTAATCTTTACGGGTACACGACACAAGGAGACTCGGCCGGCCTGCGCGGCGCGGCCTCGGGTGACATCATGAGCGTTCCTTTCGACGTGCGGTACGGGCTCCGCAAGCTCAACAACAACACCGGTTTCACCATGGTCGCGGTCGCATGCCTCGCGCTCGGCATCTGCGCCAGCGTCACCGTCTTCAGTGTGGCCAACGCCCTGCTGCTGCGGCCGGTTCCCGGGGTGGAGCGGACGGACCGCATCGTCTCCCTGGCCCCGAAGCCGGGCACCTTCGCGGGCATGCCGGGAGCCCTGTTTACGGAGCCGATCTCCTATCCGGTTTTCCTCCGCTACCGGGATGCCCGTCACGTCTTCTCCGAGCTCGCGGCCTATCATCCCTTTGCGGCGAACCTGGTGGCCGGCGGTGAGCCGCTCCGCCTGGTGGGTCAAGTGGTGACCGACAACTATTTCTCGACCTTGGGCATGCGGAGCGCTCTCGGCCGGCTCTTCGCTCCCGGCGAGAGGGCCCGCGAAAGGCAGCTGGAGGTGGTCCTCAGCCACTCCCTCTGGCAGCGGGCCTTCGGGGCCCGCCAGCGGGTGATGGGCAGCACGGTCCACCTGAACGGCCGGCTCTTCCTGGTGATCGGAATCGCGCCGCCAGGCTTCCGCGGCACGCTTCACGGCGAGGAGGTGGACCTCTGGGTGCCGATCGAGACCGCGCCGCTGGTCCTGCCCGAGTTGCGCGGCGGCAAGTTCGAGGACCCGACGCACGGCTGGCTCCACTGGTTCTTCGGCCGTCTGGCCCCTGGAGTGGACGCGGAGCGCGCCCAGAGGGAGATGGACCTCCTGGCGGGCCGGCTCGCCGCGGGCGATCCGTTCCGGCAGGAGCCGCCCCCCGGACTGCAGCTCTATCCGGGCCTCGGCATCCGGCCCGGCGCCCGGGGGGATCTGGTGAGCCCGCTGGCGCTGCTGTTCGCCATGGTCGGGCTCCTGATGCTGGTGGTGTGCGCGAACCTGGGGGGCTTGCTGCTCGTCCGGGCGGCGGCGCGCCAGGAGGAGATCGGGATTCGGCTGGCCCTGGGAGTGACCCGCGGACGACTGGTCCGGCAACTGCTGACGGAGAGCCTGACGCTCTCTCTCATCGGGGGTGCGGTGGGATTCCTCCTCGCCGTCTGGGCGGTGGACGCCCTCGAAGGCTTTTCTCTAGGACAATACCTGCCGCGGATGAACGACCTCTCCATCGACGGCCGGGTCGTGGCCTTCACGCTGGTGCTCTCCCTCGCCGCCGGGGCGTTTTTCGGTCTGATCCCCGCCCTGTGGGCCACGCGTCGCCAGGTGACGGCGCTGCTGCGCCCGGGCATGGTCGCGGTAGGCCAGGACCGCGGCAGGCACCGTCTGCAGGAGGCGTTCGTCGTAGCTCAGATAACGGTTTCCCTGATACTTCTCGTCATCACCGGGCTCTTCGTGCGGACTCTCTGGAACCTGCGATCGATCGATCCGGGGTTCGACAGCCGGCATGTCGTGAACCTGCGGCTCGATCTGTCGCTGCAGGATTACACGCCGTCCGCCGGCTCCGCCTTGTACGAGCAACTCCTGTCGCAGGTACGTGGGCTGCCCCCGGTCCGCTCGGCTTCGCTCGCCCTCTGGGTCCCGCTGTCGCGCGCCAACAAAATGAGCCGCCTCACCAGTCTGCGGTCGGCGGCGGATGGCGATCCCGTGGAGAGCGAATACAACGTGGTCGCGCCTGCCTACTTCCAGACCTTGGGTATCCCGTTGCTGCGCGGGCGGGATTTCACGGCTGCAGATCGGCCGGGCTCCCTGCCCGTTCTGATCGTGGACGAGACCCTGGCCAACACTCTGTGGCCCGGTGGGGACCCGATCGGGGAGCGGCTCACGCTGCCGAGGGGCGAGGTCCGCGAGGTGGTGGGGGTCGCCGGCAGCGTGCGCTTGCGGGACCTCCAGTCCGATCCGCAGCCCTACTTCTACGTGCCGCTCGCACAGCGCTACGAATCCGCCACGGCACTCGCGGTGAGAACCTCGGGGGACCCGCTGGAGGTCGTCGACTCCCTCCGCTCCATCATCCGCAAGCTCGATCCCAACCTGGGAGTTCAGGTGAGCCTGTTTGGCGATGAGGTTCGGGGAGCGCTGACCCAGCCCCGGCTGTTCTCGTGGCTCTTCGGCAGCTTCAGCCTGGTGGCGCTGCTGATCACCGCCATTGGCCTGTACGGCACTCTGGCATACGCGATCAGCCGCCGCACGCGGGAGCTGGGGATCCGGATGGCCCTCGGGGCCCAAGGCTCCGAAATCGTCGGCATGGTGATCCGGCGGGGGCTCATCCTGACGCTGACCGGTCTGATCCTCGGGCTCGCCGCGGCTTCCTGGACCACCAGCGTGTTCTCCAGGCTCCTGTTCGGGGTGACGCCCACCGATCCGGGGGTCTTCGCCTCGGTCACCCTCGTGTTGACGCTGGTAGGGCTCGCCGCCAGTTCTCTGCCCGCCTATGCGGCCACCCAGGTCGATCCCATGGCGGTCATCCGCCACGAGTAGGGCTGGCGAGATAGGTGCTGATCGAGCCGCTCACGGCCTCGCGGTCCGGCTCTCCCACGGCGATCTCGTAGATGGACAGGGGGAAGGCGCCCCCTCGGAGCCGGGCGGTCACGCGCAGCGGGCGGCCGGCGGGCAGGGACGGAATGGTGAAGCGCGCCTCGCGGACGCCCACGAGGTAGCCGATCCGGGGGCCGGGGGCCTCGCGGCGCCGGTTCAGCGCCTCGAGGACCGCGGCTGCCTGGGCCGCCGCCTCGATCCCGAGAAAGGCTGGGGACTGGTCCCCGTCAACGAAGGGGTGGAGAGGAGGGATCTCCGCCGTACAGACGATCTCTTCGCGGGAAGCTTCGACGATGCTCCGGACGAGCCGGGCCGGAGGAGCGTGGGGGATGAGCGCCTCAACGGGAGGGAGATCCGCATTGTCGACCCACTCGGGGCGGATCGCGCCACCCTCCGCCCGCCCCCCCCAGTCCCTGCTCGAGGCAAGGCTGCCGCCGCTGACGATTTCCTCGCCGCGGCGCAGCTCGAACCGGGCCCAGCCGTCCCCCTCCGGGCCGCTCACGACGAGCTCCAGGGCGTCGCCCGGCAGGACCGGGCGGCGCAGCTTCAGGGACCGTACCGCGGTCAGGGGGGCCCCCAGAGCCCGCTCGGCGATCGCGAGGTGGGCGATGCCGGGGAGGATGGGGTGGCCGGGGAAGTGCCCCTCGCAGAGCGGGCTCTCAAGGGGGATCTCAACGCGGAACCGGTGCCTTCCCTCCGCGGCCCCTGCGTCGAGCAGCCGGAAGGCTTCCCGCCCGGCGGGTTTCATCCGGCGCTGGCGGAGGGCTCGGGCTCGCCGGCCGCTCCGGCGGACGGCTCGGAGCCGGCGAGGAGCGAGAAGCGCTCCCGCCGGGGGACCAGGGGGAACCGCCGGTTGAGCCGCACGAACAGCTCGAACAGCGCGAGCCGCCAGCGCAGGGCGAACGGCGGCCGCGGGAAGGCGTTGCCGGCCAGGAGCGACATGATCGCTCGATGCACCTGCAGAGGTCCCTCGCCGTTGAGGAACAGCTCCCGGAAGGAATGGTCGTAGTAGAGCTCGATCAGACGGAAGAAGGGGGAGGAGCTCTGCTTGACGTAGCGGATGTAGTCCCGGCGTACTCGGGCGGGGTCGCTCCCCTGCTGCAGGATGGCGAGGATCCCTCTGGCGGCCCGGGCGCCGCTCATCATACCCAGGCAGACGCCGGTGGAGAAGATCGGGTCCACGAAGGTCGCGGCGTCGCCGGCCAGGAAGTAGCCCGGACCGGCATACGGGAAGCACCGATAGCTGAAATCGGCGTTGACGTGGGTGGTGGTGGGAAATATGGAAGAGGCGGTGATCTGCCGCAGGTAGGGGGCGCGGGAGATGCCCCAGGCGAGCATTCGCTCGGCGGGGATCCCCAGACGGCGGCCGATCTCGGCGTCCATCACCAGACCGATACTGGTGCGGCGCTCGTCGATGGGGATGACCCAGAACCAACCCTCGTCGAACATCACCATGGTGGGGAAGCCCCCCTCGATCCCCGGCCGGCGGACCACCCCCTCGAAGTGGCCGAACCAGGCGATCTTCCGGTGATTCGGCAGCACGTGGCGGATGCCCAGATGCTTGCCCACCACGGTGGCCTGGCCGCTCGCATCCACCAGCCAGCGGGCGGCGATCTCCTCGCCGTCGTCCGTAACGACCGTCACCTCCCCATCGGCGAGGCTGGGAAAGGACCGCGCCGCCCGGTCCTCGGTCACCTCCGCTCCCGCCGCGCGGGCGGCGTCGAGCAGCAAAGCGTCGAACGGTGCACGCTCGAGGCTGAAGACCACGGTCTCGCCGCCCGTCAACCCGCGGTCGAAGGAGAAGAGGGCCTCGTGCCGGCCGTCGGCAGTGGCGAAGGCCGCGCCGCGCTTCTCGACCTGGGGGATCTCCGCCAACGCGGAGTCGAGACCCAGCTCGCGAAAGAGGGCCATGTTGCGGGGGAGGAGAGACTCCCCGATATGGAAGCGGGGGAACGTCGAACGCTCCAGCACCCGTACCCGCAGGCCGGCCCGGGCCATCACCAGGGCCGCCGTGGCACCGGCCGGGCCGCCGCCGATCACGAGGGCGTCGTAGCGTAGGGGGATACGGGTCATGGGGATCCTGGGGCGCCAGCGTGGGGTTCGCCCAGAGCTTAGCGGCGGGCGCGGTAGGCGTCAACTCGGGCGCGCTCACGCGAGCACCCCTCCCACCCTCTCGGCTTCCACCATCGCCGCGGTGAACAGGTGGGGGAAGCGGCGGGGGAGGAAAGAGCGGCCGAGAAAGGTGCTCCAGATATGCCGCAACGGCTCGTCCGCCGGCCCGGAGAGGAAGGTCACCAACTGTCCCAGGAGGTAGTCGACGGCTGCGGCGGTCCGGCTCCGCTCCAGCTTGCAGAGGAGCGAGACGAGATTGTCCTCGCCAGCGCCCTCGGGGATCGGATCGTGGGCGGCGTCGAGCAGCAGGTAGCGCGTCCGGGGCGCGTGTCGCTGGAGCGGCGCTGGAAGCGGCAGGAACAGCTCCACGGCCTCGCCCGGAGCTTGCCAGCGGGCCGCGCCATGATAGAGCACGATGGGAAGGGCGACCGGCAACCGCGGTGGGGAAGCCGTGCCGCGACGGCGGAGCAGCTTCTGGTACAGAAGCTCCCGGTAGAACCCCATACGCAGAGCCATCCAGGGGTCCTCCTCCGCCTCGAAGCTGAGCAGCAGGTAGACCCAGTCCGATCCGCCCGCCCACCGCAGGCGCCAGACCGGAGCCTCATCCAGCGGGTCGAGAGGCAATCCCGCCGCGCTGCGTTCGCTGCGCTCCAGGCTGTCGAGGTCGAGCCACCCGATCCACTCTTCGCGCAGAAAGCCGCGGCAGAGGTCCCGGACCATCCGGGGTTCTGAGAAGAGAAGCCGGTACCCTGTATCCTGTCTTCCGTCGATGGGCATTTTTATTCCTCCTGCCCATATAAGACGGAAAATGGGGCTATAATCTTGCAAGTCCTAGAACTTCTAAGGCGGATCCAGCACCTTTGCGGGGACTCCGCGCCTCGGAATAGTTGACTTCTTGTCCGGCCGACATCCCTGTCTCCCCCGGCGACCACCTCTCAAACTACCTCATTCGTAGCATCCTCGCTCCTGGTGTGACGTGTTTTTAGCTTTAGGAGCTATCATGGTCCAAGGATCCCGGGGAGTACACGGGTGAAGATTCATCCACACGATCTGCTGCTCGAGAAGTTCGCCTCGACTCTGTTACGGGACGACCGGTCAATAGCGGAGCACCTCAGGGAGTGCCGCCGTTGCCGCGAGCGAGTCTCTGCTTTGAAGGAACGCCCGCTTGGACCGACTCCGGAGAAATTGGCGGAGGTCCTTCCCTGGACCGGTACTCCGGATGCAAGATATCGCCTCGCCTTCGAGGCTGCTGAGACACGGCTCCTAAGCCATATCCGTGTCCTCTCTGCAGAGCGGGCCGAGGCCCCGATGCAAGTGGCGGAGTTGATGAAGCAGCCGCCCGAACGGCGGGAGATGCTGATGCGCAATCACCCTCGCTTCCAGACCTGGGGGTTACTGGAGCGACTGATCGAGCACGCCCGGGAGCAGTGCTTCTCAGACCCGCTCTCCGCTGAGAGCCTCGCCCGCCTCGCCCTTTGCTTGGCAGACTCTCTCGAGGTGGGCTACTACGGCGCGGAGCGCATCGAAGACCTGCGAGCCCAAGCCTGGGGGTACGTCGGCAACGCCCGCCGGATCCAGTTCGAGCTTCAAGGCGCGGAGGAAGCCTTCAAGAAGGCTTTCGCCCACTTGCGACAAGGGACGGGAGATGTCCTGGAGCGGGCGCTCCTCCTCGACCTCCGGGCTTCTCTCCTCCGCGCCCAACGCCGATTCGCGGCGTCGGAGCGCTTACTGCTCCGGGTCCTCCGGATCTACCGCAAGGTCGGTGAGACGCACCGAGTGGGTCGAACCCTGGTCAGCATGACGGCCTTGTACGAGCAGGCGGGGACGCCGGAGCGGTCTATCCCGTTGCTCCATGAGGCCTTGGGATTGATCGACGCCGAGCGAGAGCCCCGACTCCTCTGGAGCGCTCATCACAATTTAGTAACGGCCTTGACCGAGACCGGCCGCCTCATGGAAGCCCAAGGCCAGTTCATTCGGGCCCGTCCCCTTTACGACCGGTTTCCCGACGGTTACACCCAGAACCGGCGTTGTTGGGTAGCGGGTAGGATCGCCCGCGGACTAGGCCAGATTCAGAAAGCGGAGGCGCACCTGCAGGAGGCGCGAGCGGGCTTCATAGCCGCGGGGGCGGCTTACAGTACCGCTCTCGTTTCCCTCGATCTGGCCGCCCTCTACGCCGAGCGGGGGAGGATGGCTGAGCTGAAGCGGATCTCCGAGGAGATGTTCATAATCTTCTCCTCGCGGCAGATCCACCGCGAGGCACTAGCAGCCCTGGCTTTTCTGAGGCAGGCTTCCGCCGCCGAGGAGCTGAGCCATTAGAGGGTCACTGGCGGACCGTCACTTGAAGCGGCTCTACTACAGACCCTGAGATCTCTTCCGTCAATACACGGGGCGGACGGCGCGCGCTTGGCCCATCCGCAGCCGCGCTCGAGCTTTCTTGCCCCCTCCAGCAACTCTGGCCATGGTACCGGCTTCCTGGGAAAGGTCTCCCGACCGCGGGCAACTTTTCGTCCTTCTGCCCCCCTATAAGACGGAAATGGGTCTATAATCTGTAAGTCCCAGAACTTCTAAGGCGGATCGAGCACCTTTTCCCTGGGAGAGAGGTCGCATTTCCGCCAAAACGTGTCACTCTTTAGGAGGTCCCCCCACGCGGCCATGGGGGCCCGTGCTCAGGGGACTTGGAGAGGAGATGACCTCATATGTCTCGTAAGATTCGCTGGATTGCTATCCCCGCTGTTCTCGTAGCCTTGACGGTCGGAACCGCGCAGGCCTGGCCCTCCGCGCCCGCCCGTCAGGCGCCCGCCACCCCCA
Source organism: Thermoanaerobaculia bacterium (assembly GCA_036399915.1). Classification (GTDB taxonomy): domain Bacteria; phylum Acidobacteriota; class Thermoanaerobaculia; order Multivoradales; family UBA5704; genus DATARR01. The sequence goes on from DASWME010000313.1 coordinate 16,955, forward strand.
GGGCCGAGGGCCTGCTGGATACCGCCTGGGACTGGCTGGCTTCCCTTTTCCGGTTGATAGGGTTAGAGCCCGCTGACCGGACCCCTTCCGACGCCCAGGAAAAGGCAGGATGTGGCTCGGACCCGAACGGCCATCCGATCAACTGCGAAAGCTAGGTCCGCCTGGATAGGACGAGGATCGGCCCGGGGAAACCTGTCCCCCGGGCCGCCATGTTCCGCTCGATCTCGTTGTACGAACGGCGTACTTTTTGCCCTTGGGGAGTATCATAGAGCTATGTTTGCTGTGACCCTGGGAGTCCACCGTTGAAGATCCATTCGTGTCCGCTATCGCTCCAAGAGTTCGTCTCTTTCCTAGCGGAGGAGCATCGCGGCCTGATGAAGCACTTGGCGTGGTGTGTGCACTGCCGCAAGCGGCTCGAAGTCATCCTGGACCGTAGGTCGGGACCTCTTGTGGAGAGACTGGCCGAAGTCTTGCCTTGGCCCAATCGGGCGGTGGACTACGGCCGGGCGATCGCGGCGGCCGAGAGGCGGCTCTTGGTCCATGCACAGTCTCTCGCGGCGGAGCGGGCTGAGGCCCCGGCGCGGCTTGCCGAGCTGATGGAGCAGCCGCCCGAGCGGCGGGAGATGCTAATTCGCAATCACCCCCGCTTCCAGACCTGGGGGCTGCTGGAGAGACTCATCGAGCACGCCCGGGAGCAGTGCTTCGCAAACCCACTCTCCGCCGAGAGCCTCGCCCGGCTCGCCCTCAGCTTGGCAAACGCTCTCGAGGCAGGCTATTACGGCGCGGAGCGTATCGAGGACCTGCGTGCTCGGGCCTGGGGGTACGTCGGAAATGCCCTCCGAGTACGTTTCGAGCTTCAAGGTGCGGAGGAGGCGTTCGAGAAGGCCTTTACCCTCCTGCGACAGGGAACGGGAGATGTCCTGGAGCGGGCGCTCCTTCTCGACCTCCGGGCTTCTCTCCGCCGCGACCAGCGGCGATTCGCCGCGGCCGAGCGCCTGCTGCTCCGGGCCCTCCGGATCTACCGCGAGGTCGGAGAGACGCACCGGGTGGGGCGGGCCCTGGTCAGCATGTCACTTGTGTACGAGCAGGCGGGGACGCCGGAGCGGTCTATCCCGTTGCTCCATGAGGCCCTGGAGCTGATCGACGCCGAGCGGGAGCCCCGGCTCCTCTGGAGTGCTCATCACAACTTGATCACAACCTTGGCCGAGGCGGGCCGCTTCATGGAGGCTCGAGGCCTATTCATCCAGGCCCGCCCCCTTTACGACCGGTTCCTGGATGGCCATACCCAGAACCGATGCCATTGGGTGGCGGGCAGGATCGCCCGCGGGCTCGGACAGACCCAGAAGGCGGAGACGCACTTGCAGGCGGCGCGGACGGGTTTCCTCTCTGAAGAGGCGGCCTATGATACCGCGCTCGTATCCCTCGACCTCGCTTTGCTCTACGCCGAACAGGGGCGGACGGCCGAGCTGAAGCGGATTGCCGAGGAGATGCTGGCGATCTTCTCCTCGCGGCAGATCCATCGCGAGGCCCTGGCGGCCCTCACCTTCCTGCATCGGGCCGCAGCGGCCGAGAGGGCGAGTCTCGAGGTGGTGACCCGGGTGGCCACCCACCTGAAGCGGCTTCGCTACGACCCGGACCTCACCTTCCATCAGTAGAGCGCGACGGTCGTTCCGTCTTCGAGGCGCACGGCGGGCTGAGGAGTGCGGAGGATGAAGCCATGAAGGCGGAGCTCTTCGGTGCCGAGGAGCGGAATCCGGACCCGGCCCGCGGCCGACCGGCCGGGAGCGCCCGGGTCCGTGGGCCACAGGGAGAGGACGCGGTCCCAGACCCCAGGCCGCGCTCGCCGGTGGAGGTGGATGGGGTCTCTCCCGTACCAGGCGGCCTCGGGCTCCACGAGATGGGCTCCCCGTTCCCGGCCCATCCGCCGCAGCCGCGCATCGAGCTCCTGAGCCCGTTCCAGCAGCCCTGGCCATGGCGCCGGCCTCCCCGGAAAGAGGAGGGAAGCTGCCAGCCGGACCTCCCAGGCGGACAGTTTCTCCAAGCGGGCCAGGGGGAGGAGCGTCAGGACGGTCTCGGCCTGGTGATGCGCCAGCCGGTCGAGGCAGGCTTCCACCCAGCCGGCGATCTCCACGACGCCGGCGCCGTAGGCCAGGTCGTTTCCGACATCCGTGATCAGGGCGAGGGTCCGGAGGGGTGGGCGCCCCTCCAGCGCCCGCCAGAGACCGCAGCCGGCGATGCCCGGCAGCCTCCGCACGAAAAGGAAGCGGCTCCAGGTGCCGTACGAGCGGCCGTGCCCGCAGGCCACCAGCGCCTCGGTGGGCCCGGCGGCCTTCCGTCGGATCCCTTCGAGGACGGTTGGGAGGGCGGCCTTAAGGTTGCTCGCTCCCAGGAGGATGGCCCGCAGCCCAGGCTCGTGGTCCGCCACTCTCGCAGTCTGCCACGACCGGGCCGTCGTCGACTGAAAGTCACGGCCAAGGACGGACGCGGCACCTTATAAGGCGGCTCCGTCCCCTTCCCGGAGCACGGACGGAGTCCTTCGCGAACCTTCGCAATCCAGAGAGGAGTCCTCTGCATGAGCAGCGAAAGCAAAGTCATGACCCAGCCGATGACGGCGGTGCTCGCCAAGTATGCCACCGCGGTCGATCACGTCGCCATCGCCGTTCACGACCTTGAAGGATCGATCAAGTTCTACACCGACGTCCTCGGCTTTGAACTGAAGGAGCGCCGCCGGACGGAGGGCAAGCAGACTGCCATGGTCTCGGCGGTGCTCAAGGCGGGCCCGGTGACGGTGGTCCTTCTGCAGGGGACCTCGCCCGAGTCGCAGGTCTCCCGCTTCATCGAGCACTACGGCCCCGGCGTCCAGCACCTGGCCATCGGCGTCCAGAACCTGCCCGAGATGGCCGAGGAGCTCAAGGCGGCCGGCATGGAGTTCGATACCACCGTCATCCAGAGCCCCGGATTGCGGCAGATCTTCTCCAAGCGCGATGACGGATCGGGTATGATGTTCGAGTTCATCGAGCGGATGGGCGGCGACTTCTCTGACCAGAGCGTGCAGCAGCTCTTCGAGCAACTGGAGAAGAAGGACGCCTTCTGAGCCCCGCGGGCGCTGCCATGGACGTCACCCTCAAGGGTTGCCTCGGCGACCCGTTGCTCGATGTGATGAACTTCCTCAACGAGGTGGTGCATCGCTACCCCGGAGCGGTTTCGTTCGCTCCGGGGCGGCCGTCGGAGCGGCACTTCGACGTCGAGGGGAGCCTCGGGCGGGCCGCCCTGTGGGTGGACTCCCGGGCGCGCGCCTGCGGTCAGCCCGCCCGCGCCGTCTGGAACGACCTCGGGCAGTACAACAAGACCAACGGCATCATCAACGACCTGGTCGCCCGGCAGCTCGCCCTCGACGAGGGGATCGACGCCGCCCCCGAATCGATCATCGTCACCACCGGCTGTCAGGAGGGGATGGCCATCCTCCTGATGGGTCTGATCGATCCGGCGGCGGATGCCCTCCTGGTCAGCGATCCCACCTACATCGGCATTCCCGGGCTGGCCCGGATCCTGGGGCTCACCCTGGTTCCCGTGCCCACCGGCGAGCGCGGCCTCGATCCCGGGGCCGTGCTCGCGGGGATCGAGGAAGCCCGCCGGATGGGGCGGCGCCCGCGCGCCCTTTACGACGTCCCCGACTTCAACAACCCGCTGGGCACCCGGATGCCGGTCGAAGCCCGGCGTGCCCTGCTTGACATCGTTCGCGAGCATGGGATGCTCGTCTGGGAGGACAACCCCTACGGCATGTTCTCCTACGACGGCCCGCCGCTCCCCACGCTGAAAGCGCTCGACGAGCACGGGGTCGTGATCTACATGGGGAGCTTCTCGAAGACCCTCTTCCCCGGCCTGCGGCTGGGCTTCCTGGTGGCGGACCAGCAGGTGGTCCTCCCTTCGGGAAAGCGGGTCCTTCTCGCCGCCGAGCTGTCGAAGGTCAAGAGCCTCACCACCGTCACCACCTCGCCCGTCGTCCAGGCGATCGCCGGCGGCATGCTGATCGAGGCCGGCGGCTCGCTGCAGCCCCTGATGGCAGAGAGGCTCCCCTTCTACCGGGCGAACCGCGACCGCATGCTCGCAGCCCTGGAGGAGAGCTTTGGCGGCACCGAGGGGGTGCGCTGGAACCGGCCCGAGGGCGGCTTCTTCCTCACTCTGGACCTGCCTTTCGAGTTCACCGACGAGTGCCTCCTGGCCTGCGCGCGCGATTACGGCGTCGTCGTCTGCCCCATGAGCTTCTTCTCCCTCACACCCGGGCGGGAGCGCCAGGTGAGGCTCGCTTTCAGCTACGTCACCGGAGAGCAGATCGCCGAAGGGGTCGCCCGCTTCGCCCGTTTCGTGCGCGACCGGGTGGCCGCCCGGCAGCCCGAACTGGCGGCTTCGGGGCACGGGTCTTGAGGACCGTCCCCGCCGGCAGCCTGGCCCGGCTCATGGAGGACGCCCTCCTGCGCCGGGGGCTCCCACAGGAGCACGTCGGCTGGGTGGTGGACGGCCTGCTCGAGGCGTCGCTGCGCGGCATCGACACTCATGGCATCCGCCTGTTCCCCACCTACCTGGCCGAGCTGGACGGCGGCCGGAGCAAGGCGCGCCCCGAGCTCCGCTGGTCCGGCGGCCACGCCGCGCGTCTCCTGGACGCCGGGCACGCTCTCGGCCTGGTGGCGGGGCGGGCGGCCTGCGCCGAGGCCGTGCGGCTGGCGCGCGGGTTCGGCGTCGGCGCCGTGGCGGTGCGCAACTCCAACCACTTCGGCGCCGCCTCGGTCCACACCCTGGAGATGGCGCGCCAGGGCGCGCTCGGCCTCTCCTTCAGCAACAGCGACGCCCTGGTGGCGCCGTACAACGGCGTCCGGCCTCTCTTTGGCACCAACCCGCTCTCGCTGGCGGTGCGCGGCCTGGGCGAGGACCTCTTCTGCGCCGACTTCGCCACCAGCCAGGTGTCCTACTCCAGAGTCAAGCACCACCGGGACCAGGACCTCCCGCTCGAGCCCGGCTGGGCCGTGACCGGCGACGGCGGAGACGCCGCCGGCGGGGGCGAGGTCGCCGCCCTGAAGCCCCTCGGCGGGCACAAGGGGCACTGCCTGGGAATGATGGTGGAGATCCTCTGCGCCCTCCTGACCGGCATGCCCTTGGACCACGAGCTTTCTCACCTCTACACGCCCCCCTTCGACGAGCCCCGGCGGGTGGCCCACCTCTTCCTGGCCATCGACGTCGCGGCCTTCCGGGAGCCTGGAGAATTCCGGGAGGACCTCTCGCGGCTGATGGGGATCGTGAGAACCCAGCCGGCGGCGGGAGCGGAGCGAGTGATCGTGCCCGGCGACCTGGAGAGCGCGTCGGCCGCCGACCGGCGGGTCCATGGGATCCCCATGGCAGAGGAGGAGTGGGATCGCTTCGAGAGAGCGGCCCTCTCCGCTTGATCCGATCCCGCCTTCTGTGGCCCGTCTTTTGCTTCAAGAAGCGGGCACTGATTCCAGAGTTCAGGAATCCGGCGTTTCCGGTAGAGGAGGGCGCATGCATCGAGATTCCGGACCCGGCCGGGCTGCGCTCCGGCTGACGCTCCTGGGGGGAGCCCTGGCGCTCGGGCTGCATTTCTGGACCAGCCCGGGCCGTCTTCCCAACGCATACCTGCTTTCGGACCTCGTCGCCGTCTATCTCCTGGCCTGGGGGACGGCCCTTGCGATCGCCCGGCGGCGGCGCGGCGAGCTGGCCAGGGGATTCGCGGTGACGAGCGCCTCGCTGGCCTTCCTCGTCGGCTTCCTCGAGCTTCTCGTATACCTGCATTTCGTCGACTTCCGCGTGCTCTTCGGCACGCCGGCCGCCGAGCCGTGGAGCCATCCGGGAAACCTGGTCGATCCGACGCTGCTCCACCTCCACCGGCCGCACGACGAGTTCGTGTGGGACGGCGTGCTCTACAAGTACGACCGGAATGGGTTCCGCAACCGCCCGGACCCCCACGCGGCGGACGTCGTAGTGGTGGGCGACTCCTTCATCGAGGGCTGGGGCGTCACGGCGGCCGAGATGGTAACCTCCCGTCTCGCGGCCGGCCTGCGCCAGCGGGTCGTCAACCTGGGGCAATCCTGGTACGGGCCGCAGCAGGAGCTGCAGGTGCTCCAGCGCTACGGCCTGCCGCTCCATCCCCACGTCTGCGTCTGGGCCTTCTTCGAGGGCAACGATCTCCAGGACGTCGAGCGCTACGCCCGGGCCCTCCCGGTCTGGCCCGAGCTTTCGCGGCGGAACCACTCCTTCGCCCTGCGCTCCTTCACGCGCAACACCCTCTACGCCCTCCGCCGTCTCGTCCGCACCCGGCTGGGGGAGGACGCGACCGGGACCCTCGCCTATCCCTCGGGCCTGTTCCACGAGCGGGACGGCAGGGACGTGCGCATGTACTTCGAGTACAAGTCGCACCGCCTCTCGCCGCGCGAGCAGGAGGCGCTGGGGGAGGTCCGCCGCGTGCTGGGCGAGGCCGGCCGGCTCTGCGCGCGCCAGGGGACCCGCTTCCTGGTGGTCTTCGTGCCGAGCAAGGACCGGATCTATCTCGACCGCTGCCGCTTCGCCGCCAATGCCGAGCCCCTCCACTGGTCCCGGAACGATCTCCCTCGCCGGCTGGAGGCGATCGTGCGGCAGGCCGATCCTGGAGCGGTGTACCTGGACCTCACCCCGGTGTTCCGGGAAAGGGCGGCGCGGGGCGAGATCCTGTACTTCCCCCAGGACACCCACTGGTCGCCCCAGGGCCACGCCGTGGCGGCGGCAGCCATCGCCGCGCGGCTCCGTGGAGGCTCCCCGCGGGTGCCCCACAACCTGATCGTCACGCGGGCGAGATCCGCGGCTGTTCCCGGATCGCCGCGACGGCTCGGGTGAGGGCGTCCACGGCCTCGGGAGACGCCAGCTCTTCCAACCGCAGGGAGGCGAGGGCCGCGATCCGCAGGGCCCTTTCCGCGGGCGTCTTTCCCACCGGCTCCCGAGCATCGAAGCGCTCTAGGTTTTCCGCGGCGGCCTTGAGCAGGGCCTGGAGGATCCGGAAGGCGCCGTCGGAGAGCGGCGGCTTGCCCCGGTAGAGGTCCAGCCGGGCCCCGGCCCGATAGCGGGAGAACTCCTCCAGTCCCATGAAGCGCAGGAACCAGCCGGCATGGAACCTCCCGATGGCGGCCACCAGGCCGGCATAGTCGGCGATCAGCTCATCGAGCACGTTGTTGCGCATGGAGCCGAAGAGCCGGCGCGTGAAGTAGTGCGCGCATTCGTGGTCGCGCCGGATCGCCAGGGAGATCTCCCGCCACTCCCCCTCCTCCAGCCGCAGATCGGCCGCCGGCACGGCGCTGTAGGGGCCGTCCGAGAGCAGGATGAAGCGGTCCTGGTAGAGATCGCGCTGCGCCTGGATCCGACGGAACTCCTCGGCCCAGGTGGTGGCCTGGCGCTCGGATGGCTCCCGAGCCTCCCAGGTACGCCGCAGCTCGCCGATCCGGCTCCAGTTGTTGTAGCCGGAGACCATGAGGGCCCCCTGGGCCGCGGAGACCGGCTCCGGCTCGTTCTTCCTCGTCAGGGCCTGGATCAGGGCCACGAACTCCGGCCGGCGCCGGGCGATCAGCAGGGGGATGCGGCCCGCCGGGCTGGCGTAGAGGTCCAGCTCGATCGCTTCCGGGTGCTCCAGCGCGAGCCCGGTCGCCTCCGGGATCGTCTCGACCGGCGCTCCCCGGCGGGTGGCGGCCCGGTAGGGCTCCGACTCGCCGATCCCTGCATCGATGGGAAAGCGGAGCTGGGGGAGGTGCTCCCGCAGCACTGCGAACGCGCCGCGCTCCCGGCTCGCGGCCACCAGCGGCTCCCAGAAGGCCACGAACGGCTCGTCCGGCAGCGGAAACCGCACCTCCGGGGTGAGGGCCTGGAGGTCGAAGACGTTCTCGTTGTAGGCCAGGAGCTCCTGGGCCTCGGCAGGGGAGGCCCCGAGACGGGCCAGGATCTCGGCTTGAATCCCTGGGGTCATGGTGTTAGCCTAGCCCTCGCCTGATCCGGTAATAGGACGATGTAGTATGCAACACCAAGAAACGGACGGGCCATGTCTTCGACGATTCCTTCCGGTTTTTCCGCAGTCCTGATCTGCCCTCGCGGATTCTCGCTTCCGCCCCCCTTCCGCAGGCTCTGGCATCTCGGTTCCGCCGTTGCCGCCCTTGCAGGGGTGCTCTGGCTGCTGCAGGCAGGCGTCGCCGCCGCGGCCGAGCCGGTCCCAGCGCCCGGCATCGGCCTGGTGGAAGCGGTCCGTCTGATGCTGGACCAGGACCGCAACCTCTCGATCGAGGAGAGCCGGCTGCGCTCGTCCCGTGGCGCCCTGCTCAGCGCCCAGAGCCTCTTCGATCCGGTCCTGAGCTCGAGCGTCGCCGAGAGGCGGGTGGACGACCCGCTGTCGGAGAGCAGCAGCCGGGAGCGGAACACCCTCACCAACAGCCTGGGGATGACGAAACGGTTCCGCACCGGCTTCTCCATCGAGCCGGGGTTCCTGCTGACGCGCACGGCCGAGGGGACAGGCGATCCCGGGGCCGTCAATCTGGGCACCGTCTCGTTCACGTTCCGCCAACCGTTGCTGCGGGGGCGCGGCCGCGAGGCGGTCGCCGCTCCGGAGCTCTCGGCGGAGCGCCAGGTGACCGCGAGCGAGCTGGACCTGCGGCAGACGACCTCGGAGCGGGCCCTGGCGGTCGTCTCCCAGTACTGGCAGGCGCGGGCGGCCCTGCTGAACCTGGAGATCCTCCGCGAGAGCGAAGACCGGGCCCGCGAACTCCTGGGGACCACGCGCAAGCTGATCGACGCGGATGTCACCCCGGCAGCCGACCTCGTCCAGGTCGAGGCAAACGTCATGGCCAAGGAGACGGCCCGCATCGGCGGCGAACGGGCTCTCTTCGAGGCCCGCCAGGCCCTGGGCCGGGAGATCGGCCTGGAGCCGGAGCGCATCGCCACCCTGCCGCTGCCGTCGGACCCGTTCCCCACGGTCCCCGCCGCGGCCGTGCCCGCCGCCGCGGACAGCTCCCACTGGATCGCTCGAGCCCTGGAGCGGCGGGCCGACCTGCAGGCCACCCGGGAGCGCCGGAGTGCCGCCGAATTCCTGCGGAAAGCCGCGGACAACTCGCTCAAGCCTCAGGTCGACCTGGTCTTCACCCCCAGCTATACCGGGCTGGTGGAGGGGACGGGCACGGGCAGCTTCTTCTCGCCCCTGTACCGCAACGTCCCCGGCGCCGGCTCGGCCCTGTCCCTCTCCCTGTCGTGGCCAACGCCGAACAGCCGGGCGCGGGGCGACCTGATCCAGATCGAGGAGGCCCGTGCGCAGACCGCGCTCCTGGAGGACCTCCTCTCCCGGCAGATCGGGGCCAACGTCCCCATCGCCCTCGACGCCGTGGCCCGCAACGCCCAGCAGCTCGACCGCGCCGCCGAGGCGGTGCGCCTCTTCGAGCGGGCGGTGGAGAACGAGGAGAAGAAGCTGCGGGCCGGCACCTCGACGCTCATCGACGTGATCTCCCAGCGGGACCGGCTGACGGCTGCGCGGCAGTCCCAGGTCTCGGCGCACCTCGCCCTGGCGGTCGCGGTGGCCCGGCTGCGCTTCGAGACCGGGACGCTCCTCCCCCCCGGGGACGCCCATGTCGTCGAGGTGGGTCAGCTCACCACGGTTCCCGTCGCATCAGGAGAAGGGCCATGATCTTCCGCAAGGTGGCGCTCGAGAGGCTGTCCTCCCCCGAGCAGCTCGATCAGCTCATGCAGGTCACGGACCCCAAGGGCTGGTTCGCCCTGGGGGCCCTGGGGGTGCTGCTCCTCACGTCGGTCGCCTGGGGGGTCTTCGGCGCCATCCCCACCGAGGCCCGGGGCGAGGGCATCCTGCTCCGCCGCGGCGGCGTCTCCAGCCTGGTGGCCGCGGAGAACGGCCAGGTACAGGAGATCCTGGTCGCCGTGGGGGACGTGATCGCGAAAGGGCAGGTGGTCGCCCGCATCCGCCAGGAGGAGCTGCTGCGGCAGATCCAGGACAGCCGCGACAAGCTCGCCGACGCCCGTTCCGAGTACCAGGACCTGCTGCGCTACGCCGGCGCGCAGAGGCAGTTGCGGGGCCGCGACCTCTCCCAGCAGCGGGCCAATCTCCAGCGGAGCATCGAGGCTGCCGAGCGGGAGGTGACGCTGATCCGGGAGCGGATCGCCTCGGAGCGGGACCTCCTGAAAGACGGCCTCATCACCAAGCAGACCCTCCTCGCCTCCGAGCAAAACCTGAACGTGGCCCAGGACAAGCTCGCGAGCGCCCGGCTGGAGCTGAACGGCCTGGAGCTCAAGAGGGTCGAGGCCGAGCAGCAGGTGGACCAGCAGATCCAGTCCCGGGAGGCCCAGATCCGCGATCTGGAGATCGAGCTGCGAGAGCGGCAGGCGAAGCTCGGCGAGGCTTCCCGCGTCGTCTCCCCCCACGCCGGCCGGGTCCTGGAGCTGCTGGTGGACCGCGGGGACGTGGTCAGCCCCGGCACGCCCGTCCTCAACCTGGAAGTGGTCTCGGACGACCTGATGGCCGTGCTTTTCGTCCCCGCCACGGCGGGCAAGCGGGTGCAGCCCGGCATGGCCGTCCGTCTCTCGCCGTCGACGGTCAAGCGGGAGGAGTTCGGCTCCATCCTGGGCCGGGTCACCTGGGCCGCGGAGTATCCCGCCACCTCCCGCGGCATGGTCCGCCTGCTGGGCAACGAGGCGCTCGCTCAGAAGCTGATGGCGGAAGGGCCTCCGATCCAGGTGAACGTGGCCCTGGATCGGGACCCCGCGACCCCTTCCGGCTTCCGGTGGTCCTCCTCGCGGGGACCCAACCTGAAGATCAGCAGCGGCACCCTGGCCACGGGGGACGTCGTCGTCCGCCAGGAGGCCCCGATCAACCTCGTCATCCCCAAGGTCCGGGAGAAGCTGGGCTTCTGATGCTCGGCCTCTTCCAGGGCACGGCCAAGCCGGGCGCGCAGGCGCCGCCCCGCCGGGTCCGCACGCCGACCGTCCTGCAGATGGAGGCGGTGGAGTGCGGGGCCGCGGCCCTGGGGATCGTGCTGGCCCACTTCGGCCGCTGGGTCCCCCTGGAGGAGCTGCGCATCGCCTGCGGCGTCTCCCGCGACGGCAGCAAGGCGAGCAACGTCGTCAAGGCGGCCCGCCAGTACGGCCTGGAGGCCAAAGGCTACAAGAAGGAGCCCCAGAGCCTGCGGACGACCCGGCCGCCCATGATCCTGCACTGGAACTTCAACCACTTCGTGGTGCTGGAGGGGTTCGGCAAGAAGGGAAAGGTCCACCTCAACGATCCGGGCGGCGGGCCGCGGGTGGTCACCGAGGAGGAACTGGACCAGGCCTTCACCGGTGTCGTGCTGACCTTTCAGCCGGGCCCCCAGTTCGAGAAGCGGGGGGAGCCGCCGAGCCTGATCCCGGCGCTGCGCAGCCGCCTGGCCGGCGCGCGGTCCGCCCTGGCATTCGTCCTCCTGGTCGGACTTGCCCTGGTGATCCCCGGGCTGGTCATCCCCGTCTTCTCCAAGGTGTTCATCGACAGCGTCCTGCTGGAGAACCGGCGGGACTGGCTGCCGCCGTTGCTCTGGGGCATGGGGCTCACCGCCCTGGTGATGGGGGCGCTCACCTGGATCCAGCAGAGCTATCTGCTGCGCCTCGAAACCCGCATGGCCGTGGGGGGCTCGAGCCGCTTCCTCTGGCACGTGCTCCGGCTGCCGTCCGAGTTCTTCAGCCAGCGCTTCGCCGGCGACATCAGCTCCCGGGTCGCCATCAACGACCGGGTCGCGCAGCTCCTCTCCCGCGATCTGGCGACCAACGCCCTGGGCACCCTGATGATCGTCTTCTTCGCCCTCATCCTCTTCCAGTACGACGCGGTGCTGACCCTGGTGGGCATCGGCATCGTGTCGCTCAACGTGGCCGCCCTGCGCTGGGTCTCGCGCAAGCGCGTGGACGGCAACCGCCGCCTCGCGCAGGACCAGGGCAAGCTCACCGGCACGGCCATCGGCGGCCTCCAGACCATCGAGACCCTGAAGGCGACCGGGGGCGAGTCCGACCTCTTCACCCGCTGGGCGGGCTACCAGGCCAAGGTGGTCAACGGCCGGCAGGAACTGGAGCGCTACACCCAGATCCTGGACGCCGTCCCACCGCTGCTCTCGGCGGTCAACACCGCCCTCATCCTGGGGATCGGCGGCCACCGGGTGATGAACGGCGACATGACCCTGGGGGGGCTCGTGGCCTTCCAGCTCCTCATGGGCCTTTTCATCGCGCCGGTCAACCGGCTGGTGAGCCTGGGCGGCAAGCTGCAGACGGTCGAGGGGGACATGAACCGCCTCGACGACGTGCTGCGCTACCGCATCGACCCTGCGGTCGACAGCGGCCCCGGAGAGGTGCCGGCCGCTGGAGAGCCGGTCAAGCTGGCGGGCTTCCTGGAGCTGCGCAACGTCTCCTTTGGCTATAGCCGGCTCGATCCACCGCTCATCGAGGGCTTGAGCCTCACCTTGAGGCCCGGCTCCCGGGTGGCCCTGGTGGGTGGGTCGGGGAGCGGCAAGTCCACCATCGCCCGGCTGGTCACCGGCCTGTACCGGCCCTGGGAGGGGGAGATCCTCTTCGACGGCCGCAGCCGCTCCGAGGTCCCGCCGGGAGTGTTGACCAACTCCCTGGCCGCGGTGGACCAGAACGTCTTCCTCTTCGAAGGGACCGTGCGGGAGAACCTGACGCTGTGGGACTCCACCATCCCCCTGCCCGAGGTGGTGGCCGCGGCCAAGGACGCCTGCATCCACGAGGATGTCGCGGCCCGGCCCGGCGGCTACGAGAGCCCCGTCGAGGAGGGGGGCGCCAACTGGAGCGGCGGCCAGCGGCAGCGCCTGGAGATTGCCCGCGCCCTGGTGGGCCGGCCCACGGTCTTGGTCCTCGACGAGGCCACCAGCGCCCTCGACCCGACCACGGAGAGCCGGATCGACGAGGCCCTGCGGCGGCGGGGCTGCACCTGCCTCATCGTCGCCCACCGGCTCAGCACCATCCGGGACGCCGACGAGATCATCGTGCTGGAGCGGGGCAAGGTCGTCCAGCGCGGCACCCACGACGTTCTCAAGGGGGTCGAAGGCCCCTACGCCCGTCTGATCAGCGCGGAGTAGGCAGGATGGACTCTTCGGACCTCGAACGGGCGATGGCGCAGGGAGACGAGGAGATCCGGCTCGCCGGCAACGCCCCCCTGCCGCTCGATTCCAGCCGCGAGGTCTGGCTCGTGGAGGAGGGGACGGCGGAGGTCTTCGCCGTCCCGCGCCAGGCCGCCGGACCGCGGACCCACCTCTGGACCGCAACCGCCGGGCAGATGCTCTGCGGCCTCGGCCCGCAGCGGAACGGTGACGGCCTCGGCCTCCTCGCCGTGGGCCGCCCGGGCACCCGCCTGCGGCGGCTCGACCGCGCGAAGCTGCGGGAATTGGCCCGCGACCCTGCGGTGGCCGCGGAGCTGTCCGCCCGGCTCGACGCCTGGCTGTCCGGCCTCTTCGGGGAGATCGCCCGGCCGGCGGGTCCCAAGGCTTTCGAGGAGCTGCGGCCCGGCGCGGAGACGCACCTCGCGGAGACCGGCCGGACCGCCCGCTCCCGGGAAGGGGTGGCCTGGGTCCGGCACCTGGAGGGGAACTCCCGGCTGCTGGGCGAGGAGGGGCTGGCCCTCGGCGACGGCGACCTCGTGCCCGTGCCCGACGGGCTCTGGCTCGTCAGCTCCGGCGAGGCGCGGCTCGCCTCCCTGGGCACCGAGGCCGTACTCCGCGAGGCTCGCGACGAGGGGCTCTGGCAGGGGCTCGCCCGCTTCCACGATCTCTGCCTCCGCTACGTCGCCCTGCAGACCGAGCGCGCCGGGCAGCGGGAGCGAGAGCGGCTGGACCGCAAGGTGGACCTCGACCGCGCTGCCCTCCGCGGCGCCTATGCGCGGCTCGCCTCCGTCCTGCGGCCGATCTCTGGAGGTCGAGTGGCCCTCGACGAGACTCCGGACCCCCTCCTCGCTGCCGCCCGCCTGGTGGGGGATGCCCAGGGCATCCCTATCCGCGCCCTGCCGGACTGGCAGGAGGGTGGCCGCCAGGGGGACCGCTTCCTCCAGATCTGCGAGGCCTCCCGGGTCCGCTCCCGCCGGGTCATCCTGCGGGACGACTGGTGGCGCCGCGACAACGGCCCGCTCGTGGCCTTTCGCTTCCTGGATGCCGAGCAGAAGGTCAAGCGCGCGGTGGCCCTGCTGCCGACCTCGGCCCGCAGCTACGAATTGGTCGATCCGGTCGAGCGCACGCGTACCCCGGTCAACGCCGCCCTTGCCGAGACCCTGAGCGGCGACGCCTACATGTTCTATCCACCGCTGCCCGAGCGGCCGGTGACCCGTGGGGACCTGCTGCGCATGGCCCTCCGGGGACGCGGGGGCGACATCCTCACCCTCCTGCTCATGGGGGCCGCCGGCGGTCTCCTGGGGCTCCTGGTGCCCATCCTGACCGGCCAGGTCTTCGGCAATGTGATCCCCAGCGCCGACCGCGGCCAGCTTGGGCAGATCACCCTGGCCCTGATTGTCAGTGCCTTGGCCGGCGGCGTCTTCCAGGTGACCCGGAGCATCGCCGTGCTGCGGCTCGGAGGCAAGGCGGACGGCACTCTTCAGGGGGCGGTCTGGGATCGGCTGCTGGCGCTACCGGCCGCCTTCTTTCGGCGCTTCACCGTGGGCGACCTCGCCAACCGCTCGCTTGGGATCAACGCCATCCGGGAGATGCTGACGGGCAACGTCCTGACCTCTGCGCTCGCCGCGATCTTCTCGGTCTTCAGCTTCGCGCTCCTCTTCTACTACAGTTGGCGGCTGGCCTTGATCGCGGTCGCACTGGTGGCCGTCCTGGGGGGCGTGACGGCAGGGTTGACCTGGCTCCAACTCCGCCACCAGCGCGCGCTGCTCGAGCTTCAAGGCAGGATCGCGAGCCTGCTCTTCGGGTTGATCCACGGCATCGCCAAGCTCCGGGTGGCCGGCGCCGAGGCGCGGGCCTTCGCCCGCTGGGCCGAGCGCTTCGCCGAGCAGCGGCGCAAGACCCTGGCGGCGCAGCGGGCTGCCAACGCCCAGACGGTCTTCAATGCCGTCTATGGAGTGCTTACCTCCCTCGCCATCTTCGCCGTGGTCGGCTTCTCCTCCAAGGAGGCTATGCCCCTGGGCGAGTTCCTGGCCTTCAACGCCGCTTTCGGCCAGTTCCTGGCGGCGACCCTGGCCCTGGTCTCCGTCCTCTCCAGCGTCCTCGCCATGGTGCCAGTCTACGAGCGCCTGAAGCCGATTCTGGAGACGGTCCCCGAGGTGGACGAGTCCAAGGCCGAGCCGGGGGAACTCGCGGGAGAGATCGAGTTCAGTCACGTCTCCTTCCGCTACCAGGAGAACGGGCCGCTGATTCTCGATGACGTCTCCTTCCGGGCTGGACACGGGGAGTTCATCGCCCTGGTGGGGCCGTCAGGCGCGGGCAAATCGACCTGCCTGCGGCTGGTTCTGGGCTTCGAGAAGCCCACGGCCGGGTCCATCTACTTCGACGGGCAGGACCTCTCGGGGCTGGCTGTTCAGTCCGTGCGGCGCCAGATCGGCGTCGTGCTCCAGACGGGGCGCCCCATGGCCGGGAGCATTTTTTCGAATATCATTGGCAGCTCGAACCTGGGGATCGACGCCGCCTGGGAGGCGGCGCAGATGGCGGGTCTGGAGGACGACATCAAAGGCATGCCCATGGGGATGCACACCGTCATCAGCGAGGGGGCCGAGACCTTCTCCGGCGGCCAGAAGCAGCGCATCCTGATCGCCCGGGCCATCGTCCACCGCCCGCGCATCATCCTCTTCGACGAGGCCACGAGCGCCTTGGACAACCGCACCCAGGAGGTCGTCAGCCGCAGCCTCGAAAGGCTGAAGGCCACGCGCATCGTCATCGCCCACCGCTTCAGCACCATCCAGAACGCCGACCGGATCTACGTCTTCGACGCGGGGCGGGTCGTGGAGGAGGGCACCTTCCAGGAACTGCTCCGCCGCGGCGGTCCCTTCGCCCGCCTCGCCGAGCGGCAGATCGCCTGAAGGAGGAGCAGAGGTGGCGAAACCCATGGTGCCTTCCTGCACCCTTTCCCCTTACGGGGGAATCCCGGTCCCCAGCGGGGGGACCCTCGTACCGAACAGGGGGAGGCCTGTACCCACTCGGGGGAGACCCGTACCCGCTCGGGGCGGCTGCCGCCCCCAGTGGGGGGAGGCCCGTACCTGCTCGGGGGAGGTCCGTACCCACTGGGGGGAGGTCCGTACCCCCTTGGGGCAGGCCTCCCCCCGTTGGGGGCGGGTCCTCCCCCGAAAAGGGCGTCGCCTCCCCTTCCAAGATCTTCAGAAGAGAGGGGCCACCGCGTGAGAAAAGTTCTCTTCCTCTTCGGCCAGTTGAACGACGATGACGTCGAATGGATGCTCACCGCGGGAGCCCGGCGCTTCGTTCCCGCCGGGGGAACCCTCATCCAGCAGGGCGTGCCGATCGATGCCGTCTTCATCCTCCTGGAGGGCCGCCTCGCCGTCTGGCTCCAGGGCCGGAAGGGCCCCGAAAGGGAGATCGCCCGCCTGAACGCCGGAGAGATCGTGGGCGAGATGTCCTTCGTGGACGCCCGTCCCCCCTCCGCGACCGTCCGTGCCCTGGAGGACTCCACCGTCTTCGCCATCTCCAAGTCGACCCTCAACGCCAAGCTGGCCAACGATCCGGGCTTCGCCGCCCGGTTCTACCGAGCGCTGGCGATCTATCTCTCGACGACGGTCCGGGAGCGGCACCGGGCCTTGGGCGGCTCCGGCACGGGAGAGGCGGAAGCGGAGAAGGAAGTGGACGACGTGGACGAGTTGGACCCTAACGTGCTCGACGGGGTCTACCTGGCGGGGGAGCGGTTCGACCGGATGGTGAAGCGGGTGATGGTGTCGTGACCGATCTCCCGATCCGAAGGCCTACTTCGAGGAGGGCCTAGGGATAAGGGATGAGGAAATCGGGCAGTGCATAGAGGATTTCAACCCACTGCTGAAACACTTCCAGGCGGAGGGCCTCGTTCGTAAGGTACCGTAGCGCCTCGCCGGTGCCGTTGCGGGGTGGGTTCGCTGCGAAAGGTGCGGCGAGGGTGTAATGATAGACGGGAAGCCCGCTTGCGAGTACGAACATAGGCCGCCGGTCCAAGACGATTTCCCGGACATCCTGGAGGCGATTCCTCATCTCGTCCCAAAGTCCCCGAGCCCGGGCGATCTGGGCCTGCTTGAGCGGGACGTCCAAGGCGACGGCTGAGAACGGCAGCAGGCAGGGCTCCGCTTCTACGGCATTTCGGATCGATTCGAGGGTTTTCTCCAGCGTCCGGTCGGCTCCTTCGAAGTCCTCAACGCAATACTCGTAATAAGAGAGAGCTCCGTAGTAGTAGCGCCCGATGACATGGTAGGTCCCAGGGGCGATGGCTAATAGCGGTTCCCACCGGGCACGCGCCCGGTCCAACAGCTCCATCCCCGGCTTGAGCTGCCGTTGTCTCATGAGGCCCAGAGCCTCCCGAATCCAATCGCGGACCTCCTGCTCTTGGGCATAGGCTTGGAGCCAAAGTTGACCTTCCGGACCGATCGCAGACACCAAGCCGGCCCAGTTGTAATCTTTCTCGAAGTTGAACTCGTTTCCTTCCACGAGGCACTCCGGGGCTGCAGGTCAGAGTGGGACCAGCCGGAAACCATCCTCCGCGCCGTCCCCCCGCACTATATTGAGGAGGAGATGCCATGCAAACCCCTCGTTGAGGGGATTGATGCCGAGTTGGTTGGCCACGCAGTGGAAGACCTTGAACAAGGAGGGGTAGAGAGGCCCTGGGACGAAGGGGTCTGGGTCCAAGCCCTGGATTTCCTGCAGGTACAGGCGAAGCGCCACCAGGGACTGCCGCCACTCCTCCTCATGAATATCGGTCGGCTCTTGGCCTCGCAGGAGATCTCGCAACGTTTCCAGACTGGAGCTATCCAAGCGGGTTCTCTCGTCGTTATAGCGACCGAGGATCTGTTGGGCCTTGGCCATCCGCCCCCGCAGGAAAAGGACCGGGGCCCGCACCAGCCAGTCGCGATGGTAAGCGATGTATCCTGTGAGTTCTTCCGACTCGGGGAAGGTGGCGGACAGACCAGCGGTCAGGATCTTCAGCAGGAGAGCCTGGCGCCTCCGATGGATCATCCGGCCGGTTTCGGCGAGCTCGAAGGAGCGCAGCACCAGATTGCAGGCTCGGCCTAGGCAGGACGTAAACAGGGCCGTGTACCGGTTGTCCCGCAGCAAGGGGGCTGCACCGAGGACTACAGGACTCCGCCGATAGAGGGTGTGGAGGAATATGCCGTCGGGATAGTCCTCCGTAGCCTCATCCTCGAGGTCCAGAGGAGGGGCAGGCTTTGCCCTCTGCGGCCCTGGAAGAGGCTCATCCCCTGGGTCCCGGCCAGCAAGGTAGAGGGCCAGGGTCTCTGCCAGAAGAGCTTCCAGGGAGGCGCGGAGCGACTCGGGCCCGTGCAAGCGGAGCTTCAGGTGCTCCCCACAGCGGGCATAACGGAGGATCCATATGTAGCAGGATCGGTTGAGACCTCGAGCCTCGGCAGCGCGCCAGAAGGGGACGGCGAACCGATCAATGGCGCGGTCCAGGCGTCCAGAGGCATAGAGGTTTGCAGAGATCAAGGGGTCAGGGAACCCCAGGGTCTCGGAGAGGGACTCCGTTCCACTCACGTCGTAACCTCTACTACTCCAGCAGAAGGAGACACGGAAGGGACTCCGGACGAGCGAGGCGCAGCAGCGTATAACCGATCCCCGCCTCCCCCTGGAACAGGGCCGGAGAGTACTCTCCCGATCCACGGGCGGCGCTCAACTCGTACCGCCCCACCTCTTGGGCGCGGAGTGCCACCCGCACAGCAAGAGAGCGAGCCGTGGCGAGGAGGTCTGGGGCCTGGAGCCGGCGTGAGGCCTCCAAGAGCACTTCGATTCTCCCGAAATGGCCACAGCACAGGTCGTGTGCGCCCTGCTCGGCGAATGATGGAGCCTCCATAATCCGCCGCAGCGATTGTAGGGCGCCGGTCACCGCTTCCCAAGATTCCGTCCTATCGAGCAGGTCGCGGACCGCCAGACGGCCGAGGGCAATCCCCGCCGAGCCATGGCACCAAGAGGAGGGGAACGACTCCCGGACCTTCTGAGCCTCTGCGGCTTCCGGGTTCTTGGACCGGCTTTCGAGTTGACTCATGACATCCTCGGCTCCGGAGGCCCACCAGTCCCGCCAAGTGCCCAATTCCGGCCCCTGAAAGTGGGTTTCGAAGTCAGCCCGGATGTCCCGCCAGCTCCTGTGCTCCGGCGAGTAGAGGGCGTCGACGAAAGCGAATCCCTCTTCCGCTGCCTTCCGGACCTCCGAGTTCTGGTTCACTCCCTGCAGCCGCAGCAACGCGTAGGCGATCCCGGCAGCGCCATAGCCAAAGTCCGCCAGGGGCGGCTTCCCCGGAGAGAGACGCCAAGCCCTCGGGAGATCTTCGTAAGCTATGCGCTGGGCCAGCAGATGACTCGCGCAGTCCTCAGCGATAGCGAGCGGGGTCCGGCCATCCCGGTTGGGCTCCGGATGGCAGGCGTTCAGCGCCAGCAGAGCCAGAATCGCTCCCGCGCTCCCTGTTTGGATCCTCACCCGCTCGTCCAGCGCGATCCGCTCGGGGGTGATGAAAATCGTGAGGTCGTGGGCCTCCTGGGACAGGCTGGAATCGCCCAGCCACTCTCCGATCTTCAGGAAAGAGTAGATCAGCGATCCTATCCCAATGAGCCCTCCAATGGGCATTCGGAGTTGGTGTCCCCGCTCCGGATCAGCGATCAACTCGGACATCTTCCGGCGTAGGGGCCTGATGGCCTGCAGAGCCATCTCACCATAGCGGCCACCGCCGACAACCCGCTCCAGAGCGGCCAAGAAGAGAGCGATCCCCGCTGTTCCGTCATAGAGGTAGGGGCCGAGTTTGACGATGCGAAGGGGATAGACCTCTGTTCCATAACCGGCCGGGCCGATCCATGAAAAGCTGCCGTTGCGGGCAAGGATCCTCTTCTCGAGAAGCCGCTCGCCGATGGTAGCCGCCTCCGCGAGAAAGAGGTCCCCTTCTTCCGAAGTGCTCCACCCCGCTGGGAGATGCCTTGGCTCATGGATGGGCTCGACCAGACTCATCTCGTGTTCCTTCGTCTTGAGGCACCGGGTGGACCGGCCGATCTGAAAAGGAAGGGAGCCCCTGCCACCCTCGGCCCCGCTGTGGGGTTACGGCGGGACCTCGACGGGCAGGAGCCCCTCGACTGCGTGTTCGAGCCGGGCTGGCGGCTAGCAACCGCAGTTGCAGTTGCCATCGGAAAGAGCGGCGTCGGCGGCGCCCGCAGCGCAGCCGCAGTTACAGTCGCCAGCAAGTCCCCCGGCCGCTCCTTCCAGTTCCTTGTCGTCGAGCTCCGTAACCTCCATCCCCTCCAGATCCTTGATGAGTTCGTCGGTCTTCTTGTCCTTCTGGTCGCCCATATCCACTCCTGTTCTGAGCCGACAGTGGCTCCAAGTTCGACCCTCGGGATCGAGGGCGATCGATTACGTAGGGATAGATTGTTGTGCATCGACCGTGATGCGCCGTCTGCCTTCACCGGCAGTTTCCACGACCGACCGCATCTCCTGTTTGAGAGTCATCCTAAGAGGGGTACAGGGAGACCTGTTCTCCTCGATTCGGATCTGAGGGCAATAGACCCCCTGGCACGTAGGGAGGACGACACATTTCTGACACTTGGTATCTTTCTCGAACGCGGGTTCCGTCCACAGTGCCATCTTGTCCTGGTCGACAACAAGGTCACCCTCTTCTGTGATGCGTCCGACTACGTTGCGGTCGTGCTTGTCCAGATCGATGGTGCACTTCATGAGCTTGCCGCTGGCGCCGACGATGTAGTTGTAAGGACGCGCGGCGTAGCATACTTGGGCTCCCATTCCCTGCACGTGGCGGATGTCCTCGGTGACGTTCAGGCCGCGGCGGCGAGCTTCCTCCCGGAGTTGCTGCACGACTTGGCCAGCCTCCTGCTCGCCACAGACGTCGAGCTTGGGATCATTGGGCCCTCCCCAGCGGCCCACAGCCCGGAAGCGGACTTTGTAACGCGGATCGTCCCGGAACTCCGCGTCGACCAAGTCAAGGAAGCCCCCCAGGTGCGGGTAGTTGCCGCGGTCGAAGTTCACCCGTATGTCCACGGCGAAGGGCTCGGGGCGCTTGCTCATCTCCCGGAGGTTGTTGAAGATCGTCCAGAAAGTCCCCTGCCCGTCGCGGGTCGGGCGATTGCGATCGTGGTCTTCCGGAGGGCCGTCGATGGTGATCTGGAACTTGCGAATATTCCACGAGAAGAGTTTGTCCGCCACATCGGGCGTCAAGAGATATCCATTTGTGGTCATGCTGCTCACGAAATACAGAGAGTTGGCCTGGGCGGTCTCCAGGAAGAACGGCGCCAGCTCCTCGATGGCTGAGAATCCGTAGAGAGGCTCGCCGCCAAACCACAGAACCGAAAGGCCCCGAAGACCAGCCAGCCGCTTCTCCAACAGCCTCTTGATACCGGTTCGCACCCATGGCTGCATCGTGCCGCGGGCAAAGTCTTCGTAGCAGTACTGACAACGGAAGTTGCAGTCCTCGGAGGCCAGGAGGATCAGCTCCAGCCGGTCGGTCCGGTAGTGCTGCTGGCCAAAGCCGAGCTGGATACGCCGGTACTCATCCGTCCCGGCCTGCACGAGGAAGCCGCGGTCTCGTAGGTAACCCACAGCGCCTTCAGGTGCAGCCTCGAATCCTTTCTGGCTGAGCAGGCGCTCGATAGCTGCCCGCTTCTCGGGCTGAAACACGCTCATGGTCCCCCGGTAGGTATTCCAGAGGACCAGCCGACCGTCTCCGGTTGTCGCCCGCACGTTATAGCGCGACGGTACCCACCGGACGGTCCCCGCCTCCTGGGTCGACGACTCTTCAGGAGGGATTAAATCGTGCGGCGACTGCTGGAGAATGTTGAACTTGCCGGCTAGGCCGAGAGACATGTGCACCTCCTGACAGGGTTCTTGGGCAGCTTGGACCGGAGTTGAGGGAGGCTGGCGACAGACGGAACACTGCAAGGGCTACAGGCTCGGCTACGCTGGGGACACGGCCCTGTTCCCTCGATACACATCCGCCCCTCCGACGGGACCGCTGGTGGAAACTTGAGTTCCCTATGCTTCATGGCGGGCTCTAGAGCTTGGCGTCGAGAGACGCGCCTCCTCCCCCCGAAAGGTGGGGACGCTGCTCCTAATATAAGGGTGCTTATGGTTAAGGAATCGTGACAAGCTTAAAAGTTTCCGTTGAAACCTGGTCCCCGGGCCGGAGGCGGCCAGGTGCCACTTCGAGAGGCTATTCGGCACGGATGGCCAGGATCGGGTCCACCCGCGAGACCCGCCGCGCCGGCAGCCAGGTGGCGAGGAGGGCCACCATGCCAAGCACGGCGGCGAGGACCACGTGGGTCAAAGGATCGCGGGCGCTTACGCCATAGAGGAGATTCCCGAGCACCCGAGTGAAGGCGAAGGCCCCGAGGAGGCCCAGGACAATTCCCGCGCTAGTGAGGGCGAGCCCCTGGCGCATCACCAGGCCGATGACATCCCGCGTCTGGGCGCCCAGGGCGATGCGCACGCCGATCTCCCGTGTACGCTGTGCGACGACATAGGAGATCACGCCATAGAGGCCTGCGGCCGAGAGGACGAGAGCCATACCTGCGAAGATGGCGAGGAGCCAGAGGTTGAGACGGCGGCCGGCGAGAGATTTCTCGATCACCTGCTGCATGGTGAGCACGTTGTAGATCGGCAGGGCAGGGTCCACGCTCGTCACGGCGGCGCGCACTCCGGCGGTGACGCCCTCAGGCGGCACGGCCGTCCGGATCACCAGGACCGCGTCGCCCAGCGACTCCATGGCGTCCGGCGCGGCATAAGGGAAGTAGATCTCGGCAAGCGGGTCGTTGTCGAGCCCGGCCTGCCTGACACTGCCCACGACTCCCACGATGGTGAAGGTCTCCCCCGAAAAGCGCAGCCGCTGGCCGAGGGGGGCTTCTCGGGGGAAGTACTTGCGCACCAGCGCCTCATTGACGATCGCCGCCGGTGGGCCCGCTTCGCCGTCCGACTCCGTGAAGTCGCGGCCCTTGAGGATGGGGATCCCAAGGGATTGAAAGAGTCCCGGGCTCGCGATGCGTAGCTCAGCGACGGGCTCCTGTCCCGGCTGCGGGTCAGGACGGCCTTCGATGACAAACCGGCCGTTCATCCAGGCGTTCTGGATCGGCAACATGGAGATCAGTGCCGCGGAGCGCACGCCTGGAATGGCGCGGATCTTTTCGAGCGCAGGCCGGAAGAGCCGGGGGGTGGAGCCTTTGAGCTGCCCGTCCGGCACGGACAGGTGGCCGGTGAGGACTTTCTCGGCCACGAGCCCCGGCTCCGTGCTGCTCAGCGTGAGGAACCCCCGAAGGAGCAGGCCGGCGCCCACCAGGAGGATGAGGGAGACGGCGATCTCCACGATCACCAGGGCGCTGCGGAAGCGCTGCAGGCGGCCTTCCGTGGTCCGCCCTCCGGCCTTGGTGAGACCACCCTGCGCGTAGCCGCGGGAAGACTGGAGCGCCGGTACGATTCCGAAAGCGAGCGCGGAGAGCAAAGCGACGACGAGCAGGAAACCGAAGACCCGGCCATCCAGAGGGAACTCCTTGTAGACCGGCAACGCCCCCTTGGCCAGGGGCGCGAGGGCGTCGAGGCTCCACCGCGCAAAGAGCAGGCCCAGGGCCGTGCCGGCGAAGGAGAGAACGAGGCTCTCCAGGAGGAATTGCCGGACCAAACGGGCGCGGCTCGCGCCAACGGCGAGGCGAATCGCCACCTCGCGCTGGCGCACCGCGGCACGGGCGAGGAGGAGGTTGGCCACGTTCGCACAGGCGATCAGAAGCACGAGACCCACGGCGCCGAAGAGGATGAGGAGCGCCGGACGCACCTGCCCCACCAGGGTTTCCCGCAGGGGCTGGACGAGTACACTCCGCCCTGTCTGCTCGGCGGGATGCTCCTTCTCAATCCGTGCTGCCACGGTCGCGAGCTGCGTGGTTGCCTGTTCCAGAGTCACCCCGGGCTTGAGACGGCCGATCACGGCCAAGAAGCGGCTGTCCCATGAGCTTGCCATCTCTGGTGCAGGCTCAAAGAGCAGCCAGACATCGGTCGAGTCCCCACCCGCCGGGAAGTCGAACGAGGCGGGCATCACGCCGATTACCGTGTAAGGGACACCCTCGAGCCGGATCGCGCTGCCCACCAGCGACGGGTCGCCTCCGAGCCGGGTCCGCCAAAGCTCCTCGCTCACCACGGCGACCCTGGCCTTACCCGGCCCGTCCGTTCCGGCGGCAAAGACGCGGCCGAAGAGGGGACGTACCCCCAGGAGCGAGAAGAGGTTGGGGGTCGCCTCCACCGCCTGGATGCGCTCGGGATCGCCTGTCCTCTGGAGATTGCGGCTCGCCATCTGGTAGGCGGCGAGTTGCTCGAAGCCGGTGCTCTGCTCGGCCCAGTCCCGGAAGCTCGGAAGGGAGACGGAACCCCGGCCCCGGCCCTTCAGCTGCTCGTAGATACGGACGAGGCGGTCCGGTTCGGCAAAGGGCAGGGGACGCAGCAGAACGGCGTTCAAGACGCTGAAGAGGGCCGCGTTGGCCCCGATGCCCAGGGCGAGGCAGAGGATGGCCACCGCCGCGAATCCCGGCGAGCGGAGCAAGGAGCGCAGGCCGAAACGCAGGTCGCGCCAGATGTCGTCCAGGATGAAGCTCATTCGCCCCTCCTCTGCTTAAGGATGTAAGTATGTAGCTGGCCCGGGGGATAATTCAAGGAGGAGAGACCAGCCCAGGGCGCCCGCGTCCCTCGCCGCCCGCCGTCCTGAGGATCGCGCTGGTGGCCACGGCCTTCTGGCTCAACCTGCCCGCTCTTCCTAGTCCATAAGGAGAAGGCACGAAATGGCCTCCGGCCGGGCCAGGCGCAGCAGCGTGTAGCCGATCCGCTTTCTCCCTGGAACAGGGACGGGGAGTACTCGCCCGTTCCCCGGGCAGCTCTCACCTTGTACCCACCGCCGTTCCGGGCTTGGAGCACCACTCGCAGGCCGAGGGAGCGGGCGGCGGTGAGGAGGGCCTGATCCTGGAGCCGGAGCGAGGATTCCAGGAGCACTTCGGCGATTCCCATGTGACCGCAGCACAGATCGTTCGTGGTCTCCTCCACGAACGACGGTGACTCCACCCGCTGACGCAGGGACTCCAGGGCGCCGGTCACCTCCTTTGGAGCTTTCGGGCCATCGAGCAGGTCGCGGGCAGCCAGGCGGCCGAGGGCGATTCCCGCCGAGCCGTGGCACCAGGAGGTAGGGAACAGCGGCCGGACCGGCTGTGCCGCCGTCGGCTCGCCTTCGGGCGGGGGATCGGACCGGCTCGCGGCTTGTCCCGTGGCCCCCTGGTCTCCCGAGGCCCACCAGTCCGCCCAGGCGCTGGCCCGAGGCCCTTGATGGCGGGCCTCGAAGTCGGCCCGGGGTCCCGCCAACTCGCCTGCTCAGGCGAGTAGAAGCTGCTCACGAAGGCAAACCCCTCCGCCGCCGCCGCCCGGACTTCCGGGTCGTGGTTGGTCCGATGGAGTTGCAGCAGCGCGTAGCGATTCCCGCCGCGCCGTAGGCGAAGCCCATCAAGGGGGGCTTTCCGGGAGAGAGCTGCCAAGCCCGCGGTCGACCTTCATAGAAGGTGCGCTGGCTCAGCAGATGGGCCGCGCACTCCGCAGCAATGGCGAGAGGCGTCCGGCCGTCCCGGTTGGGCCCCGGGTGATAGGAGTGCAGGGCGAGCAGAGCCAGGATGGTCCCCGCGCTCCCCGTCTGGATCCGCACCTGCCCGTCCTGCGCGATCCGCTCGGGGGTGATGAGGACCGTGAGGTCGTGGGCCTCCTGGGCGAGGTCCGGCTGGCCGAGCCACTCTCCGATCCGCAGGAGAGAGTAGATCATCGATCCGGTCCCGATGAGCCCTCCGATGGGCATTTGGAACCGGCTCCCCGATCCGGATCCGCGGCCAACGCGGAGATCTGCCGCCGCAGGGGCGCGAGGCCCTGCAGAGCGGACTCACCGTACCGGCCACCGCCGAGGACTCGCTCCAGGGCGGCCAGGAAGAGAACGACCCCTGGCGTGCCGTTGTAGAGGTAGGGGCCGAGCCTGCCGATGCGGAAGGGGAAGTTCTCAGTTCCATAGCCGCCTGGACCGACCCATACGAAGCTGCCGTCCTTTGCGAAGACCCTCTTTTCCAGAAGACGCTCGCCGATCGCGGCCGCCTCTTCGAGGAACAGGGCCCTCTTTCAAGGAATCCGTGGGTTCGTCGATAGGCGCGAGAGGAGTCATCGGTCCAGGGTAGCGGGGATTCCTCAAGAGTTCAATCGGTGGATAATGGGCCACCGGATCATGCTCCTAGGCCCCATCCTCCTTCTCCTCGCCGCCAGTCTGGCCTCCTCGGGCTTCGACCTGTTCCGCAAGGTGCTGGTCCGGCACCTGGCGCCCGTGCCCATGGTGGTCCTGCTGGCTTTCGCCTCGGTCCCCCTGTTCGGCGCCCTGGTGGCCCTCCAGGGAGGGGCGAGGGTCGCTCCCGGCTACTACGCGCCGGCCCTCGGCTCGGTGGTGCTCAACATCGTGGCCAACCTCACCTTCCTCCAGGCGGTGAGGATCTCGCCCCTGTCTGTCACGGTGCCGTTGATGTCGCTGACGCCGGTCTTCACCACCCTGCTTGGGCTGCTCCTCCTGGGCGAGCGTCCCTCGGCGACCGCCATCCTGGGGATCGCGCTGGTGGTGGCCGGGGCGTTCTGGCTCAACCTGCCTGCCCGGGGCGAAGCGGCGGACGGCGTCGCGGTACAGTCTTTCTGGCGCGCGGCGGCCTCCCAGCCCGGGGCCTGGCTCATGGCCGGGACAGCGCTCCTCATGTCGTGCACCATCCCCCTGGACAAGCTGGCCGTGGCCCATGCAACCCCTCCCTTCCATGGGCTCTTTCTGACGGCCGGTATCGCCTTGGGGACGCTCGCCGTGCTGCTGGCGCAGGGGCGTGTGGGAGAACTCGCGGGGATCCGCCAGGGATGGGCGCCATTCCTTTTCGCCCTGGCCACCAGCACCCTGGCCCTCGGGTTCCAGCTCGTCGCCCTGAAGTTCTTCCTGGTCGGCGTGATCGAGACGGTCAAGCGGGGGATCGGGAACCTGATGGCGGTGCTGCTGGGGCGGGCGGTGTTCGCCGAGCCGCTGACTCTGCGCAAGCTCGGCGCGGCGGCCTTGATGGCGGCCGGAGTCGCCTTGATCCTCCTCTGAGGAGGCCCAGCGCGGTACACTGTTGACCAGCGCGCCGGAGAAGCCATGAAGTGCCCTCAATGCCAGTTCGAGAACCCTGCGGGGATGAAGTTCTGCGGCGAGTGCGGGGCGAAGCTCGCCCGGGTCTGCCCGCAGTGTGGCACCGAGGTCCCGCCGGGCTTCAAGTTCTGCGGCGAGTGCGGGTCCCCCCTCACCGCGCCGGAGGCGCCAGCCCCCGCTCCCGTCCCCGCTCCTGAGCCGGAGCGCGTCCCACAGCGTCCGGCCGCCCAGAGCTACACGCCCCCGCATCTGGCCGAGCAGGTCCTGCAGTCGAAGACCGCGCTCGAGGGAGAGCGCAAGCAGGTCACCGTCCTCTTCTGCGACCTGGTCAGCTCGACCGCACTCGCGGACCGCATCGGTCCGGAGGCCATGCACCTGCTGCTGAACCGCTTCTTCGAGCTGGTGTTGGGGGAGGTCCACCGTTACGGCGGGACGATCAACCAGTTCCTGGGCGATGGCTTCATGGCGCTGTTCGGAGCGCCCATCGCGCACGAGGACCACCCCCTGCGGGCCGTGCTGGCGGCCCTCGGGCTCCAGCGGCGGCTGCGGGAAGACCGCACCGACCTCGGGGAAAGCCTGGGTGTGGACCTCGCCGTCCGCATGGGGGTGAATACGGGTTGGGTCGTCGTCGGCGGCATCGGCGACCACCTGCGGATGGACTACACGGCGGTGGGGGACACGACCAATCTGGCGGCCCGCCTACAGCAGAATGCGGAGCCCGGCTCAATCCTGCTCAGCGAGGCGACCAGCCGGCTGCTGCAGGGCTCGGTCCTCCTCGATCCCCTGCCCCCGCTGCAGGTCAAGGGGAAGGCGGAGCCGATCCGGGCCTTCAAGGTCCTCGGCCTCGGAGGCCAGTCTGAGCAGGCCGTGCTGAGCGGCGGTCTGCTCTCGCCGTTCGTCGGCCGGGAGCGCGAGCTGGCGGTGCTCGAAGAGCTGCGTGAGCAGGCCGCCGAGGGCGAAGGGCAGGTGGTCGGCCTCGCGGGGGAGGCCGGGTCCGGCAAGTCGCGGCTCCTTTACGAGTTCCGGCGCCGCAACTGGGAGCGGACCGCGGTGTATCTGAGCGGCCGCTGCCTTTCCTACGGCAGCGGCGTGCCCTATCTGCCGCTGCTCCATCTCTTCCGGAACGTCTGGGGAATCAGCGAGATGGATGGGCCGGGGGTGATCGCCGCCAAGATCCGGGTGCACCTCGAAACGGCCGCTCTGGATCCGGAGGAGTCGCTGCCCTATCTCCTACGGCTGCTGGGCGTGCGGGCGGGTACGGAGAGCCTCGCGGACCTGAGCCCGCAGGCGCTCCAGGCCCGCACCTTCGCCATCCTGCGCCAGATGCTTCTCAACGCCGGCCGGGGCAAGCTCGTCGTAGTCGAGATCGAGGACCTCCATTGGATCGACGAGACCTCGGAGGATTTCCTCGCCTACCTGATCGAGGGGCTGGCCGTCTCCCCCGTCCTCCTGCTGCTGACCTACCGCTCGGGCTACCAGCCGCGCTGGATGGAGAAATCCTATGCCACGCAGATCTCGATGCGGCGCCTGACGGCGCGGGACAGCCTCGCCGTGGTCAACGCCGTCCTGCGCCGGTCCCAACTGCCCGAAGACCTGGCCCGCACCGTGCTGGACAAGGCGGAGGGGAACCCCTTCTTCCTCGAGGAGCTGACGCGCTCTCTCGTGGAGCGCGCGTCGCTGGCCGATGTCTCCGTGCCGGACACGATCCAGGGCGTGCTCATGGCCCGCATCGACCGCCTGCCCGAGGAGCACAAGCGGCTCCTCCAGACCGCTTCCGTGCTCGGCCGCGAGTTCCCGCTGGAGCTGCTGGAGGCGGTCTGGGAGCAGCCGGGCACGGCGGCGGCGCTGCTCGAGGACCTCAAACGGTGGGAGTTCCTCTACGAGGCGCCGGCCCTGGAGCCGCCAATGTACTTCTTCAAGCATGCCCTGACCCAGGAGGCCGTCTACCAGAGCCTGCTGACGGGGCGCCGCCAGGCCCTCCACTTGGCGGCCGGCTTGGCCCTGGAGGCGCTCCACGCGGACCATCTGGAGGAGGTCTACGAGAGCCTGGCGGTCCACTTCCCGAAATCGGGGGACGCGCCGCGGGCGGTGCAATACCTCTCTCTCTCCGCCGGCAAGGCCGCCCGCGGTTACGGCCACGCCGAGGCCGCCAAGGCTCTGCGAGAGGCCCTGACTCACGCCGAGCGGCTCCCGGCCGGAGAGCGCGAGCGCAGGCTCCTCGAGCTCGTCCTGCAACTGGCCGAATCCCTGCTCCCCCTGGCCCGCTTTCCGGAGACGCTGGAGCTGTTCCTGCGGCATGGGGAGGCCCTGGACCGGGTGGAGGCCCCGGCGCTGGCCGCCCGGTACTTCTTCTGGCTGGCCCACACCTACAGCTATCTCGGCAACCAGACGGAGGCCGCCGCCGGCGCCGAGCGGGCCATCGAGGCGACCCGCCTCTTCGGGGACGAGGCCACCGAAGGCAAGGCCTTCTACGTGCTCTCCCGCGACGGCTTCTGGTCGGGGCGGTTCGCCGAGGGCATCGAGTACAGCTTGAAGGCGGTCTCCCTCCTCGAGGGGAGCGCGGACCGTTGGTGGCAGGGCCAGGCCTGGTGGGTAGCAGGGTTCAACTACTACGCCCTCGGCCGGTTCGAGGAGGCCCTCGAAGCCATGAGCCGGGTCCACGCCATCTGGAAGGCTCTGGCGGATCCCCGTCTGGACGCCTCCTGGAGCACCGGGTACTTCTATGCCTCTCTGGGGGACTGGGAGCGGGGGATCGAGGAGTGCCGCGGAGGCTTCGAAAGGGCCCAGGATCCGCTCAACACCTCGTCGGCGCTCGGCTTCCTGGGGTACGCCTGTCTGGAGAAGCGGGACCTTCCCCGGGCCATCGAGGCGCTGGAGGACTCCGTCCGGCGGATGGAGCAGGCGGGCATGAAGCAGCTCCTGGGCTGGTTCGCGGCCTTCCTCGCCGAGGCCTATCTCCACACCGGCCAGCTCGCCGAGGCGGAGGAGTCGGCCCGCCGGGCGCTCGCGGTCACCGCGGAGGTCCGGTTCGGCTACGGCATGGGACTGGCCGGGCGGGCCCTCGGGCGCGTCAAGCGGGCCCAGGGCGACCTCGCCCAGGCGAGGCACCGGCTGGAGGGAGCCCTGGAGGAGTTCCTCTCCTTGCAGGTCCCCTTCGAGGTGGCGAGGACCCGCCTCGATCTGGCCGAGCTGGCCCATGCCGAGGGGAACCCGATCGAAGCGGCCGGTTTCCTCACCGAGGCCCGTCGCACCTTCGAGGAGCTGAAGGTCCCCGCGTATGTGGAGAGGGCTTCAAAGCTGGCCCGGGAGCTGGGACTGCCGCTCGCCTTTTCCCAGAGCTCCCGGAAGGCTGGATGATTCGTGCGGACCGAACACCAGGTAAGCCTTGGCCTCCGGTGCCCGGTCCGGTTGGCAGACGACCTTGAGGTGGCTGAGCGCCCGAATGCAGAAGCCCAGGGGGCCCATCTCAGCAATCGGCCACCGCTCCGGTGCCGTCCAGAACGTGTCGTACCCGGGCCAGGCGAGGACGGCGTCCCATTTCTCCGGTGAGCACAACCCCTGCTCCACTAGACGCCTGAAGAGGTTTTCCCAGCGCGGTTCGTGGGAGGGCTGCCGGGGGAACGAGCCTTCGAGGCCGATCCTGGGCAGGATCTCTTCGGTGACATCGAAAGAGAGGTGGAGCCTCTCGACACCTTCGAAGAGGGAGGCGACCTCCGTGACCGGGGATACCGCCTGCGGAGCCACGTCCCGGAGATAGGCGAGGATCTGGTCTGGCTTCACGACGAAGATCTCCAGCCTCACGGCGTCGCTCCCGCGGGCTCGCAGGCTGAAAACGTAAAGGAGGTGGGCCGAAGCGGGCATTGCGCCAAGGCAGGAGAGGATCAGGTCGCGCGTCCGAGACGAGGGCGGACGGCCGTCGAGGGCGGGGAGCAGCGTATCGGTGAGCCAACCGAGGTCGATGTCCTGCGGGAGCTTGGCGCAGATCACGGGGGGCGGAATCCCCTCTCCCGGAAGTTTGCGGTCCAGGTCGAACTCGAGCCAGATGGCACGGACCGGTGCGAGCGGTCCCTCCGGCTCGGTCCAGAGAGAAAGGAGGCGTCTCGCGGGAGAGGGGGGAAGCCGCGCCGCCATGCCGAGGGCTTGAGGGGTGGTGAGAAAGCGCAGCGACAGATCTACCGGAGAGGCTCCGGGCGCAAGCCGCACTTCGAGGGTCCCCTGGCAGTCCCCGGGGAGATTCCGTGCGAGCGAGCGCAGACGGGTCAGGGCATTAGGGTCGAACAGGGGCCCGGTCAGCCACGGCTCGAGGACCGCCAGCCAGTCGGTGCAGGTCAGCGGCACGACGGTAAGGCGTACCGGCCCTTTCGCCTACGCGGGCGGCCAGGCGTCGTCGCCTCCGGCAGCCTCATCGAGATCCTGGTCCGAAAGCTCCCGGTCGCTGTCCAGGAGCTCCTCGAC
This sequence comes from Thermoanaerobaculia bacterium, assembly GCA_036399915.1. Taxonomy (GTDB): domain Bacteria; phylum Acidobacteriota; class Thermoanaerobaculia; order Multivoradales; family UBA5704; genus DATARR01. Next base: position 48,795 of record DASWME010000313.1, read on the forward strand.
GTCTTCCCGGGTGAGATGGTATCCCTTGCCTTCCGCCCACCGGAGCGCCGCGTCGGGGTCGCGAAGCAGTCCCCGGGATTCCTCCAAGAGGTGGGGATCCTTCCGCAGGTCCTCCAGGAGGCGGTTCAGCTCGGTACTACTCATAGCTTGTCTCCTTCCGAGAAATCTGTCCTAACGATGCTCGAATCCCAGGAGTAAATCAACCCCTGGAAAGGTGGCGCTTGTTAGAACCGTTCCGAGGGCTCTGTCCTTCCCCGGGGGCGGTGGAGGGCTACCCCTCCCGCGCCGCGGGGGGATCGACGACGGTGAAGTGGAAGGTGGTGCCCGCGCCGTGCTCGCTCTCGAGCCAGATGCGGCCGCCCGTCTGCTCGACGGCGGTGCGGGCGATGGCGAGGCCCAGACCCGTGCCGTCGGCCACCTTCGGATGGGCGCGGACGAACTGCTCGAAAACCAGGTCCTGCATCTCCTCGGGGATTCCTAAGCCGTTGTCCGAGACCGAGATCCGCCAGTAGCCCTCCTCCCCCCGCTGGACGCCGATGCGGACCCAGCAGTCCTCCTCGGACGGATCAGAGTACTTGACGGCGTTGCCGATCAGGTTGATCAGCGCCAGCTCGACCCGGGTGGCGTCGACCTGGACGTCGGGAATGGGCTCTTGGACCTCGATCCGCACGCCCTTCTCGCCGGCCATGCCCTGCAGCTCCTCGATGGTCTCCGCGATCAGCGCCCGCAGGGAGAGCCGCCGGCCCTGCGCCGCTTCCTCGCTCCCCTGGGCGATGGCCAGCGAGTGGATGTCATCCGCCACCCCCTTGATGCGCTGCAGCGTGTTTTGGAGGTTGCGTAGCGCCCGCTCCCGGGTGTCGCCGTTGATTCCCTCGCTGGCAAGGAGATGGAGGGCGGCTTCGGCGGTGCTCAGGCGGTTGCGCAGCTCGTGCGCCAGGTCGCGGCCGAAGCCGCCGAGCAGGCGCGCCCGCTCCCGGCGGTCGCGAAAGCCCTCCTCCCGGAAAGTGGTGGCCGTGATGGTGGTGATCGCCATCAGCGCCCGGTAGAGCCGCTCGGCGACCTCGATGGCATAGCCGGGCGGCACCTTGCGGCGGAAGCTCTGGGCTTCCTCCTGCAGGGCGTTGTAGAGGAGGTCCCCCAGGATCTCGAACTCGGCCAGGATCTCGTCGATGTCGTACCCCTGCTCGCGGCGGAGCCGCGCGAGCTTGATGAACTCGTCCCGCACGAACTGCTCGGCGGTCAGATCCCCCTCGGAGGAGATGTAGTCGGAAATGGCCTTCAGCACTTCGGGCATGCGGTTGAGCAGGGCGTCCGCCGGGAAGATGCGGCGCGGATGGACGTTCAGCCGCTCGAGCAGACGGTCCAGCCAGGCGCGGGTCAGCTCTGTCGAGCGGCGGTGGAGCTCGGCTCCGAGGTGGACTTCCAGAGAGAGGACGTTCTTCCGCTTCTGCCGCATAGGGGTACAGGCTCCGGACTGGGGGATCTATAGGGTGAAAGACTGCCGCCCCGGGATTCTACCTCATGGACCGTCGTAACGGGAACGGCGGACGTGCTGGCGCAGGCCGTGGAAGATCCAGGGGAGCATCCGGGCGGTGCCGCGGTCGAGGGCCCAGCCGGGGGCGCCTTCGAGGTCGGTGTAGAGCCGGCAGACGGCGAGGGTGCGCCCCGGCCCGAGCGCCGTCAGCGTCCAAGCGCCGCGCAGGTCGGCGACGTTGCCCGAACCCGGGACGTAGGCCCACTGGATCCGCCACACCTTCCCCTCCGGCCCGGTGTCGATGCGCTGGATGAAGCGCACCTGGTAGCGCCGCTCGCCCAGCGGCGAAGGCATGTCCATCACGTGGGTGCTCCGCACCGAGCCGTCCGCCTGGGCAACGGCGTCGGAGCTTTCCAGGTAAGGCATGAACTCCTCCCAGTGCGCGTAGTCGGTCAGCGCCCGCCACACCCGCTCGGGCGGAGCGTCGATCACCCCCCGGCCGATCCCCTCCTGCGGCTTGCCCTCCCGTGCGAACACCATCTCCACCCAGACATCTCCCGTGGGGGTCGAACGGACCTCCCCAGGCAGGGCGGGTTGGCTGGCGAGCGCGACGAGCGCGAGGAGCGGGAGCAGGGCTGGCACGGGGGGGATTCTAGCTGCCCAGCACCGGCGAAGGGGCGGAGTCGTTGTCTTGGTGAAACATGGAACGTGCAGAACCGTCAAGGATTCGAGGTCAACCCGCGTAGAACGATGGTCTTCCGGGCGAACTGATCATGAAGATCGGCCAATTTGGTAGAAACAGATTGACAGCGACGATCCGTCTGGGCTAGCCTGCGGCATGGACCCCGAACCCGAAAAGGAGGATCGCTGATGCCGACTCCGGCCCCGCTCCCGATCAGCGGCGCGGACACCGCGTGGATGCTGGTCTCCTGCGCCCTCGTCCTGCTCATGACCCCGGCCCTGGCCTTCTTCTACGGCGGGCTCGTGCGCTCGAAGAACGCGCTCAACACGATGATGATGAGCGTCGCCTCCCTGGGGGTCGTCGGGCTGGTCTGGGCGGTGGCCGGGTACAGCTTGGCGTTCGGCGAGGGGGGCTCCGTCGTGGGCGGCCTCGGGCACCTCCTGCTCCGCGGCGTGGGGATCGAGGCCCGCGGCACCATCCCGCACGTGCTGTTCATGGCCTATCAGGGCACCTTCGCCATCATCACCGCGGCCCTGATCTCAGGCGCCGTGGTCGAGCGCATGCGCTTCGGCCCCTATCTGGCCTTCATCGCCGGCTGGGTGCTGCTCGTCTACGCTCCGGTCTGCCATTGGGTGTGGGGAGGCGGCTGGCTCGCGGGCCTGGGCGCGCTCGACTTCGCCGGTGGCACGGTGGTGCACGTCAACGCCGCTGCGGCGGCCCTGATGGCCGCGGCGGTGCTCGGCCCGCGCCGCGACTACGGCCGGCAGGCGCTGCTGCCGCACAGCGTCCCCTTCGTGCTGCTGGGGGCGGCTCTCCTCTGGTTCGGCTGGTTCGGGTTCAACGCCGGCAGCGCCCTCGCCGCCAACGGCGTCGCGGCCCTCGCCTTCGCCAACACCATGTTCGCGCCCATGGCCACGCTGGCCGTCTGGATGGGGCTCGACCTTGTGCGCACCCGCAAGGTGACGGCGGTGGGCGCTGCCACGGGGGCCGTGGTCGGCCTGGTGGCGATCACCCCGGCGGCCGGCTTCATCAGCCCCTCTGCGGCGATGGTCCTGGGGGCTCTGGCCGCCTTCCCGAGCTACTACGGCATCCTCTTGCGCTCGCGCACCCGGCTCGACGACTCGCTGGACGTGGTGGCCGCGCACGGGGCCGGCGGCGTGATGGGCGCTCTGCTGACCGGCGTCTTCGCGGCCGCGGCCTGGGGCGGCACGGACGGCCTGCTCGCCGGCAACCCCGCCCAGTTCGGCAAGCAGGCGGTCGCCGTGCTGGCCACCGCCGCCTACAGCGCCGTCGCCTCCTTCGGCCTGCTGAAGCTGGTCGGGGTCTTCGTCCCGCTGCGCGCCGGCAGCCGGCAGGAGGGGCTCGGCCTCGACGTGGCCATGCATGGTGAAGAGGCCTACACGAGCGGCGAGGGGGCCATCCTGGTGCTCCCCGAGCCGGCGGCGCCCCGGCCCACGACGGTCGCCGCGGACGCGCTGCCGCTGCCGGTGGGAGGTGAAGCGTGAAGCTCGTCACCGCCGTCATCCGTCCCGAGAAGCTGCCCGAAGTCCTCGAGGCCCTGTTCAGGGCCGAGGTCTACGGTCTGACGATCTCCCGCGTCCAGGGGCACGGCGGCGAGACCGAGCAGGTCGAGACCTACCGGGGCACGACCGTGAAGATGGAGCTGGTCGAGAAGGTGCGCCTCGACATCGGCGTCTCCGACCCGTTCGTGCCCATCACCATCGACGCCATCCTCTCCTCGGCCCGCACCGGCGAGGTGGGGGACGGCAAGATCTTCGTCGTGCCGGTGGAGAAGGTCATCCGCATCCGCACCGGCGAGGAGGACCTGGCGGCGGTCACGCCGGCGCTGGCGGAGCTGGTGGAGAAGACGTAAGCACGGGGGAACGGCCATTGCAGGATTCCCTCCCGCTATGGCCGTCTGGATCGGCACCTCCGGCTGGCAGTACCGGCACTGGGACGGATCGTTCTATCCCCGCGAGGTCCCCAAGGCCGGGCAGCTCCGGTACTACGCGGCCCTGTTCCGGGTCGTCGAGGTCAACGCCACCTTTTACAGGCTCCCGGGGCCGGGCGTGCTCGGCTCCTGGGCCGCCGAGACGCCGGACGACTTCGTCTTCGCCGTCAAGGCGAGCAAGTTCCTCACCCATTTCAAGAAGCTGAAGGATCCGGAGGAGCCCGTCGAGCGGCTGATGAGCCGCGCCCGCGAGCTGGGCCCCAAGTTGGGTCCTATCCTCCTCCAGCTCCCGCCGAACATGCACCGCAACGAGGAGCGGCTGGACGCGGCCCTCGCCCTGCTCGCTCCCCAGGCGCGGGTCACCGTTGAGTTCCGGCACGACTCCTGGCACGCCGAGAGCGTCCGCGAGGTGCTGGCCCGCCACGGCGCCGCCCTCTGCCTGGCCGATCGGGGCGCCCGCCCCATCACTCCTCTGTGGCGGACCGCCGGCTGGGGCTACCTCCGCTTCCACGGAGGCGGCGCCTTGCCCCCGGGCTGCTATCACGAGGAGACCCTCGCGGAGTGGGCAGCGCGGGTGGCGGACCTCTGGGGAGCGGACGGGGAGGTCTACGTCTTCTTCAACAATGACTGGCACCGCTGCGCCCTGCGCGATGCCGGCTGGTTCGCCCACGCCGCCAAGACCCTGGGGCTTTGCACGACCCGGGTGGCGGACCCCGGCACGATCCACGTAGGGTAGGAAGGGGAGATGTCCTCATGAGCTGGCGGCGGGTCCTCGGGCGCCTCGTCACGCTGGCGCTTCTCTTCCTGCTGCTGGCCCTGGCCTACCCCTACCTGAAGAACGTCGCCCGGGTCGTCCGGCTCTACCGCGAGCCGCCTCCCACCGCCCTGCCGGTGCCGGTCGAAGGGGTGGCGCCCTCGCATCTCGCGAACACCTGGGGCGCTCCGCGGAGCGAGGGGCGCACCCATCAGGGGATCGACATCTTCGCGCCGAAGGGGACGCCGGTGCTCTCCGCCACCCGGGGCGTGGTGGTGCGCAAGGGGTGGAACCGGCTGGGGGGCAAGACGGTCACCGTCCTCGGGCCCGGCGGTTGGTATCACTACTACGCTCACCTCGACGAGTGGGACGCTCCCGCGACCGGCGACTGGGTCGAGGTGGGGACGGTGCTCGGCTACGTGGGCGATACGGGTAACGCCAAGGGGACCCCGCCGCACCTCCATTACGGCATCTACGCCTCGGACGGAGCGCGGAACCCGTACCCGCTGCTGAGAGAGAGGAGGCGCTAGGCTTCCGCCGCCACCGCCTCCACCCGCTCCCGCACCGTCCTCACCTCCTCGGCGGCCGCCGGGCGCCAGATCCCGTCCCGCCGGCGCTTCTCGATCACCGCGGGGTTGTAGCGCACCGAGGTCACGAGCTTGCCCGCTAGATTGAAGACATGGGCCCGGCCGCGGTCGCCGACCACCACCAGGGTCTCGCGACGGGTGTCGAAGAGCAGGTCCTCCGGGGCGGCGCGGGCGAGGTCGGCCAGGGCCATGCGGGTGGGACGGTCGCCCTCGGCGTGCCGCTGCTGGCCGTGGCGGGTGCGACGCTCCTTGCCCCGCCAGTCCTTCTCCAGCCGGCGGGCCACGGCGTTGACGAGCCCCTCGATCCGCTTGTCGACCGCCTCGCGGGGCGTGCGCGGCGCGCGCTCGAGCTGCGCCTCCATCCCTAAGAGCACCCCCTGGGCCCAGCGCACGGCGTCGCTCCAGGGGATCTCGCCCAGCCGGTCGAAGAGGTGCTCGAGCGGCTCGCCTCCCGGACCGATGCCGATCACGTTCACTCCGAACCTCCGCCGGTGCCGGTGCGACCCGGATGAGATGACCTGGAGCGAGACGGCGAGCGGCTGACGGGTCCCCGCAGGCCCATCGAGGGCGGGCGCCTGGTACCACCCGGCCGTCACCTGGCCGTGGATGCGGTAGCTGTCCTCCCGCTGCCGGAAGGCGGGGATCAGGCTGCCCGCCAGCTCCGGCTCGCCCACCACCACGGTGACGAGCTGCGGCGGCTCGCGGTAGAGGAGGTCCACCCGCGGGTCGCGCCGCGCGAGGAGCCACTGCCCGAAATCCACGAAGCGCGGAAGGCCGGCCGGGCTCCACCCGGCGAAGACCTGGCGGCTGCCGGTGGGGGCGGAGTGCTCGCAGGCCGCGGTCTGGCAGCGGAAGCAGAGGATCCGCCCGGGCTGGAACAGGGCGCTGTGATGGAGCAGGGCCTGCACCGCCTCCTGGATCGACTCCGAGGCGGCGCGCCCCGCCTTCTCGGTCTGCCCGTCGCGTGGGGCCGTGGGCAGCGCCAGGTGGAGATCGATCCGCTCCCCGCGCCCGGCCACCAGGTGGCCCAGCGGATGCCGGTCGATCCGCTCCCGCACCTCCTCGATCAGGAGCTGCAGGGCCTGTCGGATGCGTTCGTCATGTTGGGATGAATCGGGCACGGCGCGTCCCCTCCCGGAAGGACCGAGAGTGTAAACGCGATGGAGGGATCTGTATTCCTCTCCGTGCCTTTCCCTGACGCGCGTCAGGAGTCCTTCCCGAGTCCAGTCCGCGGCAGATCAACCTTCCCGCTCTACGAAGGCCGGCCCGATATGTTGTAATCCTATACCGCATTGGCTATATATAAGGATGATGTCTGAGGCCCTTCCCCCCACCGCCGCCGCTTCCGAGATCCCCCGAGTCCGCGTCGGCATCTCGGCCTGCCTGCTGGGGGAGGAGGTGCGGTACAACGGCGGGCACAAGCGCGACGCCTTCCTCGTGGATACCTTCGGCCGGTACGTCGAGTGGGTGCCGGTCTGCCCCGAGGTGGAGCTGGGGATGGGGACCCCGCGGCCGCCGATCCGCCTGGAGCGGCACGGCGGCGAGGTCCGCCTCGTCATGCCCAGCACCGGGGCGGACTACACGGATGCCATGCGCGCCTGGGCCGGGCGCCGGGTGGACGCCCTTGCCGGGCTGGACCTCGACGGCTACATCCTCAAACAGGACTCGCCGAGCTGCGGCATGGAGCGCGTCAAGGTCTACCACGGCCCCGGCGCCCCGTTGAAGGAGGGGCGCGGGCTCTTCGCCTGCGTCCTGCTCTGCCGGCTGCCGGACCTTCCGGTCGAGGAGGAGGGGCGGCTCAACGACCCGCTGCTGCGGGAAAACTTCGTCACCCGGGTCTTCGTCCACCACCGCTGGCGGGAGGGGGAGAAGGAGGGATGGACGCGGACCTCCCTGATGCGCTTCCACGAGCGGCACAAGCTCCTGCTCATGGCGCGCAACCAGTGCGGCATGCGCCGCCTCGGCCGTCTGCTCGGGGAGTCGGACGGCGAGATACCCATCGAGGACCTCGCCCGGGAGTACCGCCAGGGGCTGACCGAGATCCTGCACCGTCCGGCCACCCGGCGGGGCCATACGAACGTCCTCCATCACTTGGCGGGCTACGTCTCGGACCAGATCGACCGCGAGGATCGGGCCGAGCTGGCGGAGGCCATCGAGCACTACCGCCTCGGCCTACTTCCCCTCGTTGTGCCCCTGACGCTGATCCGCCACCACGTGCGCCGGCTGGGCGCCGAGTACCTCCAGGACCAGGTCTACCTGGAGCCGCATCCCCACGAGCTGATGCTGCTGAATCACGTGTAGCCCTTCGCTTGCACCCCCCGCCTGTCTGCGAGATCATCGGTCCCCTCAAGGAGGTGTACTGCCGTGAAACAGCTCAGTCGATCGATCGCCGGTGCCGCGCTCTTCCTGCTCGCCGCCATGCCGTCCCTTGCCGGCATCCACTACAAGTCGGTCACCAAGACCCAGGACGCCGCCGAGAAGACCAGCGAGATCCAGGCCGAGGGCTGGGTGGCGGGCGACAAGGCCAAGGTCGCGTTCGTGGAGAGCTCGGGCAACCCCATGGCCCAGGAGGGCACCTACATCCTCACCAAGGACGGCGGGAAGACCCTCTACCTGGTCAATCCCGAGGAGAAGACCTACGCCGAGTGGAATCTCCAGGGCATGCTCGGGGCCGTGGGCGCCGTCATGAACGGCCTCGGGCCGCTGCTGAAGATCCAGTTCTCCGAGCCCAAGGTGGAGAAGGTCTCCGAGGAGGACGGCGGGCTGGTGGCGGGTCTCCCCACCCGGCACTACAAGGTCCGCACCAGCTACACCATGAGCGTCAGGGTGTTCGGCATGGGCAACACCTCGGACGTGGTGAGCGAGCAGGACATCTGGGCCACCACCAAGCTCTCGGACGTCGGCCTCGGCGTCTGGCTCCGCGCCGAGCCGCCG
>DASWME010000314.1:0-10339 GCA_036399915.1 Thermoanaerobaculia bacterium
ATCCCCCGCTCCGCCGCGAGGTGGCGGGCGAAAGCGTCGAGGAAGCTGTTGGCGGCGCAGTAATCCACCTGGCCCACACCGCCTGTCAGGGCATAGGTGGAGGAGCAGAAGACCAGCACATCCAGCGGCTCGTCCGCCAGCACCTGCGCCAGCACCCGCGCGCCGCGCACCTTCGGGGCCATTACGCGCGACGCCACTTCGGCGGTCTTGAGCTGGATGACTCCTCCGCCCGGCACGCCCGCCGCGTGGATCGCGCCCTGGATGGGACCGAACCTCTCGCGCGCCCGACGGACCACCTCGCGCATGGCCGTCTCATCCGTCACGTCGGCCGCCAGCACCAGCACCTCCGCTTCCAGCTCCTCCAGCTCCCGGAGCGCGGTGTGCGCCGGATGGCCTGGCGCACGCAGCGCACGGCCGGTCAGCACCAAGCGCGCGCGGAACGACCGCGCCAGCTCGCGGGCGAGAGTCAGGCCGATGCCCCCCAGGCCGCCCGTGATCAGGTAGACGCCGCGCTCGCGCAGGGGCAGGCGCGCCGGATCGGCGGCCGGCAGCCGCACGGGATCGAGGCGCTCTACCCAGCGCTCCTCGCCGCGCCAGGCCACCACGGGTGCGTCCGCGGGTGCGCGCGCTTCGGCGATCAGGATCTCCGCGAGCCTCTCGCGGGAGGCGTCGTCCCGTGGAGCTTCCACGTCCACGGCGGCGCAGCCCAGATTCGGGTGCTCCAGCGGCAAGACCCGGATCGGCCCCAGGGCGGTCGCCTGGTCCGGGGCGAGCACCGCCTCCCGGCCCACCGTCTGCAGCCCGCAGGTGACCACCCGCAGCTCGGCGCGCCCGGGGAGGCGACCCAGCTCCTGCACCAGGCCGAGGAGGTCGTAGAAGATCTCCTCGCCGTCCGGGCCGGCCTCCCCGAGGCACCTGAGATGGACGATCCGGTCGGTATCGCCTGCCGGCTCCCGCAGGCGGCCGGCCAGGGTGACCGTGTGCCCCTGCTCTCGGAGCCGGCGCGCCATGGTCTCGGCGAGACCGCCTCCGTCCCCGAGCAGCAGCCAGCGCGAAGGGCCCGCCTCCGCCTCCGGCGGTATTGACGGCTTCCAGGACAGGAGATAGAACCAGTCGGAGATCTCCTGGCGCATTTCGGGCCGCACGCCGTCCGTCAACGTGCCATACCGTCGCTCCACCCAATAGCGCTGCCGCTCGAAGGGATAGCCCGGTAGCTCCACCCGCTGCCGGGCCGCGCCAGCCTGGAAGCCCTTCCAGTCGATCTCTACGCCAGCGAGCCAGAGCCGGCCCACCGCGCTGGCGAGGAAGCGGTCGTCCGGCTCGGCCTCCGTTGGGTGGGGGAGGGAACGGACCAAGGCCTGGCCCGCCGGGCGGTCCGGGCTCTGGCGCGCGAAGGAAGCCAGGGCCCGCCCGGGCCCGACCTCCAAGAGCAGAGCCTCGGGCGCGGCGGACAGAGTGCGTAGGCCATCGCCAAAGCGCACGGTGCCGCGCAGGTGGCGGGACCAGTAGCCGGGGTCCGTGGCCTGCTCGGCGGTGATCCAGGTGCCGGTCAGGTTGGAGACGAACGGCAGCTCGGGTGGGCGCCGCCGGACAGCCGCCACGCGCGCCGCGAAGGGGGCCAGGATCGGCTCCATCATCGGTGAGTGGAAGGCGTGAGAGGTATGAAGGAGCCGGCAAGCGATGCTGCGGCCCTCCAGCTCCGCGGCCAAGGCTTCGACAGCCTCCAGGGGACCGGACACGACCGAGCGCCCCGGCCCGTTGACCGCCGCCAGCGAGAGGGAGGAGCCGAGCAGCGGCTCCACCTCCACTGGGGGCAGCGGCACCGAGAGCATGGCGCCCGCGGGCAGCGATTGCATGAGCCGTCCGCGCTCGGCGACCAGCACCAGGGCGTCTTCGAGGGAAAAGACCCCCGCCTGGCAGGCGGCCACGTACTCGCCCAGGCTGTGGCCCAGCATCGCCCGCGGGCGGACACCCCACTCCATCCAGAGCCCGGCCAGGGAGTGCTCGATGACGAAGAGCGCCGGCTGGGCCAGGGCGGTCTGCTCCAGGCGGGGGGCGGCGTCCTCCTCTTGCCCCGGCCGCGGATAGAGCACTTCGTGCAGGTCGAGCCCCAGGTGCGGGCGTAGGATCTCGCAGCAGCGGTCTACGGCCGCCCGGAACGTGGGCTCGTTCTCATAGGTCTCGCGGGCCATGCCGGGGTGCTGCGAGCCCTGGCCGGGGAATAGGAAGACCACAGGGCGGTTGTGGGAGTCCTGGCGCGCGGTGGGGAAGCACTCGGGATCCCCCGTTTCCAGGGCCGCGGCGGCCTCCTCTGACGAGCGGCAGACGAGCGTGCCCCGGTGCCTTAGGAGCCGGCGGCCGCTCTGCAGAGTCCAGGCGATGTCGGCGAGCGGCAGCTCCGGGTGCCGCCGCAGGTGCTCGGCCAAGCGGGTCCGGGCGGCGGCCAGGGCCGTGGCCGTGCGGGCCGACAGGACCAGGAGTTGCCAGGGCCGCACCGGAGCCGGCGACGGCTCGCGGGGCGGCGCCTCCTCCACGATGACGTGCGCGTTGGTGCCGCCGACGCCGAACGAGCTGACCCCCGCCCGCAGCGGCACGCCGCCAGCCTTCCACTCGCGTAGCCGGTCGTTGACGAAGAAAGGGCTGTTCGCGAAATCGATATGCGGGTTGGGCCGCTCGAAATGGAGGCTTGGCGGGAGCTGCCGGTGCCGCATGGAGAGCACCGTCTTGATCAGGCCGGTTACACCGGCCGCCGAACGCAGGTGACCGACGTTGGTCTTCACCGATCCGATGGCGCAGAAACCCTTCCTTTCGGTACTTGCACGGAACGCCCGTGTCAGGGCGGCCACCTCTATTGGGTCCCCCATGGCCGTGCCCGTGCCGTGTGTCTCGATGTAGGTGATGGTCTCGGCATCGACCTCGGCCACCAGTTGGGCGGCGCGGACGACCTGGTACTGGCCCTCGCCACCGGGAGCGCTGTACCCAACCTTGAGGGCGCCGTCGTTGTTGACGGCTGAGCCTTTGATGACCGCGTGAACCTGGTCGCCGTCAGCCAGGGCGTCGATCAGGCGCTTGAGCACGACGAGGGCTACGCCGCTGCCGAAGACGGTGCCTTGGGCGTGTGCGTCGAAGGCCCGGCAGTGCCCGTCGGGGGACTGGATGCCCCCTTCGTAAGCCATGTAGCCCGACTTCACCGGCAGCTTGAGCGAAATGCCGCCGGCGAGCGCCATGTCACACTCGCCCGAGAGGAGCGCTTGACACGCCAGGTGGACGGCCTCCAGCGAGGTGGAGCAGGCCGACTGCACGGTGAGGCTGGGACCGCGCAGGTCGAGCTTGTAGGAGACGCGCGTGGCCAGGTAATCCTTGTCGTTGCCGATCTCGAATTGGAACGCGCCGGCGTTCTCGATGACCGCCGAATCGGAGAACAGGTTGTAGAGATAAGTGTTCATCTCCTGGCCGGCGAACAGTCCGATCAACCCGTCGTAACGCTGGCTGTCGTAGCCCGCGCGCTCCAGCGCCTCCCAGGCGGCCTCCAGGAACAGGCGGTGCTGGGGGTCCATGATCCGTGCCTCGTGCGGTGGCACGTCAAAGAGGGCGGCATCGAAGACCTCGACACCTTCGATGATGGGGGCCGCGGGCACGTACTCCGGCCGTGCGATCCGCTCGCGGGGCAGGCCCGCGGCCACGAGCTCCTCCTCGGTGAAGAACCAGATCGACTCCACCCCGGCGGCGAGGTTCTCCCACAGCTTCTCGATCGAGTCGGCACCGGGGAAGCGCCCGGCCATGCCGATAATGGCGACTTCGGAGCCGTTCATCTCGCGGGACACCGCATCTTCCTGCATACAAACTTCCTAGCCTTTCGCGACCTGTTGCCTCTTCTGGAGCCGCTGCCGTCGCCAGTCCCTACCCTCGCGCAGCCTCTCGGCGCGTTCGGACTCGGGAAGGGGCGGAGCCTGCGGCCTCCCTCGGTCCGCGGCTCCCTGCGGGATCCCCCACTGGGCCAGATGCCGGGCGAGCAGACTCACGCTCGGGTGGTTGAACATCTCGACCAGGGCGATCTCATGGCTGACCGCTTGGCGCAGCGCGTTGTGGACGCGGATCACGTGCACCGAGGTGGCGCCGAGGTCGAAGAAGCTGTCGTGCACGCCGACCCGGGGCAGCCCGAGCACGTCGGACACCACGCCGGCGATGGTCCGTTCCAGCTCCGTCTCGGGCGCCACGTACTCCGGGGTGGAGGGCACGTCTTCCGGCCGCAGCGCTTCCGGCGACGGCAGGAGCTTGCGGTCGATCTTGCCGTTGGCGCTCAAGGGGATCTCCTGCAGCCGCACGAAGTGGGCGGGCACCATGTACTCCGGCAGACTGTGCCGCAGGTGCTCCCGCAGCTCCGCGAAGATTTCGCGCTCCGGCCGCGGACCGGCAGCCGGTGGGAGGAGCAGGGTCCGGCCGTCGCCCTCCGGCCCCAACAGCCGCATCAGGTCGCGGTCCCGGGCAGCCTCGGCCTGGAAGGCGGCGAGCCCGGTCTGACCGGCGTCGATGCGGCCCCCCAGGATTGTGTGTACCAGCTCGTGGCTGTCGTCGAGAGCGAAGGAAGCCCGGATCTCCTCGAAGCGGATGCCGCCCACCTGCGACAGACCGAGCCGGTGCTCCGGCGCCGACATCTCCAGGAGCTGCGTCATCAGACCCGCCTCGAGCACGGCGAAGTGCCGCCCGCGCTCGCCGTAGAGCGGCGTGATGGCGGCCATCCGCGCGATCAGGAAGACGGCGAAGGCGGCCTCCTCGAAGGTCGCCCGGTTGACTGGGTCGTAGAGCGAGGCATCGAGCTTGGCTCCGGCGAGCCGCACCAGCCGGTGCTCCCGCGGGTCGTAGTAGTGGATTCCTTCCTCCAGCCCTTCCACTCGGCCCGGCTTGACCCAGAGATAGGTCTGGACGGGGTAGAGGGTTCCCGCCGAGCCGTAGCGGAGCTTGGGGAAAGGCGCCCCTCCGATCTCCACCTGAAGAAGGCAGGAGAGGAACCCCGCCAAATCGTCCAGGGGGATGGGCTCGCGCAGGAACTTGCGGAAGCTGCGCCGCCGCAGGTACCGGGCTTCGATCTCCTCCGGCGTCAGCTCGGGGCGCTTCAGGAAGACGGCGGGCCGGCCGTTCTCGAGGTCGCGGCGCAGCCCATGGTGCTGGAGCTTGAAGCGCAGCCGCTCGACCGGGTCGACCAGCGCCATCCCGGGGGCGAGCGCCGCGGCGGCTGGGGACGGCTCGCGCAGGACCACATAGGCGACGAGCTGCTTGGCGCCCTGGCGCTCCCCCAACGCGTTCACCACCGCGCTGGCCACGGCCGGGTGGCGGCCAAGGGCCGCCTCGATCTCACCGAGCTCGATGCGGTGCCCCTGGACCTTCACCTGGGAGTCGTTGCGGCCGAGGAATTCGATGTTGCCGTCCGGCAGGAGACGCCCCATGTCGCCGGTGCGGTAGAGCCGCTCGCCGGTCTGCGGATGGGTGATGAAGGCGGCGCGGGTCTTCTCCTCGTCGCGCCAGTACCCCCGGGCCAGGCCGATGCCGCCGATGTAGAGATCGCCCTGGACCCAGACCGGACGCGGCTCCAGCTCCATGTCCAACACGAAGAACCGCTGGTTCGCCATGGCCTTGCCGTAGGGGACGCTCGCCCAGTCCGGCGCGATCTCGCCGACCGGGTAGAAAATCGACCAGATCGAGGCTTCGGTGGCGCCGCCCATGCTGATCACCCGGGCGCCCGGGAAGGCGGCGCGGATGCGATCCGGCAGGCGCAACGGGATCCAGTCGCCGGAGAGCAGGACGGCGCGCAGCGGGAAGGCGGTCACGTCCGGCCGTCCTTCGCCGTACTCGACGAGCATCTCCATCAGGGCCGGAACGGTGTTCCAGATCGTCACGCCGGCGCGGGCGGCGAGCTCGGCCCAATGGCCAGAGTTGCGCTCCGCCCCGGCGTCGGGCACCACCACTGCGCCGCCAGCGGCCAGCAGCCCGAAGATGTCCCACACCGAGAGATCGAAGCTCAGGGAGGAGAGGGCGAGGACGCGGTCGGCGGGGCCGACCCCGAGCCGCTGATTGATGTCCACGACCGTGTTGAGGGCGCCGCGGTGGTCGATCATCACTCCCTTGGGCTGGCCCGTGGAGCCGGAGGTGAAGATCACGTACGCCAGGTCTCCGGGCCGCTGGATCGGCGGCAGCGGCTCGCCGCGCGCCGCGCCGAGCATCTCGGCGCTCACGGCGATGGGCTCGACGCCGGGAGGCGCATCGAATTCGATGCCGCTCCGGGTCAGCGCGATGGTTGCCTCGCCGCGTTCCAGGAGATGGCGGATCCGCTCGCGCGGCAGACGGGCATCGATCGGCAGGTAGGCGGCGCCGGCCCGCAGGACGGCCAGGACCGCCAGCACTTGCTCCCAGCCCTTGTCCATGACTACGGCAACGAGGGTTTCGGGACGCGCCCCCAGGTCGCGGAGGCGGCGGGCCAGGGCCAGAGACGCGCGGTCGAGCTCGCCGTAGGAGATCGTGTGGTGGGAGGTGATCACGGCTGGCGCGTCCGGCCGCCGGCGGGCCTGTTCTAGGAAGGGCTCGTGGAGGAGGCCGGCCGGCACTGGCGCCTCGGTGGCGTTGGCCTCGGCGATGAGCCGCAGGTGGTCTGCCGGTAGCAGGCCGTGGACGGGCTCGCGCCAGGCGTCCTCCCCTTCCACAAGGCGATTCAACAGGTGACCGTAGGCCTCGAACATACCGTCCAGCAGGCCCGGCGGGAAGATGTCCTCCACCGCGTCCCAGCTCCAGGTGAGGGAGCCGACGACTTCGGACACCTGGTGGTCGAGCCAGACCTGCGGCGTCTGGGAGATGCTGTAGACCATCTCCCCGTCGAAGGGGTTCTCGGCCTCCGCGGCACCGTCCTCCGTCCCGGTCTGGTTGAGAGTGCTGGTGAAGACGACCGGCATGAGGGTGCCCGAACCGCCTTGGACGCGCGCCAGTTCGCGCATCACGCGGACGCCGCTCACCAGCCGGTGCTCGAGGTCTTCCCATAGCCGGCCCTGGAGGCGCCGGGCCCGCTCCTCGAACGGCTCGCCCGGCAGGGACTCGCAGGCGAGGAGGGTCAGCGAGGTGAAGTCGCCGACGATACGGTCCATGTCGGGGTGGAGCGGTGGCCGGTTGAACAGGGTCAGGTTGAGGGTCAGCCGCGGACTCTGGCTCCAGGTGGCCAACACCTGGGCGTAGGCCGCGGCCAACAGGCTCGACGGCGTGAGTGCCGCCTGGGCCGCGCGGGCCTTCAGGCGTGACCAGGCTTCGCGCTCGAGCCGGCCTCGCCGGCGTGCGAAGCGGGGTGCGGCGAGCGACGACGGGCTCTTAGCCAGGGGCAGGACGGGGGCGGGAGGCAGGGCCGCTAGACGGCCGCGCCAGTAATCCAGCGCCCGCTGGTACGCCTCTGTCTCGTGCAGGGCCGTCTCGGCCAGGACGCAATCGCGGAAGGAGAGCGTCAGCGGCGGCAGGTCCACCCCGGAATCGCCGTAGATGAGTGCCAGCTCCCGGCCCAGAATGCGGAAGCTCCAGGCGTCGCCGATGAGGAGGTCGAGGCTGACGTGCAGGCGCGTGCGGCCGTCGCGGAGCGACGTGGCCGCGATCTCGAAGAGCGGCCAGCGGTCGCTGGGCAGGACTTGGTGCGACATGCGGCCCCGCAGAGCGGCCAGGGCCTCCGCCGCGGCGGCGTCCTCCGCCAGCCGCAGGTCCACCACGCCGATCCGATACGGGGGGACCTCGGGGAGGATCCGCTGCCGGCCGTCGGGCAGCACCACGGCCCGCAGCATGCCGTGGCGGTCGATGAGGCGCCGCAGGGCCGTCTCGAGACGGCCCTGGTCGAGGCCCCGCAGATCCACCTCGAAGTAGATGTGGGTGGAGACCGCGCCCAGCTCTAGGGCGCCGCTGCGGCCGATCCAGTAGGCCTCCTGGACATCGGTCAGCGGGAAGGGTAGGTGCATTGACGCGGGGTCGGGTACGATCTCCGGCAGCGTAGCGACGGGCTGCTGGCCCGGCGCGAGCCGGGCCGTCACGGCAGCGGAAAGCCCGGCCACGGTAGGCGTCTCGAACAGCGTCCGCAGGGGCAGGTCGACGCCGAAGCATTGCTGTACCTGGTGTAGGAGCCGGGTGGCCAGGATGGAGTGGCCTCCAAGCTCGAAGAAATCGTCCGCGGCCCCCACGCCTTCGATATCCAGAACCTCGGACCATAGGGCGGCCATGGCTTCCTCCATGGGCCCATGGGGCGGCACCCGGTGCGCCGCGGTGCCCGCCTTTTGGCGGGTGCGGAAACTCCGGGCTTCGCCTTTCCGGCTCCCCTCCGTGAGCGCGAGGAGGGGCAACTCCGACAGCCGCTGCCCAGGGGCGTCGGCGGCGCCGGCGAGCAGGGCAGAAAAGCCCTGGAGGAGGCGCTCGGCCGTGGCGCGGTCGAACAGGTCGGCGTTGTACTCCAAGGCACCGGCGAGGCCATCCTCCGTCTCGCCCAGGGAGAGGAGCAGCTCCAGCTTGGCCGTGCCAGTGGAGACCGGCTCCAAGGTCAGGGCCAGCCCCGGCAGGTCCAGGCGCTCTGCCGGCGCGTTCTGCAGAATGAGCATCACCTGGAATAGCGGCGGGCGGGCGAGGTCCCGGGGCGGCTGCAGCTCCTCCACCAGCTTTTCGAAGGGGAGGTCCTGGAGCGCATAGGCGTCGAGGGCAGTCTCGCGCAGCCGGCCGAGCAACTCGCGGAAGGAGGGATCGCCCGAGAGATCGCCACGCAGAGGCAGGGTGTTGAGGAAGAGGCCGATCAGGCTCTCCACCTCCGGCTGGGTGCGGCCGGCCACGGGCGAGCCCACCACCAGGTCGTTCTGGCCGCTGGAGCGGTGAAGAAGCGTCTGGAAGGCGGCGAGCAGGACCATGAAGAGACTCGCCCCCTCGCGCCGCGCCAGAGTTAGGAGGTCCGCTGCCGTCCTGCTGTCCAGGCGGAAGGGGACGCTGCCGCCGCGGAAGGTTTGCACCGGCGGGTGCGGCCGATCGGCGGGCAGGTCCAGGGCGGGGGGAGCGCCGGCGAGACGCGAGCGCCAGCCATTGGCGAGCTGCGCGACGGCCCCGGGAGTGAGCCACCGCCGCTGCCAGGCGGCGAAGTCGGCGTACTGGACCGGCAGCTCCGGCAGACACGGGCTCCCGTCCTTCACGGCCGCGGCGTAGAAGGCCGAGAGCTCGCGGACGAAGATCCCCACGGACCAGGCGTCACAGACGATGTGATGGGCCACCAGCAGGAGGCCGTGCTCGTTCTTCTTCAGGTGGAACAGGACAGCTCGCAGGAGCGGCCCGGCCTGGAGGTCGAACGGCCGCCCGGCCGCGGCGGCGGCCTGCAGCGCGAGCTCGGCGCCGCTCTGCTCCGCCGGGAGGTCCCCCAAGTCCACCACGGGGAGGGGCGCCGGGCCGGCGGCCGGCGCGATGACCTGCCGGGGCTCGCCCTCGACCGAAGGGAAAGTGGTACGCAGCACCTCGTGGCGGCGGACGACGCCGGCCAAGGCCGCGGCGAGTGCCGCCGGGTCCAGCCTCCCCTCCAGGCGGAACAGGGCCGGAATGTTGTACGAGCCGTTCCGCTCGAGCCGATCCAGGAACCAGAGCCGCTGCTGGGCGAAAGAGAGAGGCAGCTCCCCGCTCCGCAACGTCCGCGTGACCGGCGGGGCCTCGGGCCGGCGGCCGGCCCGGAGCTCGGCGGCGATACGGGCTGCGAGCCCGCGGACGGTGGGCCGTTCGAAGATCCAGCGCACCGGCGGCGTGACTCCCAGAGCGCGCCCCGCGCGGGAGGCGATCCGAGTGGCTAGCAGAGAGTGCCCGCCCAGGGCGAAGAAGTCGTCGTCGATTCCCACGCGTCCGGTCCCCAGAACCTCGGCGAAGAGGCCGGCGAGCAGCTCCTCCATCGAATCCCGGGGCGCGGTGAAAGCGGCAGCCGGGGAGGCGACGTCGGGGGCCGGCAGGGCCTTACGGTCCACTTTGCGATTCGGGGTGAGGGGCAGGGACGGCAGCGTCACCCAAGCCGAAGGCTGCATGGGCTCGGGGAGCCGCTCCCGCAACCAGGTGCGCAGCTCCGCAAGGGGGATCTCGCGGCCGGCCGCGAGCACCAGATAGGCCACCAGCCGGCGGTCCCCGCCGTCCTCGCGGGCGGCCACCGCCACCTGCGCCACGGCGGGGTGGAGGCAGAGGGCCGCCTCGATCTCCCCCAGTTCGATCCGATGCCCGCGGATCTTGACCTGCTGATCGGTGCGGCCCAGGAAATCCAGCCGGCCGTCCGCCAGCGGCCGGGCTAGGTCGCCGGTGCGGTAGGCGCGGGCCCCCGGCC
>DASWME010000315.1:0-1800 GCA_036399915.1 Thermoanaerobaculia bacterium
CCCCTCTCCCGTCAGGGAGAGGGGGCCAGGGGGTGAGGCCTCGCGCGCAGACAGGTCCCGCTTTCAAAGATCGGTCCTGGCTTTGGCGGCCTCCCTCCTACTGGCCGCCGGCTGCCGGCAGAACATGCACAACCAGCCCAAGGTCGAGCCCTTGGAGGCGAGCAGCTTCTTCAACGACGGCCAGGGCGCCCGGCCGCTGCCCGCCCATACGGTGGCGCGCGGCGACCTGCGGCAGGGCTTCGCCTACACCGGCCTCGACGCCGCCAACCGGCCGGTCGCGCAGATGCCGTTCCCGGTGACGCGCGCGGTGCTGCTGCGCGGCCAGGAGCGCTACAACATCTTCTGCTCCCCCTGCCATGACCAGGTAGGGAGCGGCCAGGGGATGATCGTGCGCCGCGGCTACAAGCAGCCCTCCTCCTACCACATCGACCGGCTGAGGAGCGCTCCGGTCGGCTACTTCTTCAACGTCATGACCGAGGGTTTCGGCGTCATGCCGAGCTACGCCCCGCAGGTGCCGGTGGCCGACCGCTGGGCCATCGCCGCCTACATCCGCGTGCTCCAGTACAGCCAGAACGCGCGCCTGGCGGACCTGGCGGGCCTGCCGCCGGAGGTCCGCCGCAAGGTCGAGGCCGAGTTGGCCGGGATCCCGGCCGCGCCGGCCGTCCCCGCCCCCGGCATCCAGGGCGTGCAGCGCCCCCGGGGGAGCGATCGCCGCCCCGATTCGAGCGAGGTGCCATGACGAGCGAAACGATCCGGCGCGCCGACGTCGCGGCGCCGTACGCCGCCCCGTCCGACGTCGACCGCCTCCAGCGCGCCGGCCTCGTCGCGGCCGCAGTGGGCGCCGTCCTCTGCGTCCTCGGGCTCTTCCTGTCGCCCTCGTACTTCTTCCGCGCCTGGCTGGTCGGCTGGGTGTTCTGGATGGGCGTCGCCCTCGGCTGCCAGGCGATCTTCATGCTCCACCACCTGACGCGGGGCGCCTGGGGCCTGGTGGTCCGCCGCGTGCTGGAAGCCGCCTCCCGCACCCTGCCGCTGCTCCTGCTGCTCTTCCTGCCGATCGCCTTCGGCATGCGCGAGCTCTACGAGTGGGCGCGCCCCGAGATGGTGCGGGCCGACGAGATCCTCCAGCGCAAGGAGCCCTACCTCAACCTGCCGTTCTTCTTCATCCGGCAGGTCCTCTACTTCCTGATCTGGGGCGGCTTCGCCTGGCAGCTCAACCGCATGTCGCTGCGCCAGGACCGCGGGGGCGACCCGGGCCTGACGCGGCGCATGCAGTTCGTGGCCGCCTTCGGCATCGTCGCCTACTGCCTGGCGGTGACCTTCGCCGCCGTCGACTGGCTGATGTCGCTGCAGCCGCACTGGTACTCCACGATCTACGGCGTCTACCTGATGGGGAGCCAGGGGCTCTCGGCCCTCGCCTTCCTGATCGTCATGGCGGTCTTCCTCTCCCGCCGGGCCCCCATGGCGGGAGTGATCCAGCCGCGCCACTTCCACGACTGGGGCAAGCTGCTCTTCGCCTTCGTGATGCTGTGGGCCTACTTCTCCTTCTCGCAGTTCCTCATCACCTGGTCGGGCGACCTGCCGGAGGAGATCCAGTTCTATCTCCCCCGCCTGCAAGGGGGCTGGGGCGCGCTGGCCCTGGCGATCGTGGTCTTCCACTTCGCGCTGCCCTTCGGACTGCTGCTGTCGCGCGACTTGAAGCGCAACGCCCGGGTGCTCGGCGGGGTGGCCCTGGGACTGATGCTCATGCGTTGGGCCGACCTGGTCTGGCAGGTCGAGCCGGCGTTCCACGAGCGCAACGCC
>DASWME010000316.1:0-4094 GCA_036399915.1 Thermoanaerobaculia bacterium
GGCAACCTGGCGGTCACCGCCCCCTTCGACGGCCTGGTGACGGTGCGCCACCGCCAGCCCGGCGAAATCGTCCCCGCCGGCTCCCCCGTGCTCACGCTGATCGACCCGGCGGACCGCTGGGTGCGCATCTACATCAAGGAAGACCGGGTCGGCTCCGTCCGCCTCGGCAGCCGCGCCGCGATCTCCTCCGACACCTACCCGGGCAAGACCTACACCGGCGAGGTGGCCTTCATTGCCTCCGAGGCCGAGTTCACCCCGAAGAACGTGCAGACCACCGAGGAGCGGGTCAAGCTCGTCTACGCCGTCAAGGTGCGCATCCTGGGCGATCCCGGCTACGAGCTGAAGCCCGGCCTGCCCGCGGACGTGCGGCTGGCGGAAGCCCGCGGGTGACGCCATGCCCGACCCCCTCCTCCGCGTCGCAGGCCTGACCCGCCGGTTCGGCGATCTCACGGCCGTCGACGGCGTGAGCTTCGAGGTCGGCCGCGGCGAGCTGTTCGGCCTCGTGGGGCCGGACGGCGCCGGCAAGACGACCACGCTGCGCATGCTCGCCGGCGTGCTCTCCCCCAGCGCGGGCGACGCCGTCCTCGACGGCGTCTCCGTGGCGCGCGCCCCCGAGCGGGTCAAGCCCCGGCTGGCCTACATGTCCCAGCGCTTCGGCCTCTACGCCGACCTGACGGTGGAGGAGAACCTCCACTTCTACGCCGACCTCTACCAGGTCCCGCGGGCGGAGCGGCCGGCGCGCCTGGAGCGGCTCTACCACTTCTCGAGCCTCGGCCCCTTCCACGGCCGCCTCGCCGGCCAGCTCTCGGGCGGCATGAAGCAGAAGCTCGGGCTCTCCTGCGCCCTCATCCACCAGCCCGAGCTGCTGCTCCTCGACGAGCCGACCTTCGGCGTGGATCCCGTCTCCCGGCGCGACCTCTGGCTGATCGTCCACGAGATGGTGGCCCAGGGAGTTACCGCCGTGGTGAGCACGGCCTACATGGACGAGGCCGAGCGCTTCGACCGCCTGGCGCTCCTCCACCAGGGCCGGGTGCTCGCCATCGACACGCCCGGCGCGCTGCAGGCGAGCCTCGCCGGCGAGGTCCTGGAGGTGCGCACCGACCGCCTCCGCGAGGCCCGCGAGGCGGCCGCCCGCCTGCCCGGGGTGCGCCGGGCCGCCATCTTCGGCGACCGCCTCCACCTGACGGTCGAATCGGCGGCGGCCGACGGGTCCGCGGTCCTCGCCGCCCTGCGGCAGGCTGGCTTCGAGCCGCGGGAAGCCCGGTCCATCGTCCCCTCGCTCGAGGACGTCTTCATCGAGCGGATCGCCGCCGCGGAAGAAGCGGGGGACGCCGCGTGAGCCGCGAGACCGCCGTCCAGGTCGAGGGCCTGACCAAGGCGTTCGGCAGCTTCGTCGCCGTGGACGGTGTCTCCTTCGCGGTGGCCAAGGAGGAGGTCTTCGGCTTCCTCGGCCCCAACGGCGCCGGCAAGACGACCACCATCAAGATGCTGACCGGCCTTACTCCCCCGACCGCGGGCCGGGGCACGGTGGCGGGGTTCGACGTCCGGCGCCAGAGCGAGGAGATCAAGCGCCACATCGGCTACATGTCCCAGCTCTTCTCGCTCTACGCGGACCTGACGGTGGAGGAGAACATCGCCTTCTTCGCCGGCCTCTACGGCGTGCCGCGGCAGCGGCGGGCCGAGCGCCGCGACTGGGTGCTGGAGATGGCCGGGCTCGCCGGCCACCGCCAGCGCTTGACCGGCGAGCTGTCCCTCGGCTGGAAGCAGCGATTGGCTTTGGGCTGCGCCGTGCTCCACGAGCCGCCCGTCCTCTTCCTCGACGAGCCCACCTCGGGCGTGGACCCCATCTCGCGCCGCGGCTTCTGGGACCTGATCTACGCCCTGGCCGCGGGCGGCACCACGGTCTTCGTGACCACCCATTACATGGAGGAAGCCGAGTACTGCCACCGCCTGGCGCTGATGAACCGGGGCAAGCTGATCGCTCTGGATACGCCCGCCAATCTGCGCGAGGACCTGCGCGAGCCGCTGCTCGAAGTGCGGGCGAGCGACAGCACGAAGGCGGTGGAAGCCCTGCAGGGCGCCCCCGGCATCGCCGAGGTCGGCCTCTTCGGCCGCGCGCTCCACGTGACGCTGCAAGAGGGCGAGGACGTGGCCGCGGCCCGCGAGCGCATCGCGTCCCTCCTCGCCGCCAAGGGCGTCCGCGTCGAGAGCGTCGAGCCGGTCCAGCCGTCGCTGGAGGACGTCTTCGTGGCCCTGGTCGAGAAGACGGGAGGAGCCGTCGTTGAGTAGGCCCTCACCCTTGGCCACTAGATGCGGCCTCTTGCCTTTTTCCCCCTCTCCCGTCAGGGAGAGGGGGCCAGGGGGTGAGGCTTCGGAGCGAAGAGCGCGCCTTTCTCTCCAAACTCCTGGAGACGCAAAGCTCGTAACAAGAGACCTTGCAGGCCGGAGCGGCATACCCATCGACGCCTCACCCCCTGGCCCCCTCTCCTTGACAGGAGAGGGGGAAGAAGAAGGACGTTTGGGGAGGTGAGGGCATGCTGAGCCCCACCCGCCTCCTCGCCATGGCCCGCAAGGAGGTCCTGCAGCTCCGCCGCGATCCGCGCAGCCTGGCCCTCGCCTTCGCGCTGCCGATCCTCCTCCTCATCCTGTTCGGCTACGCCATCTCCTGGGACGTGCGCAACATCCGGACCGCGGTGCTCGACCAGGACCGCTCGGCCGCCAGCCGTGAGCTGGTGGACGCCTTCCGCGCCTCGGGTTACTTCAGCCTCGTCGCCTTCCTGGAGCGCAGCGGCGACATCGAGCCTCTCCTCGAGCGCGGGGCCGCCCAGCTCGTCCTGGTGATCCCGCCCGGATTCGCGGCGGACCTCGGCGCCGGCCGCACGGCCGCTCTCCAGGCCATCGTGGACGGCAGCGACGCCAACACGGCGACCATCGCCCTCGGCTACGGCGAGGCGGTGGTGCGGACGTACGCCAGCCGCATCGAGCTGCGCGGGAGGTCCGTCGCGCCGCCGGTCGTGCCCGAGTCGCGGGTCTGGTTCAACGAGGAGCTGGAGAGCCGCAACATGATCGTCCCCGGCCTGGTGGCGGTGATCATGATGGTCATCGCCGCCATGCTGACCTCCCTCACCATCGCGCGGGAGTGGGAGCGGGGGACGATGGAGCAGCTCGCGGCCACTCCAGTCTCGCGCCTGGAGGTGGTGCTCGGCAAGCTCCTGCCCTACCTTGGCATCGGCTTGGTCGACGTGGTCGCCAGCTCGGTGCTCGGCGTGCTCCTCTTCGGCGTTCCGTTCCGGGGCAACGCCGCCCTGCTGATGGTCCTCTCCTTCTTCTTCCTCGCCGGCGCCCTCGGGCTCGGCATGTTCATCTCGGCGGTCGCCAAGTCCCAGGTCGTGGCCACCCAGATCGCCATGGTGGTGACCTTCCTGCCGACGCTCCTGCTCTCCGGGTTCATGTTCTCGATCGAGGCTATGCCGCCCGCGCTGCGGGCGATCTCCCATCTCATCCCGGCGCGCTACTTCCTGGTGGTCACGCGCGGGATCTTCCTCAAGGGAGTGGGGATCGAGGTCCTCAGGACCCAGGGGCTGCTGATGATCGCCTTCGCCGCGGCCGGGCTCGCCCTGGCGGTGGCGACGTTCCGGAAGGAGCTGGCATGAGCCCCGAGCGCGTCTTCGAGATGGTGCGCAAGGAGTTCCGCCAGATCTTCCGGGACGTGCGCATGCGCGGCGTGCTGTTCGTAGCGCCGGTGATCCAGCTCGTCGTCTTCGGCTATGCGGTCTCCACCGACGTCCGCAACACGCCCACCTTCGTGGTGGATACCGATGGCACCCACGAGTCCCGCGAGCTGGTCGAGGCCTTCACCGCCTCGGGCTACTTCCGGATCGTCGGCACCTCGCGCCGCCCGGCCGATCTCGTCCGCGCCCTCGACCACGGAACGGCCGTGCTGGGCCTGGTGATCCCCGCCGGGTTCGCCCGCGACCTCCAGAGCGGCCGGCCGGCCCGCGTGCAGCTCCTGCTGGACGGCACCAACTCCAACGTCGCGACCGTGGCCAAGGGCTACGCCGAGCGCATCGTCCAGAGCTGGGCCGCGCAACGCG
>DASWME010000317.1:0-25225 GCA_036399915.1 Thermoanaerobaculia bacterium
CTGGACGGTCAGGTCGAGGAAGGAGACGCTCGCGCCGAACAGCCCGCCGCCAGCGTCCAGCAGGGGGACGATCTGGATCTCGAGAGAGCGCGGCTCGCTGCTGCCCGCCGGGCGCCACTCGATCTCCTTGAGCGTCACCCCCACCCGGGAGGAGCAGACCGCGTCGATGGGGGAACGCAGCTCGGCGGGGCGGTAGGAGACCTCGAGGTCCTGCAGCGGCCGCCCGAGGTCCGCCGGGGCGAGGTTGAAGAGCCGGCGGGCCTGCTCGTTGGCCAGCGCCAGGTACCCCCGGCGGTCCACCGCGATCTGGGCCACGGCGCCGACGTCCCAGGCAGCTTCCCGCACGCGCAGGGACTGGCGGCTCGCGCCGCGGATCTCGGCCGGGCTCGACATCGGGGTGAAGGCCTGCATGCGGTCGCGCAGGGTGACGTTCGGCGCCCGCTGGAAGAGGCGGCTCTTCAGTTCCTCCGGCCGGAAGCCGTTGCTGTGGCTGAGCAGCGTCTCGGCCCTGCCCAGGAAGAGATAACCGTTGGGCTTGAGGGCGAAATGGAAGCGGGCCAGGATCTTCGCCTGGGTCTCGGCGTTGAAGTACATCAGGGTGTTGCGGCAGACGAGCAGGTCCAGCCGCGAGATCGCCGCGTCCTGCATCAGGTCGTGCCGGCCGAAGATCAGCGCGCGGCGCAGGTCGGGCCGGAAGACGTAGCGCTCGCCGTTCTTCTCGAAGTACCGGACGAGCCTCTCCTCGGGGACATCCGCGGCCTGGGCAGCGGAGTAGCTCCCTAGCCGCGCCTGGGCGAGGGCGTCCTCATCGATGTCGGTGGCGTAGATCTTCACCCGCCGCCGGAACTCCTGGTCTCCCAGGGCCTCGGCGAGCAGCATGGCGAGCGTGTAGGCCTCCTCGCCCGAGGCGCAGCCGGCGCTCCAGCAGCGGATGTCCTCCTCCGGTCTCTTGGACTCCAGGATGCTTGGCAGGATCCGCCCGGCCACCACCTCCCAGGCCTGCGGGTCGCGGAAGAACCCGGTGACGTTGATCAGGATCGTGTTGAACAGGGGGAGGAACTCGTCCGGGTGGACCTCCAGGTAGTCGATGTAGTCGGCGTAGGAAGCGGTGCCGATCTGCTGCATGCGCTTCTCCACCCGGCGCACCAGGCTGGCAGGCTTGTAGCCCGAGAAGTCGAAGCCGCGGGTGGACTTCAGGTGCTCCAGCAGCTTCACGAAGTCGCTGGCCGGCGACTCCGCCTTGCTTTCCTTCGGTTTCCGGTCTCCGCTCAAGCGTTCGCTCCTACGGTCAGTTCGATCAGCGCGGGCGCGATCCGGTCCAGCGGCAGCACCCGGTCCACCAGGCCCGTCCGTAGGGCCGCCCTGGGCATGCCGAAGAAGTTCGCGCTCGCCTCGTCCTGTACGATCACCATACCCCCATGACCCTTGATGGCGCGCACCCCCTCGGCGCCGTCCCTCCCCGTGCCGGTGAGCACCACCGCGATGGCGCCGACGCCCCAGACCTCGGCAAGCGAGGTGAACAGGAGGTCCGCCGAGGGGCGCACGTACTGCACCCGGGCTGCCTCCGAGAGGCCGAGGGTCCCGCTCTCGCCCACCAGCAGGTGCCGGTCCGGAGGCGCCAGGTACACCCTCCCAGCCATCGGCAGCTCGCCTCCCTGGGCCTGGCACACCGCGAGCGCGGTGTAGTGGCCGAGGATCTCGGCGAGCCAACTGCGGTGGCGGGGGTCGAGGTGCTGCACCACGAGCACGGGGGCAGGGAAGTCGGACGGCAGGGCGGAGAGGACCTCCCGGAGGGCGGTGATGCCGCCGGCCGAGGCGGCCAGAGCCACGACGTGCCGCGGCCTCTCGGCAGGTTGGGGAGAAACTTTCCCTACCTCAGTGAGGCTCAACGCCTTTCCCTCACGGACCGAAGAAGCGGCCATCCAGGATCCAATCTCGGGCGAGAGCGCGCTGCCGGAGTTTCGTAGCTTGTAAGGGACTGGACTTCAGCAGACCTGAGCTGTCTCGTCTTCAGAGATTATGCCTCTTTTTATGTTCTGGACAAAGCGGTATCCCGACCCCGCCGTTAGCGGTTCCGGGGGCATCATCCGCGCCGTCGGGCCCTCACCTCCCCGGCCCTCCTCTCCCATCCTCCCTCCCCCCGACCGGGAGAGGAGGAGAAAGACCTCAAGATCCTTTTCGTCCCCCTCTCTCCCGGATGGGTGGGTGTGCGGCTGGGAGAGAGGGGGTAGGGGGAATGAGGGCCGGGCGGGGACGCCTCGCCGAGGAGAACCTCCAGGTCCGGCTCTCAGTCTTGGCCGCGCTCTCCGAGCAGAGCCCGCAGACGGGCCAGCTCGGCTTCTGCCGCCTCGGCCCGCTGGCGCTCCGCTTCGGCCTCCGTCGGCACCAGGCTGCCGTCGGGACGGAACAACCGGACCCAGTCGTCCTCCTTGCCCGACCAGACACCCTGCCAGGGGCCGAGGAACGCCCCGAGCTGCTCGCTCCAGAACCGCCCCTTCTCGTCGGGCACCCTCGGCTGGTACGCCAGGCCCGCCAGAGCGAGCCCCTCCAGGTCGCGGGTCTCCGGCTCGTACAGGTAGTACTCCGCCGTCCGGAAGACCCGGGCGTAGAGGTCCTTCTTGACCGTGCGGTCGATCTTCGCGGTGGAGGGCGACAGCAGCTCCACGATCACGTCCGGAAGCCGCCCACCCTCCTCCCACGCCACCCAGCACTTGCGGTCGCGCTGCGGATCGACGCCGCCCACCCAGAAGACATCCGGGCCGCGGAAGTACGGCTTGCCCTTGGCCACGTCCTCCGCCTGCTGGCGGGAGTGGTAGACGAACATGTCCCCGGCGACGTAGAAGTCGCTCCGCCCGCGCTCCGCCATGGCCCGGCGGATCACCTCCAGGAAGAGAGCGATCTGCAGGAAGTGCCACCTGGTCTCCAAAGGCTCTCCGTCGCTGTAGACGAGCTCAAAGGGCAGAGGCGCGAGCGCCGCGACGGCTGGCTGGCTCATGGCATGGTCCCTTTCGAAGTCGTTCCTTTGGAGGATCTTATTCCGCCTGGCCGCAAAGGGGAAGGAGAGGCGGGCCTTCCCGATCTGCTCCTGGACGACAGGATAGCACGGGGGGATCGAGAGCATTCTGCCCTTCGAGGCCTCACGGGGCAACCCGGTCGAATTTGGGTTATCGTTCGCGGCGATCCGGAGCCCGATTCGCGATGACCGAACCCGCCGACGGCACCTTCGAGAAGCTCCGCGAGCTGGCCCAGAACCTCTGGTGGTCCTGGCAGCCGGACATCCGCGCCATCTTCCGCGAGCTGGATCCGGAGACCTGGCGCGCCGTCTACCACAACCCGGTCGCGCTGCTGCAGCGGGTCGAACCCGGGGAGATCTACCGGCGGGTCAACGACCTGGAGATGCAGACCCGCATCAACCAGGCCCACCGGCGGCTGCAGGGCTACCTCGGGGGCGGCGAGAGCTGGGGCTTGACCCACGCCGGCCCCATCCTGGCGCGGCCGGTGGCCTACTTCTCGGCCGAGTTCGGCATCCACCAGTCGCTGCCCATCTACTCGGGCGGCCTGGGCGTGCTCGCCGGGGACCACCTGAAGAGCATGAGCGACCTGGGGGCGCCGGTGGTGGGCGTGGGTCTCCTCTACCACCAGGGCTACGTGCACCAGTGGCTCGACGAGAACGGCTGGCAGCAGGACCTCTACGAGCCGATCGCCGCGGCCGAGCTGCCCTGCGAGCCGGTGCCTGGAGGGGATGGCGGGCCGGCGCGCTTCAGGGTCGAGCTGCCGGGCAGGGACGTCGTCCTCCGCCTCTGGCGCGTGCGCGTGGGGAGGAGCGACCTGCTGCTGCTCGACGCCCGCGACGAGGCCAACTCCGCCGGGGACCAGGCGCTCACCGCCCGGCTCTACGGCGGCGACCAGGAGATGCGCATCCAGCAGGAGGTCCTGCTCGGCGTGGGCGGCCACCGGGCCCTGGGCGTGGTGGGGGTCCGGCCCTCGGTGCTCCACCTCAACGAGGGGCACTCGGCCTTCGCCCTGCTGGAGCGGGCCCGTGAGATCGTCGAGCGGCAGGGGGTGACGGCGGCCGCGGCGCTGCGCGAGGTGGCGGCGATGAGCGTGTTCACCACCCACACGCCGGTCGAGGCCGGGCACGACCGTTTCCATTGCGACCTCGCCAGCCGCCACCTGGGGCCCCTGGCCCGCGGCCTGGGGCTGCCCATCGAGGAGGTGCTCGCCCTCGGCACCGAGCGGACGGAGGACCCTGACGCCACCTTCTGCCCCACCGTCCTCGCCCTGAAGCTCACCCGGCGCGCCAACGGCGTCTCGGCCCTGCACGGCCGCGTCACCCGCAAGATGTGGCAGTCCCTCTACCCCGGCAAGGCCGAGGAGGAGGTGCCCATCGGCCACGTCACCAACGGCATCCACGTCCGCACCTGGCTCGCCGCGGACATGCACGACCTGCTCGTCCGGCACCTGGGCCCGCGGTGGCTCGACCGCATCGCCGACCCCGACCTCTGGACCGCGGTCGACCGCATCCCCGCCGCCGAGCTGTGGGAGGTCCAGCAGGTGCTCAAGGCGCGGCTGCTCGCCTTCGCGCGGCGGCGGCTGGCCGAGCGCCGGCAGCGGCTGGGCTTCCCTGAGCCGGAGCGCGAGCCGCTCGACCCCGAGGCGCTGACCCTCGGCTTCGCCCGCCGCTTCGCCACCTACAAGCGGGCCGACCTCCTCTTCCACGACCTCGACCGCCTCGCCCGGCTGGCCAACGACCCGGAGCGGCCCCTCCAGATCGTCTACGCCGGCAAGGCCCACCCGCGCGACGACGAAGGCAAGGCCCTCGCCCAGCGGGTCGCGAACCTGGAGAAGGACCCCCGCTTCACCGGCCGCGTCGCCTTCATCGAGAACTACTCGATGCACGTCGGCCGGCAGCTCGTCCAGGGGGTGGACGTCTGGCTCAACACGCCGCGCCGGCCGCTCGAGGCCTGCGGCACCAGCGGCCAGAAGTGCATCCTCAACGGGGTGCTGAACTGCTCCATCCTGGACGGCTGGTGGGCCGAGGCCTATGACGGCGGCAACGGCTTCGCCATCGGCGGCGGCGAGGTGCACGCCAACCCCGAGGTGCAGGACGAGCGCGACGCCCAGGCCCTCTTCGACACCCTGGAGCGCGAGGTCGTCCCCCTCTACTACGAGCGCGACGCCCTGGGCATCCCCCGCGGCTGGATCGGCCGCGTCAAGCGCGCCATCCGCACCCTCGCCTGGCGCTACAACGCCGACCGCATGGTGATGGACTACGTCCGGCAGTGCTACCTCCCCGCCGCGGGCGGAAGCACGTGCCGGATGCCGGCGGCTTGAGGTCGAGCACCTCACCGTCTCCTTCTCGGCGCCCCGGCCTCGACTGCCGAGGGCGGAATGGAGACAATTCTCCCTGGAAGGGGAGAACTCCGCTCTCATCTGTAATACTGGAGGCACTGTTCCTACCGGGGTGATGCGCTCGTGGACGGCCGGGCCATGGAGGCCCAGGTCCGCTCCGCGTGCACGGAAAAGGAGGTTCAGATGTCTCAGAGTGTTCGACGCGCTTTCGCTGCGGCCGGGCTGGCCCTGGCTCTCTTGCTGACCCTGCCCGCGCCGTCCCGCGCCGCGGGACCGTGGGAAGAGCCGGCCGCCCGCCTCGCGGCCCGGGTCTGGTCCTGGCTGGAGAGCCTCGGGATCGTGGCCCCGCAGCCGGCGTCCCCCTTCCGCCAGCCCGCCGCCCGGTGGGAGAAGGAGGGCTCCGCGATCAACCCGGACGGCCGGGCGGCGAGGGTCACCTGCACGACCCCGCCGGGCACCGACCCGGACGGCACGGAGTGATCCGTTCCGGGGCGCCTTGTGAGAGAATGCGGCAGCAAGGAGGAGCCTCCGTGACCGACCATCCGACTCCGGCGGAGCTGGAAGGATTCGTATGGAACCGCATCTCCCCTGGGCGCGCCGGCGAGGTGATCTCCCACCTCGTCCGCGGCTGTGCGCAGTGCCGCGCCGCGGTGGCCCCCCACCTCAAGGGGTTGTTCGGCCTGGGGGAGCCGCCGCCGCGCGTCCTCACTCCCCAGGAGGACGCCGCGTACGACGCCGCCCTGGACCGCGCCTTCGCCGCGGTGCTCGACCGGGCCGGCCGGCTGCGGGAGGAGAGGAAGCGGGAGGCCCTCGCGCTGCTCGAGAGCTCGGAGCCGGAGACCGTCCCCGAGATCCCGCCCCATCTCCAGGGAATCCCCCTCTTCGAGGCCCTCCTGGAACGGAGCTGGTCGCTCCGCCACGAAAACCCCAGGGAGATGGTGGGCTACGCCCAATGGGCCCAGAAGCTCGCCGACCGGCTCGACCCCGCGGGCCTGGACCCGCGGCGGTTGAAGGACCTCCAGTGCCGCGCCTGGATCGAGCTGGGGAACGCCTACCGGGTGGCGGACGACCTGGCCGAGGCCGAAGTCGCCCTGGGCGAGGCCGTGAAGCTGTACGTCGAGGGTACCCGCGACGAGTTCCTGGCCGCCCGTCTGTTCACGGTCCAGGCTTCCCTCCTGGGCGCCAACCGCCGTTTCGACCTGGCCGAGACCGCTCTCGATCTGGTCTTCACGCTTCATCAGCGGCACGGCAACAAACACCTCGCCGGCCGGGCCCTCATCATGAAGGCCATCTTCACCGGGTACCATGGCGACCCCCAGAAGGCGGTCCGGCTCATCGGAGAAGGGCTGGCGCTCGTCGATGAGGAGCAGGACCCTCAGCTCGTTTTTTCCGCGATTCAGTCCCAAGCCCGTTTCCTCGTCGATTGCGGCTGTTTTCGTGACGCGCGGGTGGTTCTCTTCAAGCTCAAGGCCCGGGGGCTTGCCACCGGTGGCCGCATCAACGAGCTGAAGATCCGCTGGCTCGAGGGCCAGATCAACGCCGGCCTCGGCGAGCTCGACCGCGCCGGGCGGGCGCTGCTGGAGGTCAAGCAGGGCTTCGAGGAGGCCCACCTCGGCTACAAGGCGGCCCTGGCGGGCCTGGAGCTGGGGGCGGTGCTGCTGCGGCAGGGGAAGAGCGAGCAGGCGAAGCGGGAGGTGCTCGCGGCGGCGGACGTCTTCATCGCCCTCAAGGTCCAGCGCGAGGCCCGGGCGTCCGTGCTGCTCCTCCGCAAGGCCTTCGAGCGGCGGCTGGCCGACGCAGTGCTGCTCGACTACGTGATCGGGCTCCTGCGCCGGGTGGAGGAGGCCGCGGACACGCGGCTGGAGTCTCCGGCGGGCGAGTGAACGAGACCAGCGTCGAACTGTCCGTCGTGATCCCCTCCTACAACGAGGAGAAGCGCCTGGAGCCCGGGCTGCGCCAGGCGCTCGAGTACCTCGCCCGCCGGGGCTCCTCCTACGAGCTGCTGGTGGTGGACGACGGCAGCCGGGACGCCACGGCCCAGGTGGCCGCGGGCTTCGCCGGCCAGGGCGTGCGGGTGCTCCGCCACGAGCGGAACCGGGGCAAGGGGGCTGCGGTCAAGACCGGCGTCCTCGCCAGCCGCGGGCGCAAGGTCCTGGTCTCGGATGCCGACTTCTCGACTCCCATCGAGGAGCTGGAGAAGCTCGAGCGGCACCTCCAGAACGGCACGCCGCTGGTGATCGGCAGCCGGGGGCTCGCGGAGTCCCAGGTCGAGAAGCGGCAGCCGTTCTACCGCGAGATGATGGGCAGGACCTTCAACTGCATCATCCGGCTGCTCGGCGTGCGCGGCTTCCGCGACACGCAGTGCGGCTTCAAGCTCGCCCAGGGGGACGTCGGCCGCCGCCTCTGCTCCGAGCTGACGGTCGACGGCTTCGCCTACGACGTGGAGCTGCTCTGGCTGGCGCGGCGCCGCGGCTACAGGGTCGCCGAGGTCGGTGTCGTGTGGATCAACTCGCCCGATTCCCGGGTGGACCCCATCCGCTCCTCCTTCGCGATGCTGCGCGACGTGCTCCTCATGCGGTTCCGGCGCCGGGGACGGCGTTGACGAGCGGGCCCGCGGACGTCGTCTTCCGGCCGGCCCGCCCCGAGGACCTCGCCGTTCTTTCGGCCTTCTTCGCGGACCGCTTCGGCCGCGCCTGGACGCCCGCGGAGTGGACGTGGAAGTACCGGGCCCTCCCCGGCGAGGCGCGGAGCCTGGTGGCGGCCGCGGCCTCGGGGGAGGTCCTGGCCCACGCCGGCGCGCTCTGCCTGCCGGCGCGCTGGCCGGGCGGCGAGGCCGGCATCTGGCAGCTCGTGGACTTCGCCGGCGTCCCTCGGAGCCGGGGGCTGCGGCCGGCCCTGGTGGAGCTGGGGAGGCTCCTGCTGGCGGACCTGCCGCGACCGGGGGACGCGCCCTGGATCTTCGGCTTCCCCAGCGAGCGCCACTTCCGTCTGGGCGAGCGCGCGTTCGGGTACCGGCCCCTCGCCGAGGTGGAGGAGCTGGGCGGGGAGATCCCCGGGGGACCGGCCCCGGCGGAGGCGCGGATCGCGACGGGGGACTCCTGCGGCGGCTGGGCGGAAGCCGTCTGGGAGGCGTGCGGAGTCACCGGGGTCCGCCGGTCCGCGGCCTTTCTGAACTGGCGCTACCATGCCCGGCCGCACCGCTACTACCGCTTCTACCGGCTCACTTCAGGCTCGGCCGAGGGGTTCGCCGTCTTCGCCTTCGTGGGCGAGGACGCCTGGGCCGCGGAGCTGTGGCTGCCGCCCGGGGGCGAGTGGCGCCCTGCCCTGCTCGCCGCGGCCGCCGACCTGCGGGCCGCGGGGCTGCGGCGCTGGCGGTTCTGGCCGCCGCCGCCCACGCTCCAGCTCGGCACGGTCCTCGCCTCGCTGGGCCTGCGGCCCACGGGCGAGCGCCGGTTCATCGGCTGCCGCGGCCGGGCCGGCGGGCCCGAACCGGTGGCGGCGGCGGCCGGGTTCTGCTATGCGATGGGGGACTGGGACCTGGTGTGAGAGGGCGTCAACGCCCGGTCTTCTTGAGTTGTTCGATCTCGGCGCGCAGCCGCTCCAGCTCCCATTCGGCCATTTCCCGGGCTGCTCGTTCAGCCTTCCGGGCTTCCGTTTCCCGCGCCGCCTTCTTCTCGGCCGCCTGCAGGGCTTCCGCCGCCCGTGCAGCTTCCTCAACAGGGGTTCGGATCTGCTCTCCGGTCCTGGCATTGAAGAGCTCGACCCGATCCCCTTCAGGAGAGAGGCCGAACAGCAGCCCTGTCGTCTCGCAGAGGAGGCGCCTGTCAGCGTCCGGCTCGGTCGGCTGGTAGCACCCGTCCGGGCCCAGATGGTACCCCCGGATCCGGAACCTCTGACCCTTGTAGCGGGGGAGATAGACCAGCAGGTAGTCCGGGATGCCGACGCGCTGGTAGAGGTCGACCTTGTCCTCCTCGTCCATGCGTTGGATGCGGCGGTCTTTGGGAGAGACGACCTCGATCACCAGCCAGGGAACGCCCTGCCTGGCGACGTCGAGGCTCTCCTGTACGGACTCCGGGTCCCGGGCCCGGACGACCGAGATGTCGGGAGCCGGACCGGGCAGTCCGGGGCCGAGCAGGTGCTTGACGTCATCGAGAATCAGCACGTCCTCTTGGCCCAGGAAGTGCTGGGACAGCAGGCCGTGGAAATAGAACCGGGCGTCGCTGTGAGGTTTGCCTTGCACCCACTTGTCCCCGTCTTGCGGATCGAGATACTCCTCTGGCGTCAGAGGCCTCTCCACCAGCTCCATGCGGCCGTCGGGGCGCTCGACCCAGCGCTGGAGCAGGACGAAGCCGGAGGACTCGTCGTCCGGCTCGCCGCTCTCCCCGTGGGACGTTTTCCTTGCGGGCTCGGCCATGGCTCCGAGTATAGGGAGTTCTCCCGAGATCCGTCAAAGATATCGTGAGGAGACGACGAATGGGAAGCCGCTGGCGCGGGAGGAGGGAACCGGTCAGGCGGGCTTGCGCCCGGCGGCGGCGATGGTGGTCGCAGGGAGCCAGAGCCGGCGGTCCCGCAGGGCGGCGGGCATCCGGAAGCCGAGCTTCTCGCCGATCAGGTCGAGGGAGAACGCGCTGCCGTAGGGCAGAGGCTGCACCTCGTCGAGGCCGCTGCGCCGGAGCAGCTCCCGCAGCGACCGCCGGTCGAAGAAGGTGACGTGCTCGGGGATCTTGAAGAAGGGCCAGCGCCGGCGCATCAGGGGACGCCAGAAGCTCCCCATGTCCGGGGTGGCGAGCACGATCCAGCCCCCGGGGCGCAGGTGCCGGGCGAGCTCGCGCAGGAAGGCCGCGGGGTCGTAGACGTGCTCGATGACGTGGATGCAGGCGACGCAGTCGAAGGCCTCGCCGGGGGCGATCGCGCCGGCGCCTCCCAGGAGGACCTGGTCGGCCCGGTCCCTGGCCTTCTCCAGGGCCGCGGGCGAGTAGTCGGTGCCGGTGCGGTGCGCGAAGAAGCTCCGCGCCTCGTCGAGGAAGAAGCCGTAGGCGCAGCCCACCTCGAGCAGGCGGCCGCCGGCCATGCCGCGCCGCGAGATCTCGGCGAGGAACCGCCGGAAGGTGGGCCGCAGCGTCGGCTCCTGGGCCTGGTAGCTGGAGTAGCCCCCCTCGCCGCCCTCGAAGTAGCCGTCGTCCGCGTAGCTCCGGTGCATGATCGGCTCGGCGAGCCGGGGGCACAGGTACCAGAGGCGGCAGCGGCGGCAGCGCGCGACGGCGAACGGCGGGAATCCGTATACGTTCTCGCGCCGCTCCTCGCTGCCGCAGAGCGGGCAGGCGGGGCGCTCGAGGTCGGCGGGCGAGGCGTGGCAGGAGGGGACCGGGATGGGAATCATGAGCGTGCCGGACGCCTGGGCGTCCTTTCCACGGAGCGGCGGGTAGTGTACCCTCCGGACCTCCGGCGGTGAACCCCGCGCTCCCTCTCCTCGCCCTGCTCTCGCTGGCCGGCCTGCTCCTGCGCCGCCGCGAGATCGGGATCCCCTGGGCCGCCTGCGGCCTGCTGGGGATCGCCCTGCTCTGGCCGGCGCTGCGCCTGCCGGACGGCATTCCCAGCCCCGCCGCCGCCCTGGCGGACCAGCCTCCCTGGCAGGGGACCGCCGGGCCGGCCGTGGGCAATCCCCACCTGCGGGACATCACCTGGCAGGTCCAGCCCTGGCTCCTCTTCCTGCGGCGCGAGATGCGGGCGGGGCGGCTGCCGTTCTGGGACCCCCACCAGTTCTCGGGCAGCCCGTACTGGAGCAACGGCTCCGGGGCCCCGCTGTTCCCGCTCCACCTGCTGTTCGCCGCCCTGCCGCTCCAGCTCGGCTGGGTCCTGCTGCCCTGGCTGCGCCTGGTCGCCGGAGGCTGCGGCGCCTGGATGCTGGCGCGCGAGCTGGGGGCGAGCCGGCCGGCCGCGCTGCTGGCGGCCCTGGCGTTCCCCTTCTCGGGGATGATCACCAGCTTCCTGCTCTTCCCCATGGCCAACGCCCATGCCCTGGTGCCCTGGGTGTTCCTCGCCGTCGAGCGGCTGGCGAGCGGCAAGGGAGGATGGGCCGGCCTCGCCGCGGCGGGCGGCCTGCAGATGCTCGGCGGGCACCCCGAGACGCCGGTCTTCACGGCGCTGCTCGCGGGCGTCTACCTGCTCGCGCGCGGGAGCGGCCGGCCGCTCGCGGCCTGGGGACGGTTCCTCGCCGGCTGGACGGTGGCGGCGGCGGTCTCCGCCATCCAGATCCTGCCGCTCTTCCATACCCTGACCCGGAGCGGCAAGTGGCTGCACACGGAGACGGGTCCGCCGGCCCCTCTCGGCGTGGTCCTCTCCTTCCTGCTGCGTTTCCTCCTGCCGGACCTCTACGGCAACCCCGCCCAGGGCACTTGGTGGGGGCCCTACAACTTCGTGGCGACGGCCGTCTACGCGGGCTCCCTGACCCTCGTCCTGGCGGCCGCCGGGCTGGCCGCGACCCGCGGCGACCGGCGCTGGCGGGCGGTGGCCGTGATGACCCTCTTCGCGCTGGTGGCCGCCTACCACCTCTTCGGCATGCGGCGGGTCCTGCTCGCGCTGCCGGTGATCGACCGCGGGCTCCACCACTACATGAAGTTCGGGGTGGAGCTGGGGCTGGCGCTCCTCGCCGCCGCCGGCTGCGACCGGTGGCTCGCGGGCCGGGGGCGCGGCCTGCTCGCCGGGGCCGGGCTCGCGCTCGGTCTGCTGGCCGTGGCCTGGTGGCGCTTCGGCGCGGACTGGCGGGCCCGCGGCCTGCTCGGCACGGAAGCCGCCTGGACCGCGTGGATCGCCGCCGGAACGGCGCTGCTCGCCCTCTCCCTCCTTCTCCCCGCGAGCCGGCGCTGGGCCGTCTGGCCCCTCCTCCCCGCGCTGCTGGCGGTCGACCTCGCGGCCGCCCACGCTCGGACCAACCCCGGGCTGCCGGCCGGCAGGCTCTACCCGGTCACCGGCGCGGTCCGCTTCCTTAAGGGGCGGCCGGAGCGGGTGGCCGGCCTCGGCGGGGCGCTTCACCCCGACGCGGCCATGGTCTATGGCCTCTACGACGTCCGCGGCGACAGCCCGGTCAAGCTCCAGCGCTACGAGGAGGTCTATGCCGGGATGGGCGAGGCGGACCCCGTCTACTTCCATCCGGTCCGCAACTGGGCGAGCCCCTGGCTCGACCGCCTGGGGGTGCGCTGGGTGGTGGCCGGGCCGCGGGAGCCCCCCGCGGCGGCGGACTGGCGGCTCGCCTACGCCGGCCCCGACGCGCGGGTCTACGAACGGCCAGGCGCCATGCCCCTGGAGCGCCTGACCGGCGGCGCTCAGCGCGGGCGGCTGCGGGTCGAGCGGCGGGCCCCCGGGGCCTGGACGATCGCCTGGGAGGCGCCGCGCCGCGGCCGGCTCGTGGTGGCCGAGACCTGGGACCCCGGCTGGCGCGCCACGCTCGACGGCCGGCCCGCGGCCGTCGAGCCGGTCCGCGGCGTCCTCTTGGGCGTGGCCGTGGGGCCTGGCTCGGGGCGCGCCGAGTTGCGGTACCATCCCGAAGGGTTCGTCCCCGGGATGCTGTTGAGCGCGTTGGGTTTGGCCGCCCTGGCCGCCGGTGCCGCCCGCCAGGCGGGGAGAGCCCGACTGGAGAGACACGATTGAGCGACCGCCTGCGGATCTCATGGCTTGCGGCCCTCGGCCTCCTGGCCCTGGCCGGCCTGGGGATGCACGCCTCTTCCGGCCGCTCCCTGCCCCGGAGCCTCTCCCTGCGCGAGGCCGTGGCCGCCGGACGCTACACGGTGGGCAGCCGCGCGGCGGCCCCCGGGCTCTCGTTCCAGCGCCCTCCGGAGGTGCTCCCTTTGACGTTCGACGGCGAACGCCGCGCCGCGGTGCTCACCTCCGTGGATCCCTGGCGGTGGCGGGGGCGGGTGCCCCGGGGAGGGGAGCTGTACGCCGGCGTGCAGCTCCTCCCCGACGCCTGGCCGGCCGTCCGCGGCCTGCGGGCCTGGGTGGTGGCGGAGAGCGGCGGCGAGCGCGAGGTGCTGGACGTGGTGCAGACGGCCGAGCGGCAGCGCCCCCGCTGGCTCGGCTTCCGGGCCGGCCTCTCCCGCTGGGCCGGCCGCGAGGTCACCCTGGAGTTCCACGCCGCCCTGGACGGTCTGCCACCGGAGAACCGGCACGCCAACCTGGTGGCCTGGGGGCCGGTCCGGGTCTCGGCCGCCGCCGGGCAGGACCGCCCCAACGTCGTCTTCATCCTGGTCGACACCCTGCGGTTCGACCACCTGCCCGCCTACGGCTACCGGCGCGACACCGCGCCCAACGTCTCCAGGGTCCTGGCGAAGCGGGGGGCGGTGGTGGAGGAGGCGTACTCGCAGGCGCCGTGGACCCTGCCCTCGGTCGTCTCCCTGCTGACCAGCCGCCATCCGGGAGAGGTCCTCGGCGACGACGCCGCGGCCTACGGCATCCCCGAGGGCGTCGAACCGCTGCCGCAGGCGATGGCGAAGCTCGGCTACGAGACCGGCGGCTTCTTCGCCAACCGGACCCTGCACGCCGGCAACGGCTTCGCCCGCGGCTTCGGCACGTTCTACAGCCCGCCGTCCAGACCTGAGGTGCGGGGGGGCTGGCAGCCGGACGCCGCCGAGCTGACGGCACGGGCCCTCCCCTGGCTGGAAGCCCACCGCAACGCGCCGTTCTTCCTCTACGTCCATTACGTCGATCCCCACGATCCCTACGAGAACCCGGAGACCGCGGGCAACCGCTCGCCCTTCGAGCCCCCGTACCACGGCGAGGTCTCGGGCCGCGACGTGCAGGGGATCTACGCGGGGAAGATCCCGCTCGGCGACCCGGAGCGGGACCGGGAGCACCTCGAGGCCCTCTACGACAGCGAGATCCACTACGCGGACCGCTTCATCGGCCGGCTGATCGACTCCCTGCCGCCGGACGCGCTGCGGAACACCCTGATCGTGCTGACGGCCGACCACGGCGAGGAGTTCCAGGACCACGGCGGGTGGAAGCACGGCTTCACCCTCTACGAGGAGCAGATCCACGTGCCGCTCCTGGTGCGCTGGGACGGGCGGATCGCTCCCGGCTCGCGCCTGCGCGGCGTCGTGCGGCTGCTCGACCTGGCGCCCACGCTCGTTCAGGCGGCGGGCGGCAGGGCCGCGCCCTCTTGGGAGGGGGTGGACCTGACGCCGGCCCTCACCGGCCGGGCTCCCCTGCCGCGCCTCGCCGCCTTCGCCCAGCACATGACGACGGGCCCGCTGCGGGCCGCCGCCGTGCTCGGCCGCCGGAAGCTCATCCTCTTCAATCCGCGGACCCCCTACGTCCCGGGGGACCCGCTCCAGGCCCATCTCTGGACGCAGGACCTCGCCCGCCTCCAGCGGGTCGAGCTGTACGACCTCTCCCGGGACGCCGGGGAGCGGCGCAACCTGGCCCGCTCCGAGCCCGCTCAAGTGGCGCGGCTGCAGCCGATCGTCCAGCGCCAGCTCGACCGGCAGCTGCCAGGCCTGCGCGTCCTCGCCTCGGGCCTGCCGGCCGGCTCCCGGCTGCAGGGATCGCTCGTCCTCGACCGGCCGCCCGCGCGCTGGGTCTCGTACTTCCTGGCGGCGGACGACCGCGTGGCCCTCGCCGGCAGCCGCGTCAGCTTCGACCTCGGCGGCGAGGAGCTGGAGAAGGGGTTCCTGCTGGAAGGCGACTTCGGCGGCGTGCAGACTTTGGAGGCCCGCCTCGACGGCCGGCCGCTCGCCGCCCCGCAGGTGCTCACCGGACGCGGCGCGCCCTACCTAGGGGGCGCGGTGGCCCGGGCGCTGCTGACCGCGGCCGGTCCGGCCGCTCCCAGGGGGCCGGCGCTGCGCGTCTGGCTCCCGGCGGTCCGCCGCGCGCCGTCCACGGACGCGGCGCCCGATCCCGAGACCGGCCGGCGGCTCCGCGCCCTGGGGTACGCGCAGTGAGCGGCGCGCTCCAGCCCCCTGGTTGGACCGAGCGCGTGCGGGCCGAGAGCGCCCTCGTGCTCGCCCCCCACTACGACGACGAGGTGCTCGGCTGCGGCGGGCTGCTGGCCCAGCTCGCGGCCGCCGGGGCCGCCGTGCGCGTCCTCTTCCTGACCGACGGCGGCGGCGGGAGCGAGGAGGTGGCGGACCGCCAGACCTACCGCAAGCGGCGGCGCGAGGAGTCGGGAAAGGTCTGCGAGATCCTCGGCCTCGCCGGCTGCGACCACCTGGGACTGCCGGACGGCGCCCTGGAGCGCCACCTCGACGAGGCGGCCGCGGGCATCCGCCGGGCCCTCCTGACGCAGCGGCCCGACCTGCTGCTCGTCCCCTCGCCGCTGGAGGTCTCCTCCGACCACCGCGCCGCCTTCGCCGCCCTGCACCGGCTGCTGGGGCCCGTCCGCGAGGGCAGCCCGGACCAGGAGCCCTCGAGCGGGCTGCGCGTCCTCCTCTACGAGGTCAACCACCCCGGGCACCCCGACCTGCTGGTGGACGTCACCGCCGAGGCGCCGGTCCTGGAGAAGGCCATGGCCGCCTATGCCAGCCAGGGGGAGCGACACCCCTACTGGAACGCGGGCCTGGGGCTGCGCCGGTTCCGCACCCTGAGCCTCGGGCCGGGCGTGGAGCTGGCCGAGGGCTACCGCCGGCTCGGGGTGGACGACTTCACCACCCGCAGCCCGGCCCAGCTCGTGCGCCACCTCGGGGGGATCCCCGAGGTCCACGAGGTGCGCGAGGGGCCGCGGATCTCGGTGATCGTCCGCACCCGCGATCGCCCGCAGCTCCTCGCCCAGGCCCTCGCCAGCCTCGCGGAGGGTGAGTACCGCCGGGCCGAGGTCGTGCTGGTCAACGATGGCGGCAACGTCGGCGACATCGGCGAGCCCCCGGTCGTCCCCGACGGCTATCCGCTGCCCGTCGTGCGGGTGGACCTCGCCCAGAGCCGCGGCCGGGCCGGCGCGGCCGAGGCGGGCCTCGCCGCCGCCAGCGGCGACTTCGTGGCCTTCCTCGACGACGACGACCTCGCCGCGCCCGAGCACCTGGCCACCCTGGCCGGGCTCGTCTCGGCCGCCGGCGTGCGCGTCGCCTACACGGACGCGGCCGTGGCCGTCTACGAGCTGGACGAAGGCGGCTGGGTCTGCCGCGAGCGGCGCCTCCCCTACAGCCGCGACTTCGATCCGGACGTCCTGCTGATCGACAACTACATCCCCTTCAACACGCTGCTGATCGAGCGGCCGCTCTTCGCCGCGGCCGGCCCGTTCGATCCGTCGCTGCCGTTTTTCGAGGACTGGGACCTCCTGATCCGCCTCTCGGCCTTAGCACCCTTCCACCACCTCCCCCGCGTCACCTGTGAGTACCGCCACTTCCGGGGCAGCGGGCATCACGTGTTCGGCGAGCGGCCCCGCGAGCGCGCCGACTTCCTGGCGGTGAAGGCGCGGGTGATCGCCAAGCACGCCGCCCGTCTCCGGCCCGAGACGCTGGCGCGGGCGGTGGACACCCTGCGCGCCGAGCTGGTGGCCGAGCGCGAGGACCGCGCCGCCGCCCGCCGCGAGCATCAGAGGCTGGCCGAGGACCGCGACCGCCTGCAGGACCTTTATCACGCCCTCAACGGCGAGGCCGCGTCCCTCCGGCAGGAGCGGGAAGGCTTCCGCGCCGAGCTCCAGCGCCTCTACGACGAGGAGCGGAAGCTGCGCGCCGCCGTGGACGACCAGACGGCCCACCTCGGCCGCACGTACGCCGAGATCGAGCGCCTGAACGGGATCCTCCGCGAGATGGAGTCCACCCGCGCGTGGCGGATGCACCAGTGGTGGGGCCGGCGGTTCTCGTGACCCGCGTCGCCCTGCTCTCCAGCGAGCCGGTCCGGCCCCGCATGGCGGGGATCGGCATCCGCTACCTCGAGTTCGCCCGCCGGCTGCCGGCCCACGGGGTGGACGTGGCGCTGGTCTCGCCGGCCGCGCCGGAGGAGACGGCGGCGCTGGGCGGACTCGAGGGGGTCGACGTCCGCCGGTTCGAGCGCGGGCGGCTCGCGGCCCTCCTCGCGGACTGCAGCGGCGCCGTGGCCCAGGGGCAGCTCGCCAACGACCTCGTCCTGGAGGTGCCGGGCCTGCCGGTCGCGATCG
Organism: Thermoanaerobaculia bacterium; assembly: GCA_036399915.1. GTDB lineage: Bacteria > Acidobacteriota > Thermoanaerobaculia > Multivoradales > UBA5704 > DATARR01. Next base: position 17,438 of record DASWME010000317.1, read on the forward strand.
ACCTCTACGACCCCTGGCTGATCGAGAACTTCGCCTATCGCGAGACGCTCGGGCTCGATCCCTACCGCAACGACCACGCGACCTGGGTGCTCCAGATGTCGCGGGGGGACTTCTTCCTCTGCTCCTCGGAGGAGCAGCGGAGCTTCTATCTCGGCTTCCTCGCCGCCCTCGGGCGGGTCAATCCGGAGCGGACCGCGGGGGACCCGGACCTCTCGACGCTGATCGCGCCCGTCCCCTTCGGCGTGCCGGACGAGCTGCCCCCCCACCGTCCCGTGCTGCCGCCCCGCGCGGCCGGCGAGACGCGGCTCCTCTTCGGCGGGCTCTACGACTGGTACGACCCCTGGACGCTGCTCGACGCCCTGGAGGTCCTCGACCGCCCCGGCTGGACCCTGCTCCTCATCCGCAACCCCAACCCGGAGAGCACGCCCCAGCGCCTCTTCGCCGCGGTCGAGGCGCGCTGCCGCTCCCGGGGCTGGTGGGGGGGCCGCGTCCAGGCCCTCGACTGGGTGCCGGCCGAGCGGCGGTACGACCTGCTGCGCGACGTGGACCTCCTCGCCGCTCCCCACCGGCCGAGCCTGGAGACGCGCCTGTCGCTGCGCACCCGGTTCCTCGACGCCCTCGCCGCTGGCTGCCCGGTGGTGACCAGCGAGGGCGGCGCCATGAGCCGTCTCCTCGCCGACCACCGCGCCGGCTGGGTGGCCCCGCCCGGGGACGCGGCGGCCCTGGCGCGCGTCCTGGCCGAGGCCCTCGACGCTCCCGACTCCCGCCGGGCCGGGGCCCGTGAGCTGCTCGCCGCCTTCCGCTGGGACCGCGTGCTGGCGCCCCTCGTCCGCTTCTGCCGCGAGCCCCGGGTGGACCCCACCAAGGAGCGCTTCGTCCAGCGGCCGGCCACCGCGGCGCCGCCGGACCGCCTCGCCTTCCGCCTGCGCCGCAAGCTCCGGGTCCTGTGGGGGCGCGCTTGAGCCGCATTCGCAAGGTCTCGGTCGCCGTCCTCTCCTGGAACGGCCGCCATCACCTGGAGACCTGCCTGGAAGCCCTCGCCGCCCAGCGCGACCCCGGGGTGGACTGGGAGGTCCTCGTCCTCGACAACGGCTCGACGGACGGCACCGCCGCCTGGCTGCGCGAGCGCTGGGGCCGGGACCGGCGCGTGCGGCTCGTCGAGAGCCCGGTCAACCTCGGCTTCTGCGCCGGCAACAACCGCCTCGCCGCCGAGTCGGACGCCGACGCCGTGGCCCTCTTGAACAACGACACCCGCCCGGCGCCGGGCTGGCTGGGGTCCCTGGTGGAGTGCCTGGCCACGGCGCCGCCGGACGTGGCCGCCGTCTCCGGCAAGATCGTGGACTGGACCGGCGAGCGGCTCGACTTCGGCCGCGGCGTCATGACCTTCGACGGCCACGCCTTCCAGCTCGACTTCCGCCGGCCCCTCGCCACGGCGCGGCTCCCGGCAGCCGGCGAGGAGCTCCCCTTCGCCTGCGGGGGCAACCTGCTCGTCCGCCGCTCCTCGTTCCTGGCGGCGGGGGGGTTCGACGAGTCCTACTTCGCCTACCTGGAGGACGTGGACCTCGGCTGGCGCCTGTGGTCCGGCGGCGAGCGGATCGTCTTCGCCCCCGGCGCCGTGGTCCACCACCGCTCCAGCGCCACGAGCGAACTCCTCGGCCTCTACAACCGCGGCTTCCTCTTCGAGCGCAACGCCTTCCTGACCGCGTACAAGAACTACGAGGCCGGCCTCTGGGAGCGGGTCCTGCCGGCGGTGATGCTGACCCTGACCTCGCGCACCCAGGCCCTGCTGGAGGGCAATCCGGGGGCCGAGGTCCTGCGCGTCGATCCCTACTCCGGCCACATCGCCAACACCGGTCAGGCGCCGGCCGCGGGGATCCCTCCGGCGACGACCTGGGAAGGGTTGAGGATCCGCTGGCGGGGGTATGGGCCGCGGGAGTTCCTGCGCCGCGGCCTGCGCAAGCTGGGGATCGGAGCCGCTCCGATGTCTTCCGGATCGCCTCAGATCACCGACGAGCGCACCATCGCCCAGCTCCGCGCCCTCCACTGGCTGCTGGGCAACCTGGACAATGCCGCCGCCGCCCGCGCCGCCGTCCAGCGCCGGAGGAAGCGCTCCGACCGCGAGATCTTCGCGCGGTTCCCCCTCTACCTGGTCCCCACCTACCCGGGGGACCAGGCCCTCTTCGCGAGACCGGGGTTCCAGGCCTGGCTGCCGGACGACCTGCCGATCATCAAGGCGACGCTGGAGGAGGTCATGGAGATGGGGTGAATTTTCCCGATCCTCCCGAGGGAGACGACGACGCCCTGATTCTCTGGATGCTCAGCCTGACTCCAACGCAACGGCTTGAAGTGGCCCAGGGGTTCGTCGACAGCGTCCAGGCGTTGCGCAGTGGACGCCTGGGCGCCGATCCCACCGGCCTCGACGGCTCAAGCGAAGCCGCGCCGTCGGCGCCATCTGACAAAGTAGAGTGAGGCCCCACCCCGTCTGGAGTACTCTCTCCCCATGGGGCCCGAGATCTCCGTCGTCATCCCGACCCACAACCGCCTGGAGGTCCTCTCCGAGGTGCTCCAGGCCCTGGAGTTCCAGCAGGAGCCGCCCCCCTTCGAGGTGGTCATTGTGGACGACGGCTCGACCGACGGCACCGGCGACTGGCTGCGCAGCCGCTCCTTCCAGATATCCCTGCGGTCCATCGTGCAGGAGAACCACGGACCGGCCGCGGCGCGGAACACCGGCGTCGCCGCCGCCTCGGGCCGCTGGGTGGCCTTTCTGGGGGACGACACCGTCCCGTCTCCTGGATGGCTCGCCACCCACCGCGAGGCCCACCGCAAGCGGGGGGACGACCCCCATCTGGCGGTGATCGGCTACACCGGCTGGCACCGCCGCATGCGCCTCAACCCCTTCCTGCGCTACATCAACGAGCACGGGCTCCAGTTCGGCTACGCGCTGATCGACGACAAAGAAGACGTACCGTTCAATTTCCTCTACACCTCGAACCTCTCGCTGCCGCGCGACCTGCTGCTCGCCGAGCCTTTCGACCTGCGCTTCCCCTACGCGGCGTGGGAGGACATCGAGCTGTCCTACCGGCTCAAGCGCCGGGGCCTGCGCATCGTCTACGAGCCCGCGGCCACGGTGGCCCACGACCATCCGACGGACCTCGCGCGCTTCGCCGCGCGCCAGGAGAAGGCGGGCTACTGCGCCGTGGTGTTCTACCAGCTCCACCCCGAGCTGGGGTCGTTCCTGGGGATCGGTCCCGACGGGCCGCCGCCCCTGCCGCCGGAGGTCCCGCAGCGGCGCCGGGAACGCCTGGTCCGCGCCTTGCAAAATCTACCGATCGGGGTACCGAAACTGTGGGAAGATGTGTTGAGGTACCACTACCTCCGAGGTCTTCACCGCGCCTGGTCCGAGCTGGGCGCGGAGTTGGAAAAGGAGAGCACCCATGACGACCCAGAGACCCGCCGGCGAACGGCACCCGTTTAGGGTGGTCCCTCTCGCGGCCGCCGCTCTGCTGATCGCGAGCCTGCCCCTGGCGGCCCAGGAACGCTCGCGGCCCAGCGACAGCAGCGACAGCGGCCGGACCGCCCGCGAGGTCGGCTCGCACTCGGCGCCGAGCCATTCGAGCGCCCCGAGTTCCCCGAGCACCCCGAGCTATTCGAGCCCCAATGACAGCTCCTCCTCGAACCCGCCGCGCACCGCCCGTCCCCGGGGATCCGGCGACGACGAGCCGCACCGCCAGCCCCCCTCGCGCGGCGACCGCGGGGGCCGCGGCCACCGCGGCGGCGGCCACGGCTACTACTACCCCTATTACGGCTCCTACCCGTACGGCTACTACGGCCATTCCTACGGGTTCTGGCCAGGCCTGTTCTGGTGGTGGAGCGACGGCTACTACCCGTACCCCTACTATGGGGGCCGCCACCCCTACTCCTATGGCCGCGACGACGTCGGCGCCCTCGACCTCGACGTCTATCCCGGCCGCACCGAGGTCTACGTGGACGGCCAGTACATCGGCCGCGTGGACGGCTTCGACGGCTGGCCGCGCTACCTCTGGCTGCCCAGGGGCACGTACGACGTCGCCTTCTATCTCGACGGCTACAAGACCATCGCCCGCCAGATCACGGTCTACCCCGGCTCGGTGATCGACATCGACGACCGGATGGAGCCGGGCGAGTCGGTCCGCCCGGAGGACCTCGCCTCGAAGTCCCACGAGCGGCGCGACGAGCGGCTGCGCTACGAGCGCGAGCGGCGCGAACGGATCGAGCGCGGCGAGCCCGGGGACGACGACGAGGACTGGCGCGACCGCGTCCGCCGCGAGCGCCGCGGCTCGGTGCGGGACGACGACCGGGATGACGACGTGGACGTCGACGAGATGGAGGTCCACGAGGAGTCCGGGCGGAAGGGCCGCCTGCGCCTCGACATCGAGCCCGAGGACGCCTCGGTCTACCTCGACGGCCGCTTCGTGGGCACCGGCACCGACCTCTCGCAGATGCGCAACGGCCTGCCCGTCACCCCGGGCGCCCACCGGCTGGCCATCGTCCGCCCGGGCCGCAAGGCCGAGGAGCGGGAGTTCCAGGTCAAGGCGGGCGAGGAGGTCGAGCTGGAGGTCGAGCTGGAAGGCGATTCAGGGCGGTAGGGAGGAGCGGACGGCGGCGTCTGGAGAGCACCCCATGCTGTTCGACTCGCGCCGCCCGCCCGCCTCGCTGTGACTTTGGTTCAAGACACGTGCCACTCCGGGTCTGCCGGGGACGGTTCGCCCTCGCCCATGCCCCTCCGCCGGGCCGGCACGGTCGGTTCGACCTGGTCCACAGGGTTGTTGACCTGGTCTGGGCCCCTCCGCCGAACCAGAGCGGGCGGTTGGACCTGATTCACGGGCGGTTGGACCTCCGGGGCAGACGCTCTGCCCCACAGGGCAAACCGCCCGGGGGACAGGGCGGGCGGTTGGACCCGCGGGGCAAACCGCCCGGGATCGACCGCGGGCGGTTCGTGGACCGCCACCAACCGCCCATCCGTCGCCGTTTGCGTCCCAGGGAGCGGGGCCAACCGCCCGCGCGGCACGCCCAACCGTCCGCCCCACAGGTCAAACCGCCCGCCCCAGGGCGGCCGGCGGCGGCGGGGTCCCCTCCTCCGGCTCCTCGCCTTCCTCGGCGGGCTCGGCCGGCGGCGTCACCGGACCCGTCGCCCCGATCGGGCCGGCGGGGGGCGCCACGCCGGTCTCCGGCGGCGTCATGCCGGCGGGTCCGGTCGCGCCGGCCGTAGGCTCCTGCTCGGGAGGAGTCGCCGGCGGCGGCCGGTTGCGGCTCGGGCGGATCAGGATCGAGCCGTCGTCGGCCGGCTCCGCGCCGGGCTCCACCGGCTCCGGCGGGAAGGTCTGCGCCTGGCCGATCACGATCGTGCCGTCCCCCCCGGGGTCGTTGATCACCAGCCCGTCGTCGGTGATCGTGTAGCGCGGCTCCTCGGTCAGCGAGGGGTCCAGCGGCTCGCCGGTCACGGGGTCCACCAGGGGCTGGCCGAAGCTCATGTCCGCCCAGGTCTCCATATAGCCCGGCGAGTGGCGCAGGCAGGGCTCCGTCGGCACCTGCCACTCGGGGAAGACCTCGGTGACCCGCTGGGGACAGAACTCGGTGGCGAGCAGGCCCGTCGTGGGATCCACCGTGACCTTCATCATGCCGGCCGGCGGCGCGAAGTCGGGATATCCGCCCGCCGGGCGGACCGCGGCGGTGAAGCGGCTCCAGATGGGGAGCGCGGCGCGGGCGCCGGAGAGTTGCGTGGCGGAGTTGTCGTCGTAGCCCACCCAGACGATGGTGGCCCGGTCCGGCGAGTAGCCGGCGAACCAGCTGTCCCGGCGGTCGTTGGTCGTCCCCGTCTTGCCGGCGAGGGGGCCGTCCACGCCCTGGGCCCGGGCGGCGGCCGCCGTGCCGTGGGCCACCACCCCCTGCAGCACCGAGGTCACCACGTAGGCCGCCTGCGGCGCCAGCACCCGGCGCGGCGCGGGGAGGTCGTCGCCCGTCACCGGCTCGCCCTCGCGGTCGAGCACGGCCGCGAGGCCGTGGATGGTCGGCCGCAGGCCCTCCGCGGCCAGCGTCGCGTAGACCTGGGCCATCTCCAGGGGGGTGGCCTCGAAGGCCCCCAGCGCCAGCGCCGGCATCGGCTCGAGGTCGCCGGAGAACCCCAGGTCGCGGGCGAGGTCGATGACGCGGTGCATCCCCACCTGGAGGGCCAGGCGCACGGTGGGCACGTTGAGGCTCCGCTCCAGCGCCATGCGCGCCGTCACCCAGCCGTGGAACGCCCGGTCGTAGTTCTGCGGCCGCCAGCTCGCCGTGCCGAAGCGGACGGTGATCGGCGAGTCCTTGAACAGCGTGGCCGGAGTGGCGGCCCCCTCGGAGAAGGCGGCGGCGTAGACCACCGGCTTGAAGGCGCTGCCGACCTGCCGGTGCGCCTGCGTCACGCGGTCGAACTGGCTCCTGGAGTAGTCGCGCCCGCCGACCCAGGCGAGCACCGCGCCGTCCCGCGGATCGACGGAGATCAGGGCCGCCTGGAGGGGCCGCTTCGTCCGCCGCCGCCGCTCCCAGCCCTTCTCCAGGCCGCCAAGCCCCTGGGCCACCGCCGCCTCGGCCTGGCGCTGGTCGCGCCAGCGCAGGGTGGCAAAGAGCAGGTAACCCTCGCCGCCCAGCTCGTCGAGGCCGAACCTCTCCCGGGCCTCGTCCTGCGCCGCGTCGGCGAAGTACGGGGCCATCGGCCGCGTCCTCACCCGCTGGGGGTCCACCCGCACGGGCTCCCTCTGGGCCGCCTGCACCTGGCCGGGCTCGAGCCAGCCCAGCTCACCCATGCGCTGGAGCACCCAGTTGCGGCGCTCGAAGGCTCTGTCCGGATGTCCGACGGGCGAGTAGTCCGCCGGGGCCTGGATCATGCCCGCCAGAGTGGCCGCCTCCGCCAGGCTCAGCTCCGCGGCGTCCTTGCCGAAGTAGGCACGGGCGGCGGACCCCAGGCCGATGAGGTTGGTCGGACCGCTCGCTCCCAGGTAGATCTCGTTGAGGTACGCCTCCAGGATCTTGCGCTTGCCGTAGCGCGCCTCGAGCGCCACCGCGATCACGGCTTCCTTGGCCTTGCGGGTCAGCGTGCGCTGGCTGGAGAGATAGACGTTCTTGACCACCTGCTGGGTGATGGTGCTCCCGCCCTGCTGCAGCTCGCCGCCCCGCAGGTTCACCCACAGGGCGCGGGCGATGCCGGTGGGGGAGACGCCGGGATGGGTGAAGAAGCCGTCGTCCTCGGCGGCCAGCACGGCCCTCACCACGTGCTCCGGCAGCTCGTCGAGGACCACCGGCCGGCGCTCCTCCGCCTGGTCGTCGTAGAAGGAGGCGAGCAGAGGCGGCTCCAGCGCGGCGATCCGCGCCGGCCGGCCCGCCACCCAGACGCGGCGGACGCGGCTGCCGCGGAAGGCCGCCTCCACCGTCACGCCGCCGCCGCCCGGGCCCTCCGGGGTGGGGAAGCGCCGCAGGCGCACCGCCACGCGGTCGCCCGCGCGCCGGAAGGCGCCGGCGGGCAGCGGCAGCCGCGGATCGCCCTGCGCCTCGCGGTAGCCGGCGTCCTTCAGCTCGGCCACCATCTCGTCGGCCGAGAGCGCCTCGCCGGGCGCGAGGCGGGTGGCGGTCCCGTACAGGCGGGACGGCTGCTTGAACGGCGCCTGCGGGAACTGCCGGGCGAGGCTCCAGAGATAGCCCGCCAGGCCGAACCCGCCGAGGAACAGGAGAGCCGAGGCGACGAGCCCCGCGATCACCAGCCGCCGGCGGGCGGGGTCC
>DASWME010000318.1:0-46200 GCA_036399915.1 Thermoanaerobaculia bacterium
CCCCTCTCCCGTCAGGGAGAGGGGCCGGGGGTGAGGCTTCGGAGGGCAAGCCCGTCTGAGGGCAGGAACCGGGACTTTGACTCCCCCCGGTCCGTGTCTTACACTGTGCCGCCTGCGCGTTTTTCCGTCGGGGCGTAGCGCAGCCTGGTAGCGCACCTGCCTTGGGCGCAGGGGGTCCCCAGTTCAAATCTGGGCGCCCCGATTCCGACGGCGGTCCCCTGGGGGGCCGATACCGGGCCGCGCACACTCGGCTGCCTGTAGCTCAGTTGGATAGAGCGGCGGCCTTCTAAGCCGCGGGTCGGGGGTTCGAATCCCTCCAGGCAGGCCACCTGTTCTCTTCAACTCCGCGCACCCGAGCGCGCCCTTAGCTCAGCTGGATAGAGCGACAGCCTCCGGAGCTGTAGGTCAGAGGTTCGAATCCTCTAGGGCGCACCATGTAAACTCTTCAAAAACAAGCAGTATCTCATTCCGTTGCCGTCCTGGCTGTGTGCCTCACGGTGCCAGGGCGCGCCGGGGGCGCGGCAGGATCAACATCGCGCCCCTAAAAGGAAAGCGGTTCAGGCGGCATTCTTCTTGAGGACCTTCTCCAAGACACGGTTGGCGAGATCCCTGTTTGACAGCAGGTTCGGCTCGTTCCGCACGCGCCATCCCCAATGGTCTTGCTCATCGAGGTCCAGAATGGCTTCCCACCGTTCCCCCTGAACCCACTCGTCATCATCCGGAGCGGGACGCCGGTGGCTCTGCCTTACCTGAAGCTCCTGATCCAGTAGCTCGATGAAAGCTGATGCCCTACGAGCCTCAACCGCCATGACGACGCGTCCTGACTCCGGCCTTCTAGCCTCCAAGGGAACCTCCTGAGCCACTTTTGCTCCGATCTCCTCCAAGGCCACAAAGACCTCAAGTGTTTCCCGGTATGCGGCTTCCGTACCTTCCCTTGCCACGCGCTCACGACGTGCCTTCTCTTTGGCCTGAGACTGCGCGAGCCGCACGGCACTGTCCTCCACCCTCTCTTCCTGCATGCTGTCCTCCTCCTTCGCGTGGCAGGGTAGTCAATCGGAGCCGATAGAGCAAGGGGGGAACCTATCGTGCCGAGCGCGGCAAACTTCCATTGACTGCTCATCGATACTCCCTACCGGGTAGACGTGGATGCGAGACTCGGCTTGCTCACCTCTCACGACAACGTGGGGGCGGAGTTTTCCAGCCGCTGCGGTGAGGTCTTCAAGGGTAATCAGCCCCGCAGGGAGGGGTACAGCGGCCACTCGGTATCGGCCATGCAGGCCAGGAAACTCCTAGGAGGAGTCCCCATGAAACAGGCGTACAGAATGGAGAGAGACCCACGCAATGCCGCAGCCGTGGACCGGCTCATCCAACAGGTGGAGATGCCGCGAGGGATACTCCCGTTTGTTGGTGCAGGACTGTCGGCTCCGTTCCGGTTTCCCCTATGGAGGGATTTCCTGCTTACCCAGGCAAAGCATGCAAGAGTCCTAACTAAGGTGAAACGGAACCTCGCGGCGTCCCAATATGAGGAGGCAGCCGGGAGGGTTGCCTCTGCGCTCGGTCACCGTCACTTTGATGAAGTTGTCCGGGAGACCTTCAGCCGGGGCGTCTCTGGTCAGCAGGTGTCTGGGACAGCCGTCGCGGTCCTGCCAAGGATCGCCGGAGGGCCGGTGATCACGACGAACTTCGACCACGTTCTTGAGCAGGTATTCCGGGACGCTGGGCGTCCGTTTGACCTAGATCTCTGGGGGGCTCGGACACGCTTGGCCATCGATACACTTGCGGAAGACTACCGTCTGCTGCTCAAGCTTCATGGAGATGCGGACGACGCTATAGACCGCATCCTCACCCAGGACGAGTACGTGCGGCACTACGGAGGCCTCACGCCGAACAAACTCGACAGATCTCGGCCGCTTCCATCGTTGCTGATGAGGCTGTTCGCCTCACGCTCCGTCCTATTCTTAGGATGCAGTCTCAGAGGCGACCGCTACCTCAACGCCTTGGCTGGACTGCCAGACGGGCCCGAGCACTTCGCCGTGGTAGAGGCAAACGAGACGCCTGAGGAGCAGGCTGATCGGGAACGCTTCCTCCTCGCGCACCGGATCACACCCATCTGGTACCCCAAAGGCTGGCATGATCTCCTGCCTTCCTTTCTGACAGCCTTGGCCGTACACGTCCATATCCCAGATGTCCGCGGTCCTGCCTTGCCAGTTTCCGTGTCCCCCGCGGCCGAGGCGCCAGTAGATTCAGAACACAGACAGCGTGCGAAGGATCGCACCCGACGAGGGCGATTGCACGATGAGTGGAAACGCCTCACCACGGACAAGCAGCGAATGCGTTTCTTGGATAGGGTCGGCAGATTTCTCTACAACGCTGGGTTCTGGGACGACTACGTCCAATACGCTACCGACACAATCCAGGCTGCGCAACGACTCGGGCGGCCACTGGACCAAGCAGAACTCCTCAACAACTTGCACTTGATCTATAAGCGAATGGGCCGGGCCGGTGATGCCAAAGCGGCACTTTTAAGCGCGCAGGCAATCCTGGACCGGCTTCCGCCGAGCGGGTTGCATGCGGTCATCATCCACAATGTCGCCCTCGCGGAACACGACGCCGGGCGGTATGCGGATGCGGCAGTTCTCCATCGAAAGGCGTTGCGGCTCGCGCGTCATGTGGGTGACGAGCACCTGGAGCCCATTTGGAGGAACCTGGGGCTTAATCTCGCGTTGTCGGGTGCTTACAAAGCGGGGATCCGCTACGTCCACCGGGCGCTTGCACGCTCCAGAGAAAAAGACGATTCCGAAGGGCAGACTCGGGCGCTTCTCGCGCTTGCTGATATCTACAATCACAAAGGCAACTGGCGACGCATGGCCGAGGTGCTCCGCGAAGCGTTGCCGCTGACCCGCGATGTCCAAGCACATGCCCAAGTTCTGGATGACCTGGGCGTAGCGTTGTACCACCAGGGCGACTTAAGTGGGGCGCTCCGTTGCTACTTGGACGCGCTTGGACATGAGCGTGCATCGGATGAACCTCGGGCGCTTATCTCCACCCTCATGAACATCGCTTGGTTGCATTTTGATGCGGTTGCGGCGATCAGCGCGGGGGCTCTAGATGTGCAGGACCAGACAGACGTTCGGACAGCCGCCCTGCACAGGAGCCGCGACTACTACGAGCAGGCACTAGCCTATGCGCGGGCTTTGCGGGACCCAGTTTTGCAGGAGCACGTGCTCGCACGGAAGTCACTCGTCAGCATCGAGTTGAGGAAGGCAGATGAGAGTCTCGACAACTTTGCCGAGCCACGCCTCTCACAGACGAAGTTGGAGCAAATGGAAGCGGGGCCGGAGCCTCGCTAACTTCGCGAGCGACTTGACGCAGGCGGGCGATGGTCGGAGGGAGGCTTATGCTCTGACGAACAGGTCCCCTCGACGGTCGACATGGCTCAAGGATACAGAGTCCCTGGCAACGGTTACCGCTGGAACGTATAGGAGAGTTTCACGAACACCAGGCGATCCGCTCGCTGCAGGTCGCCGAGGGGGTTCTGGAGCCGGTCGTCGGCGTAGCCCACGAAAAGCACGGTCTACCAGTTGAGCTGGTAGGCGAAGAGGGCCGAGCTCGCGAAGGAGCCGCTGTTGGGCGCACGGAGGCGGAGCTTCATCAGCGGCTGTGAAGTTGCCTTTCGAGGCGCTGGGAGGTGCCAGGCACTTCGCGAGACCGTCTGCTTCTAGCCATGAAGCTCTACGAAATCGAGAAGCTGAGCACCGGCCTTGCTGTGGCCGGGGCGAGCTTGGGGTCCAGGCGCTGCCTTGGGCGACGGCCCACTCTTGCCTTCCGAGCACACCCTACTTTTAGGAGCGGTGAAACCGCCGATTCTGGAAGGAGCTTCCAATGAACTTCACGCGTTCGCGCCGTCTGCTGTATCTGGCTTGTTCCCTGGTCTTGTTCTTCCTGGCCCTGGCGCCTTCTCAGGCCAAGGGCGGCGATCCCGGGTGTCCGACGCCGGGTGATGGAATCATCTACTACAGCGATGCCACCTATACGGAGGAGGTGGGCTCCTGCTGGTCGGACTGCTGCAATTGCACCAGTTGCACCTGCTCGGGGCAGATCACTCCTTATGCCGTTGCCGTCCCGGTGGACTGGTTCTGGTGCGGTTAAGCACCGAGAGAGGGGCGGCGCATCGTGGCCTACGGCTAATCTTGCGGCAGGCCGGCCGCTATTGGCGGGAGATGCCAGATACTTCGCGAGGCCGGCTCCGCCTCTCCAGAGGTGAAATGGCGGACCCGGTCCAGTCGATTTTACGCTCCCTTGTCGCCCGTCGCGCCCTGCTGTATCCTTGTCTACTTCAGGGGGAAATTGCCTCGCTATGCCTGACGACGTGATTATCCGAAAGCCAGAGAACGAGGAGTCCTTGGCCACACCCGAACCCACCAGTCTCGAGAGGGTTCTGGACGCTCTTCGCAAGAGATGTCCCGGAGTGGATGAAAAGAAGGCGATAGCGCTTGCCCACGTCTGGAAACATGAAATCGACAGCATACTCCGCCAAATGCTGGATTACTCGCATAAACGGGCTGGATTCTGCCTACACGTTCAACTTCGGGACGAGATCACCTTCGATTTCACACTCTTGATGCTGGCAGTCATCAATATGGTTGTCGAGCACAAGCTGAAGTTGATGTCGTGCGAACAGTTGGATCCGGAAGCCGAGATCCAGGCCGCCAGCTCACCTAAGGGCTGCGAGAAGATTCGAAACACTGCTAAAGATCTCGCCGAGGGTATCTGGATAAAGAAGCTCGAGCGTTGGCAAGAGAGGACTCGGCGGTTGCTGGAGAACCAGGACGCAGTGCGGATCCGGAAGTCATCCGAGATCCTGTTGTCCCGGCAACGGCCGAGTAAGGTCTCTACAGCCAACCACTACGTCCCGAGCTTCACGAACCGACCGTGGGCGGACTCTTGTGGTAAGGTGGTGGTCTACTCCCGGAAGCTGGATGGTCATGTTAAAGGTGTACCCAGATCCTATGGGAGCTGGGGTCGGGCGTCCTTTCTCTACTCCCAAGCACTGGAGAATCAACTCTCGGCTATCGAGGGAGATGCGAAACGGCCCTGGGAGAAACTTCTCACAGGGCGGCCTTTCTCAGGTTCCGATGAACGGGACTGGGCCACCTTCTTGATCGGTCAGTTCTTCAGGACCCCTAGGTTTATACTACGATCTATCAACCACCTGAAGCGTATGGTTGACATGAAAGGTTGGTACTACCCGAACTTCCCCATCAATCCTCGCAATCTGAGGAGCGTTTATGAGACCCTGTTTAGGGAGGATCGAGTCTATGCCTCCTACTACCGGTCGATCGCACGCAAGTCATGGTGGGTGGTCAAGCCACATCCTGGAGAGTTCTTCCTGAAAGCTGACGAGCCGATTTTAATTCTTGGTGCTCTGCGGGATAAGGATTCAAGTCTCGTCCTCCCTCTTTCTCCCACTAGGTGCTTTGTCGCGGGACCGCTCTTCCGAAAGGAGAAGTGGCCACTCCGGATTGGAGAGTTGCAACTGAAACCAAGCCAGGCGCACGATCTCTCGCTCCAGTTCGCTTTCAATGCTCGTGAAACTGTGATCTCCGCTCCTGAGCATCAGAGCGCAAGTTTGATTGCAGACTTAGCCAAAGTTCTAGCTAATCACCCGTACAACTTTAGGGCTTCGCTTGAAGATCCAAAGCCTTTTTGGGGAGAGTCGCCGGGAAGGTTGCTTACTGACTCAAGGATGTGAACCGGATCTCCCCTTCAGAGCTTCTTCCCTTTCGCCAGTTGTCCCGTGAGCAGGAAGGTCTCCGGGTACTTCTCCTCGCCGCAGATCTTGAACGAGCCGAAGTCTTTGTACCAGAGCCCGTCCGGAGCCTCGGGCTCGGACTCTCGCCACAGCTTCAACTGGTAGAGGTCTTCAGCGGTGATCCTTCGCTCGCGAAGCCGCTCGAACAGATGATCCCGCAGCGCGAGGGGCAGGCCGGTCCACTGGATCTTCGGCATCACTCACCGAAGGTCATACGGGCCAACTCCTCCTTGAGGCGGCTTTGCTCCTCCGGATCGCGGGTTCGCGTCAGGCGGTCCGCCAGCTCGAGAAAGCGTTTCCTCTCCTGCTCCCGTGCCTCGAGGCCCAACTCGATCAGCTCGACCAGGATCCGGTTGGCGCTCGTGCGGCTCGACTTCGCGAGCGACTTGACGCGGCGGGCGACGCCCAGGGAGAGGCTCACGCTCTGACGGACAGGTTTCTCGACGGTCGCCATGGCGCAAGGATACACCAAAGTGCACCATGGCGCACCAGAGGCGAGTCCTACTTCACGTTGAACCGTCTTGGCCTTGTTGCCAGGTGGTAAAAACAGGTGTTACGGGTTCGGCCCGCCTTCTGAGGCCACCCGCCAGATGACGTTGCCCACGTCATCGGCCAGCAACAGGGCGCCGCGCTTGTCGATGGCGACGCCTACGGGACGCCCCATCGCTTCCCCCTTATCGTTGACGAAGCCGGTCAAGACGTCGATCGGGTCTCCGGATGGCTTGCCGCCGGCGAAGGGCACGAAGATCACTTTGTAGCCGCTGCGCGGCTTGCGGTTCCAGGAGCCGTGCTGCCCCACGAACATGCCGCGGCGGAACCGATCGGGCAGGGCCGTTGCCTCCGACCAGGCCAGGCCCAGGGAGGCGGTGTGCGGCCCCAGGGCGTAGTCGGGCACGAGGGCCTTGGCCACGAGATCGGGCCGCGGCGGCTTCACCCGCTCGTCCACGTGCTGGCCGAAGTAGCTGTACGGCCAGCCGTAGAAGCCGCCATCCTGAACGGAGGTCATGTAGTCGGGCACGAGGTCGCTCCCAAGCTCGTCGCGCTCGTTGACGGCCGTCCACAAGGCGCCGCTCTCGGGTTCCCAGGCTATCCCGACAGGATTGCGCAGCCCGGAGGCGAAGATGCGGTGGCTGCCGGAGGCGAGGTCCACCTCCCAGATCGCCGCTCGTCCCTCCTCCTCCTCGATCCCGTTCTCGGCCACGTTGCTGTTGGAACCGACGGCCGCGTAGAGCTTCGACCTGTCCTTAGAGGCGATGATGTTCTTGGTCCAGTGATGGTTGCGCGGGCCGGCCGGAAGGTCGACGATCTTGGTGCCCTGTGCCGTGATCGTTGTCTCGCCCTGCTGGTAGGGAAACTTCATGACGGCGTCGCTGTTGGCCACGTAGAGGTCGTTTCCCACGAGCTCCATGCCGAAGGGCGAGTTGAGCCCGGTCAGGAACGCGGAGCGGGTCTCCGCCACGCCGTCTCCGTCCGCGTCGCGGAGGAGCGTGATGCGGTTGGCGCTGGGCACGCCGCCGCCGGCTTTCTTCTGGAACAGTTTGAAGAAAAAGCCCTTGATCCCCTTGTTGTCCGCCGGCCGCGGCGGCGCATTGGTTTCGGCCACGAGCACGTCACCGTTCGGGAGCACGTAGAGCCAACGCGGGTGGTCGAGGTCACGGGCGAAGGCGGCAACGGCCGTGCCCTCGGCGGCCACCGGCTTCGCTCCCTCCGGCCAGCCCTTCGCCTTGACGACGTGCACCAGCGGAATCAGCGCTTTGTCGGGTGGAGGCAGGGCGGGGCGGGGGCCGGTCCCGGCGGAGACGGGGAGCCGCGCCGAGGAGGCGCATCCGGCGGCACCCGCGAGGGCAGCGCCGAGCAAACAGCATTGGACGAGCTGGAAGCAGATCCTTTGAGCTGGTTGGAGCATGGGTGACCTCGAGGAGGCGAGCGTTGACGGCATCCGTCGCCCGAATCAGCAAAAATCAAGCCTGAAGGCCTCGGTACGGGTGGGTCTTTGAGGGTGTATGCTCTTTTCTGATGAAGGAGAGATCGCTGCATTCCGGGTCTCAGGGGCCGTTCCGGGCCGATCAGCTTCGCTCCGGCGACCCGTACGAGCTATCGAATGGCCACCCCAGGCAGTGCCTGCCTACGGGAGCACGGGGAGCCAAGGCGGCGAGTGTGGGGGACGGGGTGCTGGCGAGCGATCCGGCTGTCGCGGACGTGGGCGTCGACGCCGGCTTTTCCCCTTCCCCGGAGACCCTCCGCGCCCCCGATCTTGCGGTTGGAGAGATCCCGGACCAACCGGGGTGGGTCCAGGGGGCGCCTGCCCTGGCAGTCGAATACGCCGACACCGGCCAGGACGAGGTGGACCTTCAGGTCAAAATCCAGGAGCTGTTCGCCGCCGGCACCCGTTTTGTCTGGGTGGTGCGGCTGACAGGCCCGCGGCGGGTGGAGGTGCACCAGGCGGGTCAGAGAATGAGCATCGCGCACCCCGGTGAGGACTTGGAGGCACCGGGGATCCTCGCCAATCCGGTACCTGTCGAAGCTCTCTATGACCGCGAGGCGGCGCGCCAGGTGATCTTACGCAATCTCCTCCAACGCCAGGGCTACGCCAGCCTGGACGAGGTCCGCAGCGAGGGGCTCCGGGAGGCTGTCGCGGAGGTCCTGACCGCTCGCGGCCTCGAGGTAAACGACGAGCTGCTGGCCGCCCTCGCGAAGTCCTCCGATCCGGTGGTCCTCCGGTCGCTCCTGCGCCAAGCGGCGACCGCCGTTTCCGCGGCCGAGATCCTCATATCCCTTCGGGACTGAAGACTGGTCACACCATTCTCCTCCAGGGCACTGGCTAATCCCAGGTGCTGGAAGTCCGGCCGCCGTCACCGCTGGAAGGCGTACGAGAGTTTCACGAACACCAGGCGATCCGCCGGCTGCAGGTCGCCGAGGCGGTCCTGGAGCCGGTCGTCGGCGTAGCCCACGAAGAGCACCGTCTGCCAGTTGAGCTGGTAGGCGAAGAGGGCCGAGCCCGCGAACGAGCCGCTTTCGGCGCGCACGGACGAGGGCACGTTGTAGAGCAGCGGGTCACGATTGACGTCGAGGTACTCGCCGATGACCCGCAGGAAGGCGCGGGCGGTGAAGTTGTAGGTGACCTTCAGGCGCTCGATCTGGGCGGTGAAGAGACGCCCCTCCCGCCCGCCGCCGGCGTTGACGTCGAGCCACTGGCGGTCGGCGTTGAAGTCGAGCGCCAGGTGGTCGGTGGGCTTGATGGTGCCGAAGAGGGCGAGGTCACCCCCCTGGCCGACCCGGCGGTTGGCGAAGTCGATCGCGTCGCCCAAGGCGCCGCTGATGCCGATGCGGGAGAAGCGGCGGCCCGGATCGAACTGGAAGTAGTAGTTGACGTCGCTGCGCTCGAGGACCTGGCTGCCGACCCGCAGCTTCTCGCGCACCGCGAAGTCGACGCCGGCGGCCATGTTGCGCTGCCCCTGGACCTGGATGCCCGGGTTGGTCTGGCGCCGGATCAGCTCGCCGTCGGGGCTCTCGATGTAGCGCACGATGCCATACGGCGAGACGCGCCGGAACAGGCCCTTCTGCGGATAGAAGTTGCGGTAGAGCGCGTAGCGACCGAGGCGGAAGCCGACCTGCGGCACGAATCCCTCGTCGGCGCGGAAGTCCTCGCCGAAGTCCTGCACGGTGGCCCGCCAGGTCCAGTCGCGGCCGGTATGGAGCCACTCCAGATGACCGGCGTGGGAGGTGAGCCGGCTGCCGTCCCAGGTGGGGTAGAGGTCGCGACGGTTCGGGGTCTCGGTGTCGCTCACCAGGAGCTGCGCCGTCATCAGGTCGGTCTCGCTCCACCGCCAGAGCAGGTTGGGGCCGGCGACCCGGTTGTAGCCGCCGCCGTCGTTCTCGCGGGCGGTGACGAGCAGGCCGAGATAGGAGGCGCCGAAGTCCCGCCGCAGGCTGCCGACCAGCACGTTGGAGGAGAACTCCTGCGGCGCGAAGTCGTTGCCGGTGGGGCCCGGGATGATGACGCTGCCGCCCCCTTCGTCCTCGGTGAGCAGCAAGGTGTAGGTGGTGTTGCCCAGCTTGCCGGTGTCGCGGACGCCCCACTTGGGGTCGGTGATGGTGCGGGTGTAGACCGCCGAGATCGGGGTGTCGAAGAGGTCCAGCCCCTCGAGGAAGAAGGGGCGCTTCTCGGGGAAGAAGATGGCGAACTGGTTGTTGACCGCGATCTGGCCGACGTCGGACTCCACCTGCGAGAAGTCGGGGTTGATGGTGAGGTCGAGGGCGTTGCTCGCGCTCGGCGTCCACTTGACGTCGAGGCCGGCGTCGGCCTCGGGGTCCTGGTCCTCAAGCGGCGAGCCGAGCCCGGCCTCGGGCTCGCCGAGGCGCTGGCCGGTGACGTAGGGGGCCGCCACGAAGTGGCCGCCGCCGGGCAGCCCGGTCAGGCCGGTGAGCTCGCGCGACTGGCAGATCCAGCAGTTGCTGCCGCGGGCGATCGGGCTGCTGTGGAAGGCGTAGCGCTGGTCGCGCGGGTAGTTGCGCCACACCAGGATGCCCCAGCGGTTCTCCGCCTGCCGGGGGTAGCGCAGCGACGACAAGGGGATCCGCATCTCGGCGGTCCAGCCGTCGGCGGTGAGCTGCGCCGCGGTGTCGTAGAAGAAGTCGGGGGAGAAGTCCTCGTTGCCGGTGCCGTCGTTGTAGACCGCGTCGGCCTGGTTGCCGCGCGGGTTGACGCGCAGCTCGACCGCCGAGCGGCGATCGTTGCGGGTATCGAGGAAGACGGCGACGTTGTCGTCGGTGCCGACGATCTTGTCGCGCTCGACGAAGGGCGCGCGGATGCTCCCGGGCTCGGGGTCGAAGGCGTGAATGCCGACGTAGAAGTCGTGCTCGTCGTAGGTCAGATAGACGACCGTCTTCGCCTTCGGCTCGGTATTGTCGGCCGGGTAGGTCTCGTAGAAGGTATCGAGGACGGCCGCCTGCTGCCAGGCGGCGTCGTCGAGCTTGCCGTCGACGGCGATCTCGCCGGCCGCCCGCGGCACCGCGAGCGGCGGGCCGACGGGCGGCGCCTCGGCGGCGGTCAGCGGGGCGGTCGAAAGCAGGGCGAGGGCGAATCCAAAGGTGGCGATCAGGGTGCGGGTCGCGGTGCGCATCCTCAGTTATACGAGGAGCGGCCGGAAAGTTTCGTCATTTGGAGAGCGGGAGAGGGTGCGATCTTACTTAATCTTGAACCGCCCCGGATCGATCTCCGGGTTGACCTGCACCTTCTCCACCGTCAGCGACACGTGGCGGATGCTGTACTCCTGGTCCTGGCGGTGAGGGATCACCAATCCCTCGACCGTGCGGAAGTCCGAATAGTAGGTCCAGCGGTCCTTGGAGTCGGGCAGGTCGAGCGTGCGGTCGAACCGCGCCAGCTCGAGGTAGTTGGAGGCGTCGAGATACCACGTCTCCTCCGCCCCGTCCTTCCGAACCACCTTGAGCTTGAAGGCGGGCTGGCCATCGATCTCCTCCCTGCCGAGGAGCTCTACCCTGTGGCCCTTGGCGGCCGCATCCACGAGAGGGCTCTCGAACTCGGCAGCCCGCCGCACGAGCGCGGCCTGGGGCTCGGGGACCGCCGCCGGCTGCTCAGCCCCGAGGAGGGGATGGATCCACCAGGTGGCCGAGCCGTCATGACCATAGATGATCTTCTTTCCGAGCATCGACTGCTCGAAACGGAACGAATCGGGCCGCCGCCATTCGTAGACGAAGGGGGCGGCGGTGCTGAAGGCGGCCTGGGTGCCGGTGACGGTCAGCGACTTCACCGCGCGCCATTTCTCCAGGCCGCCATGCGCCGCGGCGTGCCTGGCGAGCACCTCGTCGAGCGAAGGTCCTCCAGGGCCTCCGGCGGCGCCGGCCGCCGGAGCGAGCAGGGTGAGGACCAGGAAGAGCCGGAAGAGGGGCTTGCGGATCATGGCGCGTCCTTTCATCCCGCGGCTGGAGTCCGCACGTCGAGGACGATCATCTCGTCTTCATCCCGGAGATAGAGCCGGCCGTGGGAGAGCACCGGGGCGGTCCACGTCTTCCCCTCCATCACTTTGACCTTCCCCTTCTCCTGAAAGCCCGCGGGCGTGGCCTCGGCGAGGATGAGCTGTCCCTGATCGCTCAGGATGTACAGCAGGCCGTCCGCCGCGATCAGCGAGCCCTTGCCGTAGCCGCGCCGGACCCACTTCTGCTCCCCGGTCCCGGCCACGATGCACTTCAGGCTCGCGTTGTCGAAGCCGTAGATGTGCCCCTCGTAGAGCACCGGGGAGCTGAAGTGGTTCTTCATCAGCCGGTTGTTCCAGGCCTCCCGGACCGTGGCCTTGCCGTCCGCCTGGCCGATCTCCAGGAGGACGGAACCCACGTCCTCCGACGCCGACGCGAAGATCCGGTTCGGCGGCAGGAACAAGGGGGATGCGATGGCTCCCGTCTTCCAGGGGTGCCGCCAGTGCACCTTGCCGTCCGGAAGGAGTGAAACGATGTCTCCCTCCATCGTCCGGACGAACACGTACTGCCGGACGCCGTCGATCGTCACGGCGAGAGGCGTCACATAGCCCGGCTTGCCGTTCAGGGCGGACCAGCGGAGCTTGCCGGTCTTCCGGTCCAGGGCCACCACCGCCCTCCCCTCCGTGCCGCCCGCCTCCAGGAGCAGGAGGTCGCCATCCACGAGCGGCGAGGGGGCGAACCCCCGGTTGGGCGTCGGGCTGCTGAACTCCTTGGCCAGGTCCACCTCCCAGAGCCGCGAGCCGTCCTTCGTCCTGAGGGCGTGCAGCCGGCCCGTGGCCGACAGCACGTAGACCACGTCCCTCTCCACCGTGGGCGTCGAGCGCGGACCGTTGCCGAAGACCTCGGGGAAGACCGGCCCGAGGGGAACGCGCCAGACCACCTCGCCGTCCGACTCACGCAGGCGGTAGGCCGTCTCGCTCTCCCCCTCCACGGCCATGGTGTAGAGGGCGTCGCCCACCACGGTCACGGTGGAGAACCCGCTGCCGATCGGCTTCTTCCAGAGGACCTTCGGGCCGCTCTCCGGCCAGCTCCGGAGCAATCCCTTCTCCGGGGAGACCCCGTTCTGCTGCGGACCACGGAACTGCGGCCAGTCCATCCCCGTCGACGGATCGGCCGCCGCGGCCGGCGCCAGACCGGCGCCGAGGAGCAGGACGGTTGTCAGCAAACCCGGGGCACGCCACGGCCTCTTCATCGCATAGACCTCCTCTTCATCCCAATGGGTCTTGGTACGGGGAAGCCTGCGAAAAGTTTTCAGGCGGTTGGGACGGAGATCGCTTTTGTGGAACGGGACGCCGGCTCACCAGTATAGTTGGGAAAAGACGCATTCCCGAACGTCGGAGCGGCTGGCCGGGTGGGCTGGGAGCCGACGGTTAGGCCGAGAGGGGGCGGGCGAGCAACTCGTAGAGGACCGGAAGGTCGACCGGCTTGGTCAGGTGATGGTTGAATCCCGCCTCCCGCGCGCGGTGCTGGTCCTCCTCTTGTCCATAGCCGGTCAAAGCCACGAGCAGCGCTCCTGCGGTTCGACGCCCCTGGCGCAGTCGGCGGGCGACCTGGTAGCCGTCCAGCCCGGGCAGGCCGATGTCGAGCAGGACGACCTCGGGATGGAACGAGCCGGCCGTTTCCAGCGCCGCCAATCCATCGTAAGCGACGTCCACTTCGTGTCCCCGCAGGCGCAGCAGGAGGGCCATGCTCTCGGCCGTATCTACGTTATCGTCCACCACCAGGATCCGCCGCGCGGGGGCGACGGAGAAACCCGCGTCGGTGCCACCCCCTACATCGCTGTCTCGCTTCAACTCCTTGGCCGCCGGAGGTAAGACGGGCAGGCGCACGACGAACTCGCTACCCTCTCCCAACCCCGCGCTGCGGGCTTCGACGCTGCCGCCGTGCAGTGCGACGAGGCGATGCACCAGCGTCAGGCCGATCCCCAAGCCGCCACCCGTGCGATCGAGCGAGCGGTCCGCCTGCATGAACAGCTCGAAGACGCGCGGCAGCGTTTCCGGAGCCATGCCTACGCCGTTGTCGCGCACCCGCACGACCACCTCTCCAGGGGACTGCGGCCCGCCATTTACCAACTCGGCCGTCACCCAGATATGGCCTCCCTTGGAGGCGAACTTAGAGGCGTTGTTCAGCAGGTTGCCGAAGACCTGTTCGAGCCGGGTGGGGTCCGCTTCGATCTCGACAAGCTCGCGTGGCGGCGACAACGACAGCTCCTGGCCGCGTGCCTCGACCTGTTGCCGGGTCAGCTCCACCGCCCGCGTGAGGAGGGTCGACAAGTCCACCGGCTGTTTGCGGAGCCGGATCTTGCCCTGGGTGATGCGGGACACGTCCAGCAGATCGTCGACCAACCGGGCCATGTTGTGAATCTGCCGCTTCATCATCTCCCGCGCCCGCTCGGCCATGGCGCCGTCACCGCCGGCAGCCTCCAGCACGTGCGCGGCATTGCGCAAGGGCGCCAGGGGGTTGCGCAGCTCGTGGGCCAACAGGGCCAGGAACTCGTTCTTGCTGCGGTCGGCCGCGGCCAGCTCCTCGACGCGCTGACTTAGAGCCGTTTCCAATTGCTTGCGCTCGGTAATGTCTTCGATGGCCAGCAGGATCGACGAGCTTGGGCCGCTCTGCTGGAAGAGCCGCCGGGCGTTGAGCAGCATGGTCTTGCGGCCGATGTGCTCGAACTCCCGTTCCACCTCGTAGCCCTCCAGACCGTTGTCCTGGGACGAGATCTCCTCCAGGAGCCGGCGCAGCTCGGGGATGTTCCATGGACGGCCGCCGCCGAGCTCGTAGAGGAAGCGGCCCTCCGTCTCTTCGGGCGTGATCTGGAAGGTGGTGTAGAACGACCGGCTCGCGCTCTGCACACGCAGGTCCCCATCGAGCACCAGGAGGGATTCGCGCACCGTCGCCACGATGCTTTCGGCATATTCACGAGCGCGGTTCAGCTCGAGGTTGCTGTTCTGCAATTCATCGTTGACCGTGGCCAGCTCTTCGTTGCTCGACTGGATCTCCTCCTTGGAGGTCTGCAGCTCTTCGTTGATGCTCTGCAGCTCTTCGTTGGCCGACTGCGCCTCCTCGTTGGCGGACTGCAGCTCTTCATTGGCAGCTTCCTGCTGCTCGATCACCGCTTGCAGGAATTCACGAGTGTCGGCCAGCTCCTGCACCAAACGGGAGCTCTCCCGCGCGGCGGCTTCCTCCCCGGCGGCAGCCTTGGTCTCGCGCCTCGGGACCTTGCCCGTGCCCCTCTTCCCTCGCGGCAGAGAGGCCGGAACGGCGTCTTCGAACAGGACCAGGAATCCCCCTTTTCCTGCCGCGCTTCCCCGGATGGGAATCACCTCCACGACGACCTCCCGGGTTCCGCTTTCGGACTTGACCCGCAATCCCTCCTCGCGGACCGAGGTTCCTTCCTTTCTGGCCTTGTTGATCGCGGCCCGTAGCGTGACCAGCAGCCCTTCCCGCGCCATCCTGAGCAGGTTCAGACTGGCCTTGCCCGGCCACGGCGCCAGATACGGTCCGGTGTCGCCGCGGAACTGCAGGATTTCCAGATCGGCGTCGACCAGCACGCCGGGCGGGGCGTATCTCGCCATGAGGATGCGGTCGGCTTCTTTCTGCACGTCGCCCCCGGCCCCGGCTTGCTGCAAGCGACCCGGACCAGGGCCGAGCTCCGCCCAACCCTGGTGGCGGCCGGCCGGCTGGCCGAAGGCGACCCGGCGCGTGCCTGGCTTCTTGGCGTAGATCTTGTGTCCGGCGTCCTCCGCCTCGAACAGGTCGCGATAGGAGCCGACCGTCTCCGAGCTTCCCAGCAAGAGGAAGCCGCCGGGCTTCAAGGCATAGTGCATGAGCGCGACGACTTTCTCTTGCAACGCCGGCTCCAGGTAAATGAGCAGATTGCGGCAACTGATGAGGTCGATCTGGGAGAAGGGCGGGTCGGTCAGCGCGTTGTGCCGGGCGAAGACGCACATGTCGCGGATCATCTTGCTGACGCGGTAGTTGCCGTCCACCTCCGTGAAGAAGCGCCGCAAGCGCTCCGGCGAGACGTCGTGCGCGATGTTCTTCGAGTACACGCCCGTGCGGGCCTTGTCGATGCCCGCTCCATTCAGGTCGGTGGCAAAGACCTGGACCGGGATCTGGCTGCCCCTGGCCTCGGCTAGCTCGGTGAAGGTGATGGCCATGGAGTAGGCTTCCTCGCCGGTCGAACACCCCAGCACCCAGACGCGCAGCGGCTCCTGGCGGGCGCGGTCCTTGAACAGCTTCGGCAAGACCCCGGCCTTGAGCGCCTCGAACGTCTCCGGGTTGCGGAAGAAGCTCGTCACGTTGATGAGGGTGTCCTGGTAAAGGGCCTCCACTTCGCCGGGGTTTTTCCGCAGGAAGCGCGCGTAGTCCTGCAACCCCTCCATCCTGTGCAGGACCATGCGGCGGGTGATACGGCGGTAGAGGGTGCTCGCCTTGTAGAGGCTGAAATCCACTCCCGTGGCCTTGCGCACGATTCCCAGGATCTGGCTGAGGTCCGGGGCGCCCGCGGAGGCCTTGCGCCTGGCCGGCGCGGCTGGGGCCACGTACGGGTGCCGGGCGATGCGCCCGATCTCCCTGGCGATCTCGTCCGGGGGGAGCACGAAGTCCACGCAGCCGCTGGCGACGGCGCTGCGCGGCATGCTGCTTTGTTGAGCTGTATCGTCCTGGGCGAAGGTGATCCCGCCCTCGGCCTTGATCTCCTCCAGCCCCAGGGTGCCGTCGGTGGCGGTGCCGGAAAGGATCACGCCGATCGCTCTGTCTCTCTGGTCTTTCGCCAGGGAGCAGAGGAAGAAATCGATGGGCCGGTGCTGGCCGCGGGCTTCCCTCCGGGGAAGCAGTTGCAGGACCCCCCGCGAGATCACCATGTTGCGGTTGGGAGGGATGACGTAGACGCGGTTCGGCTGCACCCTCGGCTCATCCTGGACCTCCGTGACCGGCATCGCGGTGGTACGGGAGAGGATTTCCGCCAGCAGGCTGGGGTGTCTCGGGGCCAGGTGCTGCACCAGGACAAAGGCCATGCCGGTATCGGTCGGCAGCGCGCTGAGCATCTGGGTGAAGGCCTCGAGCCCGCCGGCCGAGGCACCGACGCCGACGATCGGGAACGGGGAGCTTGCGGCCTGCGCGTCGGCTTCCTCCGCAGGAGCTTCAGCTCCTGCAGGCGGCGCCGGTTCGCTTTTGGGAGATGGAGACGTCAGGCGCTTCCGTCTACCGCCAACCATAAAGGGTAAGTTTATACTTGATGGTTGCATCATAGAGGCCAAGCCACCCGAGCGCCGCTCGCGGCGGGTGCGATTTCTTGCTGTGAAGCGTTGGGTGCTTGCGACCGCCCTCTCTGGCCCTTCCTCTGCGCCATCGTGATAGGGGGCACAATCCTCGTCACCCTGACTACCCGCTTTACCGACATCTCCTGGCGCTGATGCATGGGGGGTGCCATCTGGCGGCGTTCCTGATGCTGATGGGTGCCACCTTCTGCTGGTCCTGCCGACTTCGGGGGGCTTTCGGGACGCCCTCGGCCGCGGGGCACCCTCTTGGGTTCCCCGCCACCCCTCCGCGCACAGCGGCGTCGCCCCGCCAGGAGGCCGGCACACGCGCTGAAGAAGAGGGCGGCCCCGGGAAACCAGACAGCCGCTACCTTCCCAGGATACTGAACAACGGAATTCCTCCTCTTCGTCAGCAGCAGGTGGGTCCCTTCAGGCACCGGCCGCTCCCGCAGTCGGCGTCCGTGTTGCAGTCCTTGACGAAGGAGCAGCCACAGGTGCAATAGCCTCGGAACCCCTGAGCCGGGGGAGCTGAGGAGGCGGGCAGGGCGGCGAGGAACATCACGGCGGCGAGGGCGAGCAGGACGGCTTTGAAGTACGGTCTCGACATGGATTCTTCTCCTTGGAGGCAAGAGAGGCCCCCACAGAGAGAAGGTGCCCGCGCCGGCTCCGCCGGACCCTCCCGGGGGCGCCTCCCCCCGGCCGGGAGGAGGCATCCCCTGTCGCACCTCAGGTCACGCCGGATCGCAGATGATCTGCCCATTGGGGCAGGGGGGCGTCGAGGAGCAGTCCTTGTAGGTGCTGCCACACTGCACGTAGTCCTCGCCGGCCTGGCAGCTCCCCCAGCCGCAGGAGCCGCTTCCCGCGCAGGAGATGAGCCTGCCGTCCGGGCACTCCGCGGTGGCGTAGCACTGGTAGCTGGTCGAGCAGTAGATCTCGTAGATCGTGTTGATGACGTCGTCCACCCCGGCGGTCGTGTGCTGGGCGGTCCAGCCGCTCGCGAGCCCCAGGTCGAAGACGTCGCTCTTGCAGTAGCGGTGGTCGATCTGCACCTTCCCGACGTAGTCGTCGGCGTTGGGCCACTCGTCGTCCTCCTTGATCGTATAGGCGGCGAGGGAGAGGCCGCTCGTAGAGCCCGCCGACTGCCGGCAATAGGCGGCCGGGTACGTGCGATACGAGTACTGGAGCCAGCCGTCCGCGGTCCATTCCCACTGGTCCCGCGTGTTGCTGACCCGGACCGGCCCCTGGAAGTTGCTGGCCCAGACGTTGGTGCTCCAGCCGCTCCGTCCACCCAGCGAGGACGGCAGGGTTCCCGTCTTCTCGGAGCCGGCGGCGCTGAAGTAGAGGAAGCCCTGGGGCCCGTTGCAGCAGCCCTCGTGGGCGTCCCAGATCGAGGAGTTCACGATCAGGGGGTACGACGAGTAGGTCGCCTGGTCCGTGCACTCGAAGTAGAGCTTCTCCGAGATCGCGGCCGGCCCGCCCCCACCGGCGGAAGGCGGCGTCGCGCGGCTCACGGTCTCGACCGCGTTGCGGGTGTCGTGGACCTCGAGCACGACCACGGGCCGGTGAAGCGGCTGGCGGAGGTCCAGGACGAGGTCAGACCCGGCGGCGTCGAAGGCCCGGACCTTGTCGAGCGGCTCGCCGCCGGCGCCCTCCCAGGTGTAGACGACCAGCGGGATCTCGGCCGCCGCGTCCCAAGCTTCCAGGCTGGGCTGCACGGAGACGTCCACCTCGGGAGTGTTGGCGAGGAAGCGGAGGACCGCCTCGCGGGGCTCGGCCACGGCCTTGTCGCGGGCTCGGCCGAGGCGCTCGGCCAGCCGGCGGGCCACGGTCGAGCCCGGGGCCACCTCGCGGTCGAGAAGGTCGCGGAGGCGGATGCTGTCGCCGGCCTCGCTGGAGGCGATGGCCCGCTGGACGGCCTTGCGGAAGCCGCGCTCTCCGAGGGCCTTGGCGAAGGAAGCCGCCAGGGTGTCGAGGCGGCGCTCGATGCGGTCGGCCCGGCCGGCGTCCGCGCGCGGACCGGAGGCTGCGGCGGCGAGGCTGCCGCCGAGGAACAGGGAGACGATCAGGGCGCAGGTTTTTCTCATATGTACTATCCTTTCCTGGTTGGGTTCAACAATATTAATACAAGATCGCCCGGAAGGGAAGTTTTTTGTTGAACCGCCTCTGGGGTTGCCGGCGTGCCTCCCGGGGCCGTAGAGTTGTCCGGATCGAGGAGAAGCTCACATGACGATCGGCTCGAAGGAGGACCTCGCCGGGATGACCCGCGTGGGGCGGCTCGTGGGCGAGGCGCTGCGGGAGATGAAGGCGGCGGTGCGGCCCGGCATGACCACGGCGGAGCTCGACGCCGTGGGGGCCGCCTGGCTGCGCCGGCAGGGAGCGCGCTCGGCGCCCCAGTTCACCTACGGCTTTCCGGGCTTCAACCTGATCAGCGTCAACGAGGAGATCGTCCACGGCGTGCCGGGAGCGCGCCGCCTGGCGCCGGGCGACGTGGTCAAGATCGACGTCACGGCCGAGCTGGGCGGCTACATCGCCGACGCCGCGGTGACGGTGCTGCTGCCGCCGGCCTCGCCCGCCGGCCGCAAGCTCCGCAAGTGCGTGCGCTCGGCGTTCGAGCGGGGGTTGGGCGCGGCGCGGGCGGGCCGGCCGGTGACCGACATCGGCCGGGCGGTCGAGGGGGAGGTGCGGCGGCACGGCTTCAGCGTCATCCGCAACCTCTGCGGGCACGGGGTGGGGCGCACCATCCACGAGGCGCCCCAGGTGCCGAACTTCTACGACCGGTCCGTCCGCGACGTGCTCACCGAAGGGCTGGTGATCACCATCGAGCCCATGGTGTCGGCCGCGCCGGCGCGCACGGTCCAGGAGCCGGACGGCTGGACGGTCCGCACCCACAACCGCAGCCTGGCCGCGCACCACGAGCACACGATCGTCATCACCCGCGGCGAGCCGCTGGTGCTGACGGCGGCCTGACCGCCCCGGCGATGGACTTCTCGGCCGTCGTCCGCCTGCTCTACCGGGGCCCCCGGGGGGCCGCCCCCGGAGTGGTGAACCCCTACCGCGAGGCCTTTCCCGAGTTGGACGCTCCGGCGGCGGCCCGCGGGCGGCGGCAGAACCTGGAAGCCTATCTCGAACGCGTAGGAGCGCCCCGGCTGGTGCTGCTCGGCGAGGCGCTCGGCTTCCGCGGCGGCCGGTTCTCCGGCATCGCCTTCACCAGCGAGCGCCAGCTCGCCGGCCCCGACGACCGGCGCCTGCCCTGGGCGGGCTCGCCGTTCCGGGCCACCAGCCGCAATCCGGCCCTCTGGCTGGAGCCCTCGGGGAGCGTGGTCTGGGACGCCCTGGGCGGCGAGGCCCGGGGGGCGCTGGTCTGGAACGTCTTCCCCTGGCACCCCCATGGCGCCAGGGGACCGCTCAGCAACCGCACCCCGGAGCGCAGCCTGGTGGCGGCGAACCTGCACGTGCTGGAGAGGCTCCTGGCCGAGATCGATGGCGCCCGGGTGCTCGCCGTTGGCCGCACGGCCCAGGGAGCGCTCGCCGCGCTCGGAGTGGCGGCCCCAGCCCTGCGCCACCCGGCCCACGGCGGTGCGGGGATTTTCCGGGCGCAACTATCCTGCCTCGCGGCGTCCTGCCCGCTGAGGCCTCACCCCCTGACCCCCTCTCCCTGACGGGAGAGGGGGAACGCGGTCCTGGCAACGTTGCCGTAGGGTCGTCCCTGAGCGCTGCCGCTGACCGATTGCCTATCGGCAAGGTCGCCCCCGTATCGTTCCCCCTCTCCCGTCAGGGAGAGGGGGCCAGGGGGTGAGGCCTCGTGGCGAACCGGCCCCTATTCCCCTCAAGCCCTTTTAGTGCTAGACTTATCGAACTTTATCAATGCGGCCGCTACCGCAGGAGGAATCTCCATGTCGCGTTCTCTGGCTCGTGTCGGGCTGTTGCTGCTTGCCGTGGCGCTGCTTGCCGCGCCGGCTTCCGCGGACGTGTTCTACGTGACGCTCACGAACGGGACGGTGATCGAGAGCGCGCACCAGCCGCAGCAGGCGAGCTGGGATCCGAACATGGTCCTCCTCCTCACCGAGGTGGGCAACTGGGTGGGCTTCCCCAAGGACGAGGTCGAAAGCATCCGCGCCGAGGACCCGACGCAGGGCTTCGGCGTGCGCATCAGCGACCACGCGATCGCCCTCGGCTGGTCGCCGAACGACCTGCCGGAGGACACCGCGCGCAGTGCCCAGGAGCAGCTCAACGACCGGCTCCTCCAGCTCACCGAGCGGATGCTGCAGCGGGCCGAGGGCCAGCAGAACTACTCGGTCCAGCAGTTCGTCGAGCCCAATCAGACCCAGGGCATCCCGACCAGCGTCGGCGGCTACTTCGAGGGCGTGGGCAGCCCCGGCTTCGGCAACCTGCCGGTCGGCCCGCCGGTCCTCGAGCCCGGCAGCATGAGTGGCAACGAGATCAATCCGCCGCAGTAGAATAGCGCTTGGCGAGTCCCCCGCCGTGGGGGACCTCTTTGACAACCGAGACGGTGCGGTGACGCAGGACCTCCCCGAGCCAGGGGAGGCCGTCGCGTCCTTCGAGAGGGAAGCCGGTGCGAAACCGGCGCGGCCCCCGCCACTGTAACCGGGTACGAAACCGGAATGTGCCACTGCACGGGTGGATCCCCCAGAGGGGGGTTGCCCGCGTGGGAAGGTCCGGGAGTAGGGCGATCCGGAAGCCAGGAGACCTGCCGTACCGTCCCAACGCCTCCCGCGGGGTGCGGGCGAGGGTTTGCGCGGGACGTGCTCCCTCCTTCCGCCCCCACCTCCGCGGTGGGGCGTCGCGTTTCCGGAAGGAGCACGTCATGCGTCCGATCGTCCCCATCCTGATCGCCGGCATCCTCGGGGGCGGATGGCCGGCCCTGGCCCAGCAGGAAGACCCGCAGCAAGACCCGGCCCCCATCTTCCGCGACACCGTCGTCGTCAGCGCCTCGCTCGACGAGGAGGAGCGGGACGACGTCCCCGCCGCGGTGACCGTCATCGGCCGCGAGGAGATCGCGGCCCGGCAGGCCACCACCCTCTCCGACCTGGCGACCACGGTCCCGGGGCTCTCCGTCGTCCAGGCCGGCGCCCCCGGCCAGCAGACCTCGCTCTTCACCCGCGGCACGGAGTCCGAGCAGACCCTGCTGCTGTGGAACGGCGTCCAGCTCAACGATCCGTTCTTCGGCGGCGCCAACTGGCAGTTCGTGCCCGTGGACGGCGTCGAGCGCGTCGAGGTGGTGCGCGGGCCGTTCAGCGCCCTCTACGGCAGCAACGCCGTGGGCGGCGTGGTGCAGGTGTTCACCGGCTCGCGCCAGGGCGGCACCGTGACCCTGGAGGGCGGCGACTTCGGCTACGCCCGCGGCGGCGTCGCCGCCGGCGCCGATCTCGGCCGCGCCCGCTTCGACGTGACCGGCCACGTGCGGCGCGGCGGCGGCGAGCTGGCCAACGATTTCTTCGACAGCCAGGAGGGGGTCGCCCGCGCCCTCTGGACGCTGGGGCCATCCTCCAGCCTGGGTCTCCTGGTGCGGGCCAATGACTCGGAGACCGGCATCCCGCTCTCCGGCGGCCAGCCAACGCTGCGGCGCCGCATCTCCTGGCGGGAGCGCGAGGTGGCCGTTCCCTTCCGCTCCGCACGGGGACCCTGGGAGGTCGACGCGCAGCTCTCGCGGACCGACTTCGATGGCGCCTTCCGCGACCCCGACGACCCCTTCGGCTTCACCGCCTCGGACACCGAGTCCCAAGCCCTGCGCGGCCGGGCCGTGGCGTCGTGGCGCGGCGAGGCCCTGCGGATCGCCTTCGGCGCCGAGGCCGAGCGGCTGGAGGTGACCAACGGCTCGAACTTCGGCGCCAACCTCCAGGGCGCGCACCAGCGGACATGGGCGGCCTTCGGCCAGGCGGGCTGGGGCCGCGGGCCCGTGCAGATGGAGCTGGGCCTGCGGCGGGACGACAACGACGTCTACGGGGCCGAGACCAGCCTGCGGGCCGGCGCGGTGGTGAAGCTCGCGCGCGGCGTGCGGCTGCGGGCGAGCTACGGCGAGGCCTTCCGGGCGCCGTCGCTCGGCGAGCTGTTCTTCCCCGGCAGCGGCAACCCCGGTCTCGAGCCCGAGGACGGCGAGAGCTGGGAGCTGGGCCTGGAGCGCGAGGCGGGCGGCTGGCGGCTCGCCCTGACCGCCTTCGAGAACCGCCTGCGCAACCTGATCGACTTCGACTTCGCGACCTTCCGGAACGTGAACGTCGGGCGGACGCGCAGCCGCGGGGTCGAGGCCGAGGCGGGCTTGCGCCGGGGCATCTTCGCCGCGGCGCTCAACGGCACCTGGCTCGACGCCGAGGACCTGGACACCGGCCTCGAGCTGCTCCGCCGGCCGGAGCAGAGCGCCAACCTGGTGCTCACGGCGCAGCCGGGCCCCTGGACCTTGAGCCTCGTGGGGCGCTACGTGGGGGACCGGGCCGACGTCGATCCGGTGACCTTCGAGCGCGCCGAGAACCCGAGCTACGTGCGGATCGATCTCGCGGCCCGCTGGCGGGCCCTGCCGTGGCTCTCTCCCTACGCCCGGCTGGAGAACGCGGCCGACGAGCAGTACGGCGCGGCCCTCGGCTTCCCCAGCCCCGGCAGGACGTTGATCGGTGGCGTGGCGGTTGAGTTCTAGGCGGGTTGCCAGGCGGGGCGCTCTGCCCTGCGAGGCCTCACCCCCTGGCCCCCTCTCCCTGACGGGAGAGGGGGGACGCCTGCGAAGGGTGGAGCCGAGCGGAGGGTTCCTCCCCCTGGGAGGGGGCCTCTTCGCATGCCGGGACGCCCCCCTCCGGCTCCCCCCTGCTCCAACCTACCCCTTCCCAGGGGGGAGGGACCTTCGCCGCCTCTTCCCTTGGAATCACGTCCCCCCTCTCCCGTCAGGGAGAGGGGGCCAGGGGGTGAGGCCTCGCAGGGCAGGACGCCCTGCATTCCTCCTCGCCCTCCTGCTGCTCCTCCTCCCCGCCTGCCAGCGCGAGCCAGGGACCGGTGACACCGCCGCCCCTCCGCCCCCCCGCCGCATCATCGCCCTGACCCCCAGCCTGGTGGAGACGCTCTTCGCTCTCGGGCTGGGCGACCGGGTGGTGGGCGTGGGGAACTACGTCCGCTGGCCGCCCGCAGCGGTGCGCAAGCCGCGGATCGGCGGGCTCTTCGATCCCAACCTCGAGCGGATCGTGGCGCTCAAACCGGACCTCGCCGTCCTGCTGCCCAGCGAGCGGGACCTCTCCACCCGGCTCAAGCCCCTGGGCGTGGACGTCCTCGTGGTGCCGGACGAGACCCTGGCCGAGGTCGAGCGCTCCTTCCTCACCATCGCGCGCCGCTGCGGCGTGCCCGCGGCCGGCGAGCGTCTGGCCGCCGAGTGGCGCGCCGCGCTCGCGCCGCGGCCGCTGCCCCCGCCGCCGCTCCGCGTGCTGATCTCGGTCGGCCGCCAGGCTGGCCGTTTGGGCGAGGTCACGGTGGCGGCGCGCGGGACCTTCTTCGACGAGCTGCTGGCCCGCCTCGGCGCCGCCAACGCCTTCGCCGACGCGCCCACCCGCTACCCCCAGGTCGGCCTGGAGGAGATCGTGGCCCGCAAGCCGGACGTCATCCTCGAGCTATGGCCCGAGCCGCTCTCGCCGGACAAGGCGGCGGAGCTCGTCCGCGACTGGCAGGCGCTCTCCCGGGTCCCCGCCGTGCGCAACGGGCGGGTCGAGGTCTTCGCCGGCGACTACACGGTGATCCCCGGGCCGCGGCTGCCGCGGCTGTACCGGGAGATGCGGGCGGCGCTGGGACCTGCGCGGTCTGCCAATCGGAGCGGTCTGCGCTTCGAGGCCTCACCCCCTGGCCCCCTCTCCCTGACGGGAGAGGGGGAAAAGGCAGGACGTTTCGGCTTTGTTCCCCCTCTCCCGTCAGGGAGAGGGGGCCAGGGGGTGAGGCCTCGAAGGCAAGACAGCGCGGCCCACGAAAGCCAGGTGGGAACGCTCTGGGAGACCCCATGACCCCCCTCCTCTCCGCCCGCGATCTCGAATGGCGCGCCGGCGGGCGCTCCATCCTGGGGCCGCTCGACCTCGAGGTGATCCAGGGCGAGTGCCTGGCCGTCGTGGGCCCCAACGGCGCGGGCAAGACCACGCTCCTGCGCTGCCTCACCGGCCTGCTGCGGCCGTTCCGCGGCGAGCTGCGCTTCGGCGACCGCCCGTTCGCGGCGCTGTCGCGGCGGGAGCTGGCGCGGCGCATCGCCTACGTGCCGCAGATCCGGCCCTCGCGGCTGCCGCTCAAGGTGGAGGAGGTGGTGCTCCTCGGGCGCTATCCGCACCTCTCGCCGCTCCAACTCGCGCCGCGCGCCCGCGACTTCGCGGCCGTGGACGAGGCCCTCGCCGTGGTCGGCATCGAGGAGCTGCGGCAGCGCTCCGTGGACGAGCTGTCCGGGGGCGAGCGCCAGGCGGTCTACATCGCCGCTGCCCTGGCCCAGGAGTCGGAGCTGCTGGTGCTCGACGAGCCCACGATCCACCTCGACGCCCGCCACCAGAGCGACCTCGCCTCCCTCCTGCGGCGACTCAAGGAGGGGTCGGACCGCACCGTCGTCCTCGCCACCCACGACCTCAACCTGGCCTCGCTGCTCGGCGACCGGCTGCTCGCCCTCGCCGCGGGCCGGGCCCTGGCGGCCGGGCCGCCGGCGGAGATCGTCCGGCCCGACGTGCTGGAGCGGCTCTTCCGTGCCCGCTTCGAGATCGTCCGCGGCGGCGAGCGGCCGGTCAGCGTCCTGGACCTCGGCGCATGAGGTCCTTCCGCCCGGGGCCGCGCGCCGTCCTGCTGATCCTCGCCGGGCTCTGGCTCGCCGCGCTCGTCGCCGCGCCGCTGGTGGGGAGCCAGCCGGTCTCGCTTGCCGCCGTCGTCCAGGGCGATCCCACGGCCGCGTCGATCTTCTGGCAGATCCGCCTGCCGCGGGTGCTGCTGGCGCTCCTGGGCGGCGCGGCCCTGGCGGCTTCAGGGCTCGGTTTCCAGACCCTGTTCAGGAACGCCCTCGCCGAGCCCTACACCCTGGGCATCTCGAGCGGCGCGGCGCTCGGCGCGGTGCTCGCCCTGCGCTTCGAGGGGGGGCAACTGCTGGGCTTCTCGCTGGTGGCCCTGGCGAGCTTTGCCGGCGCCTTGGGCGCCACCGCGCTCATCGTCGGGCTGGCGCTGCGGCGCCAGGGCATCGAAACCCCGACGCTGCTCCTCGCCGGCGTCGCGGTGTCGCTCTCCTGCTCGGCCGTCATCCTCTTCCTCCAGTACCTCGCCGACTCCACCCAGACCTTCCGCATGGTGCGCTGGATGATGGGCGGCCTCTCCGTGGTGGGCTACGCCGAGGTGCTCTGGCTGCTCCCGTGGGTGCTGGGGGGGAGCGCCCTGCTGTTCGCGCTGCGCTGGGAGCTGAACCTCCTGCTGACCGGCGAGGAGCTGGCCGCGAGCCGCGGCGTGGACTTGGCGCGCCTGCGCCTCCAGGTGCTCCTCGCCGCCACGCTGATGATCGGCTCGCTGGTGGCCGTGGCCGGCCCGATCGGCTTCGTGGGATTGATCGTCCCCCACATGCTGCGGCGCTTCGTGGGGCACGACCACCTCCTCCTCGTGCCCGCCTGCGTGCTGGGAGGCGGCGCCTTCCTCACCCTCTGCGACGCCGCCGCCCGCACGCTGATGGCCCCCGCCGAGCTGCCCGTAGGCATCCTGACGGCGCTCCTGGGAGGGCCCTTCTTCCTCTGGCTGCTGGTCTGGAGGACGCGGGATTGACCGCCTGACGGCGCCGCATGGAAGGTTTCGGCGCGCCATGGAATTGACGGCGCTCCGTAGAAGGCGACGGCGGGCCAGAGAAACGGGCGGCGCTCCATGGAGCACGACGGGCGCCGCGTCGAAGCTGGCAGCGTCCCGTAGAAGCGGCGGAGTCCTGCCGAAGCCGGCAGCGCCTCAGAGACTTTGACGGCGGTCCAGATAAGCTGACGGCACCGCATAGAACTCGACGGCGCTCCGTAGAGACGGACGGCACCGCCTCGAAGCCGACGGCGCTCCCAAGAAAGCGACGGCGGACCGTGGAAGTCAACGATGCCTCAGGGAAGCCGAGACGGCCCATCGAAGTTGACAGCGTCCTGCCGAATTCGACGGCGCCGCGTGGAATCGGGCGGCGTTCCGTCGAAGGTTCCGGCGCCTCATGGAAGCTGATGGCACCCTGTCGAAGCCGACGGCGCCTTGTCGCCGCTGACTGCATCGCGCCGTCGAGCGGGGGCAGACCGCCGCCGCCTGCCAAATATCCAGAAAAGGGTGATCTTGGAGGCAAAAAGAGGGGAGCGTGCCCCGGCACGCTCCCCTGAAGCGGGACTACGGATTGGGGTTGAGGGGGTCCGCCGGGGTGGGAGCCGGCGAGGGTGGCTCCGGGTTCGCCGGGCCGGCCTTGCGGGTGCGGCCGCGGAACGGCTGCAGTCCGAACTCCGCCAGCTTCTCCGACCGCAGGCCGTAGTGCTCCTGGAGCAACTTGCGCACCCCGGTCGCCACCCGCTGCCCCTCGGTGACCAGCTTCAGGAGCTTCTTGCTCGCCTCCTGCTTGCTGGCGATGAGGGCCGCCTGCTGCTTGGCGGTCTCCTGCGCGTCGCCCAGGAGCTTCTCCAGCCTGGCGCGCGCGCCCTCCAGGTGGCCGAGCTCCGGGGCGTTGGCTTCCAACGCGGCGATCAGCCGCGCCAGATCGCCCAGCACTCCTGCGTACGTCGTCTCTCTTGCCATGGTCCTTCTCCTTTGAGCCTTCCGGCTCGAATGCCCGGCGCCTCCGTGGCGACGGACAAACCGTGATCGCGCTCCACCTCCCCGGCCGGCGACTGTTCCCGTCAGAGCGACTGAGGCCGGAGGGTGCTCCGGAGGTGCATACGAACCTCCTGGTATTCCATTACTGCTGGGCATAGGATGCATAGATGTGGAGGCCATGTCAAGCCCCCTGTTGACTTGATCGGCGTCTATCCCATAGAATCCGGGTAGAACATGGGGTAAAGGCCTATGACCAAAGAGAAGAAGGAGCGCCTGGAGACGATCGGCGACCTGATCACGGAGCACAAGTCGATCGGCACCCAGCAGGAGCTGGTGGAGCTGCTGCGCCAGAAGGGGTTCAAGGTGACCCAGTCGAGCGTCAGCCGCGACCTCCAGGAGCTGGGGATCAAGCGGGTCAACGGGCGCTACGTGCTCAAGCCCTGGCGTCCGGTCGGAGCCGGGGACTTCGAGGGCATCGTCGGTTTCATCCAGTTGGTGGAGCGGGCCGGCCCGCATCTGACGGTGATCACCACGAGCCCGAACGCGGCCCGCATGGTGTCCGAGGCCATCCAGGATGCCCATTGGCCCGGCGTGATGGGCACCGTCTGGTCGGACGACACGATCTTCCTCGCCACGGCTGGCGACGAAGATCAGCGCGCCCTCTTCGTGCGCCTCAGCAACTACCTGAAGCGCTGAGCCGTGGGCCCCGGCCGTCCGAGCCCTTGCGGTCCGTCGGGACCGGGGAAGGGAAACTCCGCGCCTCTACGGGGTGCGCGGCCGGTTCTTTGACAACTGAATCCAGAGCGGACCTGTCCACGCGGCCGGTGGACGGGGCTCTCCGGAGTCCGTTCCGGAGAGCCCTGTCCTCTTTTCCGGCATCCGGCGCATCCGCGGCGGGGCGCTCGGCTGCGCCCCGCCCTTGCCCCTCCTACGGCCCAATGCTACGCTTCAGCTCTGCCTTTTGTGATCTCGCGCAGCCGCTGTTTCAATCGCCCGTTGCTCCGGTGTTTGGCCGTGGTGTGGCTGGCCGGACTCGGCGTCGCGGCAGGGATGGTCGCGTCCTGTGGCGACCGGTTCTCCCTGAACAGAGTCGCCCCGCGCGCGGAGTTGGTCGCGGCCATGGGTCGGGTGCGCTCCACCGAGGGGCGGCTCAGCGGAGGGTTCCCCTTTGTTGCTTACCCAGGAGCAACGGCCCCTCGGTCGCTCTCCAACCCCGCCATCCGCCGGGCCGCCCAGCGCATCCAGGAAGCGGCCGAGCGCCAAGGATCACCACAGAGCCTCGCCGACCTCGGGATTCTGGAGCTGCTCCACGGGAGGACCGCAAAGGCGGTCGTCCTGCTGGAGAAGGCTGCAACGGCCGACCCCCGCGATGCCCGGCACTGGAGTGATCTGGCCGCTGCCTATCTCGCCCGCGCCGGGAACGGCGCCCGGCCCCACGATCTCGTCCGCGCTCTCTCAGCCGCCGACCGTGGCGTCCGGAGCGATTCCTCGCTTCCGGAAGCCCGCTTCAACCGAGCCCTGGCCCTCGACAAGCTCTTCCTGATCACCGACGCCCGCCAGGCCTGGCAGGACGTCGTCAGGCAGGAAAGGGATCCCAGCTGGACGCGCGAGGCGAAAACGCACCTGCGCCGGCTCGACGAGCCCCCGGAAACGGAGATCTGGAAGAAAGAACGGAGTCGGCTCGACGGCGCGGCCCTGCGCGGCGACGCGGCAACGGTGCAGGCGATCGTCGGTCGCTTCCGCCAACCGGCCCGGCAGTACGCCGAGGACGAGCTCCTCGCCGATTGGGCCGAGAAAGCTGCCGCAGGCCGGGCAGCCGAGGCCGAGCGCTCGCTGCGGATCACTCGCGGGATCGGCTCCGCCTTGGTGAAGCTCGGCGGGGACGCCATGACTCACGACGCTGTGGCCACCATCGACGCGGCCCGGGCGGAGCCCGGGGGCGAGCGCCTGCGTCTCCTCGTCGAGGCTCACTACGCCTACGGCATCGGCCTGCAACAGCTCAAGAGTCATCAGGTCGAGCGTGCGACCCGCAACCTCGCCCAAGCCGAGCGCGAGTTCCGCCGCGCGGGCACTCCCTTCGTCCTGTGGGCTCGGCTGAACCGCGCTATCTGCGACTACTTCAAGCCGGAATATGGCCTTGCCCGCTTCGCCTTGGAGCGGCTCCGGCGCGAGCTGCCGGACGGCCGCTACCCCGGCCTGCTCGGCCGGATCCTCTGGGTCCTGGCCTCGATCGACCTGCTCCGCGGCCGGCCGGGGGAGGTCCTGCCGGTGATCCAAGAGGCACAGCGGCTCTTCAAGAGCATGGACGAGGTGGAGAACCAGATGCCGACGCACGAGCTCTTCGCGCTCAGCCTGGGAGCGATGGGCAAGCCCGACGAAGCCCTGGCCCACCTGCTGGCGGGGCTGCGGCTGAGGAATCGTGCGCACCATCCCGCCCGTGTCTTCGCCCTGCTCGACGAGGCGGGCATGGTCTGCCTGCGCCAGGGAGAGACCGAGGTCGCGCGGTATTTCCAGAACGAGCTCCTGAGTCACTCCCTGACCGGCAGGAATCCCGAGAACATCGCCTTCGCGCGCATGCGCCGGGCGAGGACCCTGTATCTCACTGGCCAGCGAGTCGAGGCGCTGAAAGATCTGGACGCGGCCACGCTCGAGACGTGGAAAGTTCCCGACCAGGGGATCCGCAGTCGTAGGCAGGCAGAGATCTCAATAGTACGAGGCGAGGTCCAACTCGCCGGCGAGCCGCAGGCTGCCGTCCGGTCCCTGTCGGATGCCATCGCCTTCTTCGAGCGTGGCGGCCTGGGGTATTACCTCTCGATGTCCTTCTTCCTCAGGGCGCGCGCTTACCTTGACCTGGGGGATGAGAGGCGGGCGGATGCAGACTTCCGGGCAGGGTTGCAGGAGATCGAGCGCACCCGCGAGAGCACGCCAGAAGAGTCCCTGCGCATCGCTCTCTACGATCAGGCCACAATGCTCTTCGATGAGATCCTGACCTTCCACGCGAGCCGCCCAGGGGGAGCCGATCGGGCCTTCGAGGTCTCGGAGCGGGTGCGGGCGCGGCAGCTCTTCGACCGGAGTGGCCCGCACGGCCCGATTCTCACGGCCAGGCAGATCCAGCGTCAAATCCCAGAGGGGACGGTCCTGGTCAAATACGCGCTGCTGCCCGATCAGCTCTTGGTGTGGACCCTTAGCCGGAAGGATGCCACTTTCCACCAGTCTGCCGTCGACGCCGATGCTCTCGCCGCCCGAGTGGAGCGGGTCCGGGGCGCCTTGCAGCGGGGCGGGACTCCGCTTGTGGTCGGCACCGACCTGCGGAACCTCTTCCACGCGCTCATCACTCCGGTGACGGACGCGATCCGCGGCGCGAGAACCCTCGTCGTGGTACCCGACAAGATCCTCCACCTCCTCCCTTTCGCCGCGCTCGTCGATCCCCAGACCGGTCGCTATCTCGTTCAGGACCATGCGGTATCCATCGCCCCCAACGCCAACATCTTCGTGCGCTGCCTATTACGGGCGCACGAACTGGGCGGTGGTCCGCCCGCGACGGCGCTGGTCGTGGCGGCCGTCGAGTTCGACCGCCAGAGCTTTCCACACCTGCCTGCCCTGCGCGCGGCCGAGGCGGAGGCGAGGCTCGTCGCGGCGGAATACCCACGGTCGCAGCTCCTCGTCGGCCGCGAGGCCACGCGGACGCGCTTCCTCGGCCTCGCTTCCGGCGGTCCGCAGGTGATCCATTTCGCCGGCCACTCGGTCGTCAATCCGGAGTTCCCTGAATTTTCGATGCTCTTGCTCGCTGGAAATGGCGGAAATGGGAGCTCCGGAGCCGTCTACTCCCATGAGGTCCATGGGATGAAGCTCGGCGCGACCCGCCTTGTGGTCCTTGCGGCCTGCAGCACGGCGGCGGGCCGGATCTCGGCGAGCGAGGGCGCGACGAGCCTGGCCCGCCCCTTTCTTTCCGCCGGGGTGCCCGCTGTCCTCGCCAGCTTGTGGGATATCGACGATCCGGCGGCGGCCCACCTGTTGACGAGATTCCACCGCCGTCTGCGGGCCGGCGACGACCCCGCCGCGGCCTTGCGGACCGTCCAGCTCTCTCTGCTGGGCGAGGCGTCTCTGGGCGAATGGGCCGCATTTCAACTGATCGGCGGCGTGCCGCCAAGCACAGGGGAGGAATGATCATGGCATTCACGCTGAACCTCACGATTCGCGGTCTTTGCGCGCTGGTTCCCCGCGAGACCATCCGCTTCGGTGAAAGGCACTCGATTTCCAAGATGAAAGTCCTTGTCCTCGACGCGCGCCAGAAAAGGGCGATGACGGACAGGACCCCGGAACCGCTGGAGGTCTGCGCCCATGATCCTATGTTGGTGTACGACCATCCCGAGGGACCCGACGGAGTCTGGCTGCTCGACGGGCACCGGCTCGAGATCTCGGACGTGGACACGGAGCAACCGCTCGAAATTCAGCCCAGCTTCAAGGACGCGGCACGGCTGGAACTAGTTGTCGGTGGCCGGAATGCAATTATCCCTGCCCAGTTCCTCACCCCGGATCCTCCGCCAGGGATCGTCGCGAACCTGGACCTCGTGGCCGGTCCCGCGGATGCCATTGACCCCACTCAGGTGTGGGAGTTCCTACCGCCGCCAACACCACCCTATTCGGGCAGGTTCGCGAGCGCGGTGCGAGTGTTGGTGCCGATCAAGGCGGACGCAGCGGTCCTGAGGGGAGTTCCAGTGCAAGGAGGCCGCGCGTTCGAGGACCGTGTGCGGCCGAAGGGAGGGCGTAGCTCCGTCGACGTGATGATCAGGAATATCTGTCCCCCCCAGGCAAGGGACGAGGACCGCAAGAGGGAGGACGATTTCGCCGTATTCTACGACTGCCTCCCCAGCTACACCGGCGCCCTCCGGGTGCCGCACCGGGTCACCGGCCAGGGTGGTGGTCAGGGCGGGCAACCGGGAATCGTCCTGGGCCAGGCCACGGTGGCCCCAGGCTGCGTATTCAGCGTCGCCGCTCCCGCGCCCTTCTGAAGGCGGCGAGAGTGCCGGCGCGACGGACGAAGCCCCGACCCGACGCCGAGAGGCCGATTCTTCTCGTCCTCCCCTCCCTGCCTCCCCGTCCCGGAGAGGCCTGGCGGCGGTACAGGAGACGGGTGGAGGAGCGGCTCGAGCCCGTGCGGCGGAGAGCGGCGCGAGATGCGAGCCTCGCGCTCGCGCCGCTCTTTGCCGCGAATGCCCTGCACGGACTAGCTACGGCGGAGGCGATCCGGGCGATCCGCCGCGGAGCGCTGGGGCCGGAAGTTTCCCTCGTCGAGTGGGGGGAGCCTCTCCCGGGAGAACAGATGGACGACGTGGTCCGGGAGATCGGGCTCGCTCCCTCGTTGACCGTGCCGCGAGCCTTTTCCGGACGCGGCGTCACCGTCGCGGTTCTGGATTCCGGGATCGACGCGCGGCACCCGTTCCTTGCCGTGAGGGAGTCGGTCTCGACCTGTCCTGAGCCCTGCGGCCGTCCGGGACGGCATGGGACGCACTGCGCCGGGGCCATCGCTTCGCGGAGCGCCGAGCGGCCCGGCGTCGCGCCGGACGTCCGCCTGCTCGACGTCAAGGTGGCGCTCGCCGACGGCATGACCAGTCCCGGCTGGCTGGCCCAAGGCATCGACGAGGCCCTGGACCGGGGCGCCGACGTTCTTTCGATCAGCTTTGGGCTCAACCGCTTCCCGGTGACCTCCTACGGTGGGCACGGTTGGGTCTGTGTCGACGGCCGTTGCATCCTGTGCCGGGCTGTGGATCACGCCACCGCCTGTGGCGCCGTGGTGGTGGCGGCCGCGGGCAATGGGCACCTGCGGGCGCAGGCCCTCCTGGACGCGGGCGAAGAGCTTTCCGCGGGCACCGAGCTGCTGTGCCCCGGCCAGGCGCGGAGTGCAGTGACCGTGGGCGCCTTCGAGAAGGAGCCGGTCGCCCGGCTCTATCCGCGGTCGAGCCGGGGACCCGCCGGCCATGGTTCACCGAAGCCGGATCTGGTGGCGCCGGGAGTCGACGTCACCTCCACCATTCCGGTGCCCGCGGGAGAGGTCGAGCCGAACCCGTTCGATCTGTTCGGGCTTGGCAGCGGCACCTCGGTCGCCACTGCGGTCGTAGCCGGTGCGGTGGCGC
Organism: Thermoanaerobaculia bacterium; assembly: GCA_036399915.1. Taxonomy (GTDB): domain Bacteria; phylum Acidobacteriota; class Thermoanaerobaculia; order Multivoradales; family UBA5704; genus DATARR01. The sequence goes on from DASWME010000318.1 coordinate 33,951, forward strand.
TCCTGATCGAAAGGCGCCGCTCCGCGGCGCTCCCTTGGTCCCCGGCGGAGATCCGCGAGGAGCTGCTTGGCCGTTGCGTCCGCCCTCTGAACGCCTGCTTGGACGATCTTCCAGGTGCTGTTGGCGCCGGGGTACTCGATCTGTCCCGACTTGCCGGAGAGAAGAGATGAACTCCCCGCTCCTCGCCCTCGCCACCCTCCTGCTGGCACCCCCGGCCCTCCCAGCGTCCACCGCCGTGCCGCCGGACCTCGCCGAGGCGGCGCGGCAGATCGAGCGGTTCGCGGCCAGCCGGGGGCAGGAGAGCGAGAGCGCGCGGCTCGAGCGGTTCTTCGATCTCTACTGGGCCACGCGCCTGCGCGAGTTCCCCGACGTCGCCATCGCCGTGGGCTATCCGGGCTTAGGCGACCGCTGGCCCGACCGCTCGCCCGAGGCCCTCGCCCTCATCCACCGCATCGCCCGCCTGGAGCTGGCCGCCCTCTCCGCGATCGACCGCTCGCGCCTCTCCGCGGCCGAGCAGGTCGACTACGATCTCGCCCGCCGGCGCCTCGAGATGCAGATCGAGGGGGAACGGTTCCACGAGCTGGAGCCCTTCCGCAACGAGCTCCTGCTGATCCACCCCATGAGCGGCATCGACCAGGACCTGGTGGAGCTGCTGGCGTACCTGCCGGCCCGCACCGTCGAGGACTACGCGACCCTGCTGGCGCGCCTGCGCGGCTTCCCCGCCGCGGTGGACCAGACCCTGGCGCGTCTCGGCCAGGGGCTGGCGGCGGGGATCACGCCGCCGCGGGTGACGCTGCGCAACGTGCCCGAGCGGGTGCGGAGCCTGCTCGTCGACGATCCCTGGCAGAGCCCCGTCCTGGCGCCGTTCGAGAAGCTCCCCGAGACGATCCCCGCGCCCGAGCGCGAGCGGCTCCGGCGCGAGGCCGCCCGGGTCTTCACGGAGCAGGTGGCGCCGGCCCTGCGCCGGCTTCACGACTACCTCGCCAACACCTACGTCCCGGGGGCCCGCGAGTCGATCGCCATGAGCGACCTGCCGGACGGCAAGGCCTGGTACGCCTACCAGTTGCGGGTCCAGACCACCACCGGCCTCAGCCCTGAGCAGATCCACCAGCTCGGCCTGGCCGAGGTCCGACGCATCCGCGGGGAGATGGACGCGCTCATCGCCGCCACCGGCTTCAAGGGGAGCTTCGCGGAGTTCAGCCGCTTCCTGCGCACCGATCCGCGCTTCTTCTACGACCGGCCCGAGGACCTGGTCGCCGGCTACCGCGACATCGCCAAGCGGATCGATCCCGAGCTCGTCAAGCTCTTCGGCCGGCTGCCGCGGCTCCCCTATGGCGTCAAGGCCTTGGAGGGCGCCGCCGCGAAGTCGGCGCCCGCCGGCTACTACAACAACGGATCGCTCGCCGGCGGCCTGCCGGGCTGGTTCCTGGTCAACACCTACGACCTGAAGTCCCGCCCCAAGTGGGCGATGGAGGCGCTCGCCCTGCACGAGTCCGTGCCGGGGCACCACCTCCAGTACGCCCTGGCCGAGGAGCTGGAAGACCTGCCCGAGTGGCGCAAGTGGGACGTCTACCCTGCCTTCTCCGAAGGCTGGGCGCTCTACGCCGAGGGCCTGGGGAGCGAGGTCGGCCTCTACCAGGACCCCTACGCCAAATTCGGCCGGCTCACCAACGAGGTCTGGCGCGCCATTCGCCTGGTGGCCGACACCGGCCTGCACGCTTTCGGGTGGACGCGCCAGCAGGCGATCGACTATTACCAGGCCAACTCCGCCAAGAGCGCGCACGACATCGAGGTCGAGGTCGACCGCATCATCGTCCAGCCCGGAACGGTGCCGGTCTACAAGCTCGGCGAGCTGAAGATCCGGGAGCTGCGGTCCTACGCGCAGCAAGAGCTGGGGCCGAGATTCGACCTCCGCGCCTTCCACGACCACCTCCTGGGCCACGGCCAGTTGCCGCTCGACCTGCTGGAGAAGAGCGTCAAGGCGTGGGTGGCCGAGGTGAAGGCGCACCAGAATGCTACAGTGAGCGAGTGAGCCGAAGCGATCCGGTTCACTCCGGAGGCTTCAATGGTTCAAGGATCTGAAGCTGCGCCAAGCGGGCGGATCGGTCAGCGCAACGCTCCCCAAAGACATGGTGGATCGGCTCCACCTCACGCCCGGGGACCGCGTGCTCGCGATCGAGACCGCGGACGGCATCCTCCTCACTCCCTACGACCCCAGCGTTGAGAGGGCGCTAGCGGTCGCCTCGCGCGCGGCGAAGAAGTACCGGAACGCCCTGCGCGAGCTTGCCAAGTAGCCATGAACGAGCCGATCTGGGTGGATCGCCAGGTCGTCGACGCGGTCCACCTAGATCAGCAGCGAGAGCACAGCGGGCTTCAGGGAGTGCGGCACGAGAACGCCCTCGAGTCCGCCTGCGCCCAAGCCCGGCGACAAGTGGGCCTACGAGTCGGTCTCCGCCCACCAGCGCTCCGGCAGTTCCGGCTAGGATGTCTAGATCCCCTGAAAGCAGAGGGCTAGAACCACTTGACACGAGCTGCAACACAACGTTATAGTTGTGTTGCAATGCTGGAATTCCGGGACGACGGGACCCTGCCACCCGGGATACATTGGACCGAGTGGGCGGAAATTGAGCGAAGGTTGGCATGCAACCCGCTTCGACGGCGGCTACTGGCTGGGCTTAGACAGGGTATTGAACTCCTATGGGCTGCCGGCTGCAAGCGCGTCTACATTGACGGAAGTTTTGTGACGGAGAAGGAGTTCCCACAGGATTTCGACGTATGCTGGGACATAGATGGGGTTGACCCGGCTCGCTTAGACCCGATCTTTCTGGATTTTACTCAAGGGCGGGCTGCGCAAAAGGCGCGCTTCAAGGGTGAGTTCTTCCCAGCCCAAGCACGTGAAGGTGTTAGCGGTAGAACATTTCTCGAGTTTTTCCAGATCAATAAGGAGACTGGCGAGAAGAAGGGGATTGTTGCTATTGATCTTGAGAGGCTGCCCAATGATTAAAAATGAACGGCAGTACCGGATCACAAAGGCACAGGCCGAGAGGTTTCGTGAGGCCATCCGAGCTCTTCAGTCCTCCCCTCCTGACGAGAAGGTACACCCTATCCTCCGTCGTGCAGAACTTGAGGCTCTGCAAAGCCAACTGGCGGATCTAGAACGGGAAATTCTGGAGTTCGAAGAGCTAAGAAATGGCCTTCGGCCAGTTTTGAACGTCGAGTCGATTGACGATTTGCCGCGTGCGCTCATTCAAGCTCGTATAGCAGCAGGTCTCAGCCAAGAAGAACTCGCGGCTAAACTTGGGTTAAAGCCGCAGCAAATTCAAAGATATGAGGCGACTGAGTATCAGTCGGCGAGTTTATCCCGTGTGGCAGAGGTCACCCATGTTTTACCCTTGAATCTTGGGCAGGATGTGCTTCCTTCCAGCGATGAATATTCTATCCCCGCCCTTATCAGGAGACTGAAGAGCGTGGGTCTTGATGAAGACTTCGTTGTCCGCAGGCTGCTCCCGAGACCAGTCCTACACTCGGTCGAGCCGGAAGACAGATCCAGTTCACGCGAACTCGTTTTTGAGTCTGCCGAGGCGCTGAACCGAATCTACGGATGGTCACCAAAGATCCTGCTCGGCTCGCAACCGCTTCAACTACCGTTCGGTCCATCTGCGACGGCGCGGTTCAAGCTACCTGCGCGAATTCGAACGGGAGGCTTGGACGCGTATGTCGTCTATGCCCACTACTTGGCGCTCTTGGTCCTCCAAGCCACACCTGATCTTGAGGTTAAGGAGCTTCCGCGAGATCCGAGCCGAGTACGAGCAGAGATATTAGACCAATATCAGGAGATCACATTTACCACAGCCCTCAAGTACGTTTGGTCACTTGGCGTACCGGTGTTGCCACTGAATGATCCTGGTGCTTTCCACGGTGCATGTTGGCGGGTCCGTGGCCGTAACGTGATCATACTTAAGCAACGAACTCGATCAGCGGCTCGCTGGTTGCACGATCTACTACATGAGTATTTCCATGCGGCAACCGATCCTGATCTAGAGGAGCACCCAGTTATAGAAGAAAGCGAAATGGCAGAGTCGCGGCACTCAGAAGAAGAAATAAACGCGAGCCGTTTCGCTGGCGAAGTCGTGCTCGCAGGAAAAGCCGAGGAATTGACGGAGAGATGCGTCGAACGTGCCGCTGGGCAGGTGAGAAACCTCAAGAGGGTCGTGCCAGGGGTCGCACGGGAGGCGGGTGTGCCCGTCGATGCACTCGCAAACTACATGGCCTTCCGCCTGTCGCTGCAAGGGATCAACTGGTGGGGTGCCGCTACGAATCTCCAGGAAGATGGTACGCGCATGCTCCAAACTCCGCGCGAGCTGCTCCTCGAGCACGTTGATCTAACTAGACTGGATCCGATCGACCGCGATCTGTTGCTCCGAGCTCTGGAGCCTCTCGTATTAGCGTTCTCAGGAAAAATTGGAAGTGGCAAGTCTACTCTCTCAGCCCAAGTCGCATTAGCCCTCGGATGGAAGCTAGCGAGCTTTGGAGAATTCGTACGTGCCATTGCGAAAATCCAAGGACTCGATGACCGACGCGAAGTCCTCCAAGACCTCGGGGCGGCTCTTGTCGAAAAGGATGTGGAGGATTTCTGCCGTGCGTTTTTGGCACACTTCCGCTGGCAGGCAGGCGAGCCTTTGGTTGTTGATGGTATCCGTCACGCTGAGGTTTTAGAGACGCTACGTAGTCTAGTTGCTCCTCTCGAGGTCAGCTTGGTGTTCGTCGATGCAGACGACAGCATTAGGGAGGAGCGGTTGCGCCGCTCAGGAGATTCCGTCGTCCTACCGCTAACGGAACTGGATTCCCATTCAACCGAGCAGCAGGTGGGAAGCCGACTTGCTGAGAGAGCCGAACTCCGTGTATCAGGAACTCGCCCCGCTCCGCAAGTAGTACGCGAAATCGTCGAATGGGTACACAAACGTGGACCAGGCGAATCGCGTGCGGCATGAGGACTACAATGACCGAGAACATGTCCACTGATACGAAGCTCAAACCCCTAAAAATCACGTGCACGAGCACGGATTGCGAGAATAATCTGCACTGCTTCAGGATGACAAAAAAGCTGCTCGCGCAGGGGATGAATGGCCGCTGTCGTGCTTGTGGGGCAGACTTGGTCGATTGGGAGCGCGTACATAGGCGTGATCTCTGCGATGCACGTTATACTTTTAACGCACTTCGCTTCGAGATGATTCGGCACCACTTCTGGCACGTCACTCTCACGGCGTATGCTGTTAATTATGCTCGCCGGAAGGGGAGACGAAACCTGCGGCTGGCCACAGCCCGACAGATTCGGAAGTTGGTCGGCGGTAGTCGTCACGTACGCGAAGGTTACCAGACTCCTCGGGAAACGTCATCAGGTGCCAACGCTATCCACTACGCACAGCATGCCACAGCCTCTTGCTGTAGAAGATGCATTGCTGAGTGGCACGGTATTCCAGAAGGCCGTGCTCTAACAGAGTCCGAGATCGAATACTTGGCCGATCTCGCGACTCTGTATATTGAGGCTCGTGTTCCGGACTTACTTGAAGAGCCCGTCATTGTGCCGAGCCAACGCTCAGCCCACAGATCGCGGCGTCGTACAAGAGATGAAACTCATGCACATTGATACCGATGCTTGGGCCATACGCTATCGCTCCCGCGTGCTCGACCCCGTAGGCCGCCGGCTATTAGTAACGAATTATCATGGAACTACCCAGGAAACGGACCTGACGGAACCAGCGAACTGTGCTGGCTTCGGCCGCGTTAGACATTTTCGACGATTTGGCGGTTCAGATTGGGTGCCAAATCCACTCCCGCTTGACCCCGCCTTTCGAGCTCTGGGGATGCAGCCGACTGATGAGCTACGTGCGCAGGTCTTCCAGAACGCAGCGTGCAACTGGCGTTGCTGGTACTGTTTTGTTCCTTTCGAACTACTATCGGGGAATAGAAAACATGCCGGATGGTTTAGCGCGGCCGAACTTATTAATCTCTTACTGCAAGAAGAGTACCCACCGTGTGTGCTCGATTTGAGCGGCGGCGAACCCGGATTGACTCCTGAGTGGGTGCTTTGGATTATGACGGAACTACAGCAGCGTGGCTTGCAGGACCGCTTTTATGTGTGGTCAGACGACAACCTGAGCACAGAATACTTCTGGCGTTTTCTTTCTGGAGATGAGCAGGAGATTATAGCTGCCTACCCCATGTATGGACGCGTTGGTTGTTTTAAGGGATTCAACGAGGATTCTTTTTCCTATAACACGGGTACGACTCCTGATCTGTTTCAAAGACAGTTTAGCGTGATGCAACGCCTCTTGGAAAGCGGCATAGACATCTACGCATACGTGACGCTAACGACGCCCTGGCGGTCTTCAATCCAGGACGGTATTCGCCGGTTTGTGGACAGACTACAAGCGCTTGATGATTACCTGCCGCTAAGGACTGTCCCGCTTGAGATTCGTGTGTTCACGCCAGTCGAACGCCGTATTAACGAGGAGCATAAGTCCTCCTTGCAAAACCAGTGGCTCGCTCTAGATGCTTGGCGACGAGAACTGCAAGACAGGTTTTCAGGGGAACTCCGTGAGAGATGCATTTTCGATGTACCGTTACGTGAACAGCGTCCTTCCACTGCGGCAAGCCTCAATGGATAAGTCCACTGAATTCTCGGATCAGGTCGACGGCTGGATCCGTGAGCGCGTCGGGAGCGGAATAGTTACGTGGTCGCACTTGGTGACGTCTCTACCCGGAGTATATCCTACCACGATCATGGAATCCTTGGATCGCCTTAGATTGAGGCAATTTGTCGAATTCGGCCATATCGAAAAGAGAGCATCTGACTTCCTCTCTCTGCGGCTATGGAAGAGAGGACTTATACCTACTCCACATCCTCTCGACTTTAATTGGTGGTTTGACGGAGACAGCTTAAAATTTCTGCTTGAATACATGAACGGCGGTGCTCAGCCTGGACAGGAAGTTGTCATGCTGGGTACGCCAACCCTCTTTCAGGCAGCACTTCTTGCCGGACCGAAGCATCGATTGACACTACTCGACAGAGATGCGGCGGCCATTTCTTATTGCAATGGTGCCACTGCACTGTGCGTAGATTTGGCACGAGACCAGCTTCCTAAGTTATCGGCGCAACTCGTGATTGCAGACCCGCCTTGGTACGAAGAGGAAATGAAAGCATTTCTCTGGGCGGCGCGTCAATTGGCGGCTGTTGGAGCACGAGTAATAATGTCCGTACCTCCTCGTGGCACTAGACCCGGCGTTCTTGAGGAATGGAAGGGCATCATTAATTGGGCGAGAATTCTTGGCCTAACATTTGAGCGGCTGGAATTAGCCCGTGTCGGTTATTACTCGCCGATGTTCGAGAGGAATGCTCTCAATGCGTGTGCTGTTCCTCTACCGACAGAGAACTGGAGACGAGGTGATCTTGCGACATTCCGATGTGAACGGGTCAACCGAGCAAAACGGCCAATTGTGAAATACTCTGAGTACTGGGAGGAGAGGGTTATATCTACTGTTCGGATCCGTGTACGCATTCGTGGAGATAACGAGTCGTGGGACCCTAAGCTTAAGCCTATCATCCATGGTGACATTCTGCCAACTGTCAGCCGTCGTGACCCAGTTCGTGACTCGATCGACGTCTGGACCTCAGCGAATCGGGTGTTCCGATGCGATGGAGTACGTGCATTATTGTCGATACTTGATGCCTTAGGAAGTGGGGGTGATCCACTCACACGAGTGCAGCAAGACTTTCAACTGGGCCGACGACATGGAACAGGAATCAGGCATGCCGCCGCACAGATAGCGAAGTTGATTAAGGCTGAGCAGCGAGAGCTTGCCCGGTATGCAGACTGAGCCTAGGGCATGGGGCGAGGCGCTTATTGAGACTGTTCAGAGTCGGTTGAGAGACCATCCCTACTGGGGCTCACGGTTTTCGGATTATTTAGGAGGTATGAAGGGGCTTCATCTGGCTGTATTTGTGGAGCCGTTTCTCGGATTTATACTCAATGGTACAAAGATGGTGGAGTCTCGCTTCTCGGCTAACCGTGCTGCGCCTTACGAGTTGGTTTGTCCTGGGGACGCTATCCTTCTCAAACGTTCATGTGGTCCCGTGGTTGGTATAAGTGAGGTGACTTACGTCTGGTGCTACGAGTTGGACAACAAAGCCTGGCGATTACTCAGAAATAAATTCAGAGATTCGCTGTGCATTGACGATTCTTCTTTCTGGAAGGAGAAGAGTTCGGCTTCGTTTGCTACCCTGATGTCGCTGGACCACATCGCACAGTTCCCTCCTGTGGACTGTGCGAAGAGGGATCGGAGAGGGTGGGTCTTGCTGCGACCCCGGGATAGTGGTTCGGTCTAGAACTTCATATCTTCTTCCCTCTCAGCGGCTGGTTCACCACAATTCAGCTTTCAGAGAACGGGGAGCCCGAAACAAGCGGCCCCGCTGAACACGCTTCGGGCGCTCTCGAAGGGCTGCGGCTGCTGGCGTAGGTGTTTGGTGATCCAGTAAGGCCTTTCATTGTCTTTAATACATCGGATATGCGGACGACCAGAAGCCGAGTCACAGGCAGACGACCTGGACTTCGAAGCGTTCCTCAGGGATCGGCTGCCCGTGGGCTTCGGCCGTCTCCAACCAGCCCTCGATGGCCTCTGATGTTGGCCAAAGTTTCGGGCTTGCTGCTGCCCTGGCTGATGCACCCAGGAAGCGAGGGACATTCCGCGACCCAGTAACCGTCTTCGCCTGGATAGAGCACGACTGCGCGCATGTGTCGACCTCCGCAGGAAGGTTAGCAGAATCGGGTAGCACGGGTTGAGTCGGCCTGCTGCGCACGAGAGTCGGCCTCGACGGAGAAGCGCATTGAAGCCGGAGCATCGGGGAACTGCCACCACGCGCAGCCGTTCGGGAGTGAGGCGGTGTCCGCCACCGCCTCACTCCTCGGGATCCGGGCTGGCCTCAGCACTGGTCGGCTGCCGTCGGAGGCGGGCAGTTCACGTTGCAGGTGAAGTAGAGCCCCTGGCAGTTCGAGTTTGGGATGCAGGCCGGGTGGTTCTGGAAGTAGCACGGATAGCCGGCAACGAACTCGGAGCAGACCGAGCAGCCGGTGCCGCGGCACCCTGACCATTGCCCCGATGTTCCGTTGCACTGCAGATCCGACGAGCTGGGTGCCGGACAGGCAGCGTTGCAGGTGTAGTAAAGCCCCTGGCAGTTCGAGTTCGGGATGCAGTCAGGATGGTTGATGAAGTAGTAGGGGTAGGAGCTGACTTTCTCCCAGCAGACTGAGCAGCCGGTGCCACGACATCCCTGCCACTGTCCGGGCGTGCCGTTGCACTGCTGCGCTTTTCCTGAGGTAGCCATCAGGGTTCCAAGGAGCAGGAGGGATACAAAGGCGAGCTTCTTCATGGAGTTCTCCTTTCTCTGGTTAGTCCCATCACTCCCGGCGCGACTCCGAGTATACCTACGTTTAGGTTAAAAGCAATTGCTGCTCATTGCTGTGCCCAGGTCCTCGGAAGGGCGCTTCCAAAGCCATAGGTGAAGGCGAAGATCTCGGGTTGCCCCGGCAGTCACCGTCCCCGCAGCCTGCGGGTGAGCACCCGGTCCAGGGCGGCCGCGAAGGCTTGGCGGTCCTTGGGGCTGTACGGTCGTGGCCCGCTGGTCTCAACGCCCGCTCCCCGCAGGCCGTCCATGAAGTCGCGCACGGCGAGCCGCTCTCCGATGTTCTCCTCGGTGTACTCCTCGCCGCGCGGGTCGAGCACGGTGACCCGCTTCTCGACCAGACGGGCGGCGAGGGGGACGTCGGCCGTTACGGCGATGTCGCCCGGCTCGGCGTTTTCCGCGATGTGGCGGTCGGCCGCGTCGGGGCCGCCCGCAACTCGCACGGTGGTGACGAAGGGATGGTCGAGGGGGGTTGAAAGCCGCTGGTTGGCGACGAGGATGGTCTCCAGTTGCAGCCGCCGGGCGGCCCGGAAGACGATCTCCTTCACGTCGCGCGGAGCGGCATCCGCGTCGATCCAGAGCTTCACGGCGTTCCCTGATTGGAGGATCGGGGATTCACCGTCCGGAAGATAGCACTTCGGCCGCTGAGCTACGTTGGGCGCGCTTGCGCTGATAGAGAGGCGGTTCACCGACACATCGAGCGGGTTGCCCGCCGCTCACACGGCGTCACTCGTAGAGGGCCGCGAGATGGTTCAGCACACCCGTCCAGGCGCGCTGGAAGAAAGCGTACGACTCGTCCCACTTGCCACCATGCCGGAAGCCGTAGTGCGCGAGACGGATGCGCGTCCGCGAGCCGTCGCCGACGGGATCGAACGTGATCTCCACCCATGTCGGCAAGGGCGCGGCGTTGCGCTCGGCGGCGGGGATGGCCGGCGGGCCGGAAACGCCGGGGATCTGCGCGTCGGCCGTGAAGGGGATCCACTCGAAGCTGAGCGCGTGGGGCGGGTCGAGCCGCAGGATGCGCGCTCCCTTGGTCCCATACGAGCGGCCGTCCGGGTCGTGATCCGGGGCGAAGATGATGGTGTAGTCGCCACCGGCGCGGGCATCGATCTCGGCCTTCGGCGCGAAGAACTTCGTCACCCCCGTGGGCGACGTCCATAGCGCATACACCTCCGTGGGTGGCGCGTTGACGACCGTCTCGACGACGATTTCGATCCGGTCGAGCGGTACCGGCGCCTGCTGGAGTTCAGCGAAGGTGCCGGCTTCGACGATGAGGCCCGCTGGCTGCGGCGGCGGATCGATCACATTACGCGCAACGTAGGGCGATAGAGCACCCTCTTATACACCTCTTGGTCTCCGGACGGGTCTGCCCTTCTAGGCCTCACCCCCTTGCCCCCTCTCCCTGACGGGAGAGGGGGAACGATTCTGAACCGACAAAGTACATACCGGCAACATCGCCTGCTGAGGGTCCTCCCTCTCCCGTCAGGGAGAGGGAGACAGAGGGTGAGGCTTCGAGGGCAGATCGCCCCGTCCGTCTAGCAGGTGCAGGTGCAGGTGTACTCGCAGGTGACGTTCCGGCAGCGGAAGTCGAAGGAGCAGGGCGCGCACTGCTGGGCGCAGAGGTCGCGGGAGAGGGTGCAGAAGTTATGCTCGCAGGCGCGCGGGGACGGGCTCGGCACGCCCACGTCCGGCAGATCCCCGGGCTGAGCGAAGATCGCCGCCACATCGGCATCCGCCGTACCCACACACACCGCGCTGAGATCGGGAGAGGAGGGGGGCGGCGTCTCGGCCAGAACCGCCGACGCCAGGAGCGAAAGACCGATGAGGCAGAGCAGGACCTTGCGCATGGTACCTCCTTTCAAAGACCAGGCGAATCTTAGCATGCGCTGGTTCTGCTTGCAGGCCTTGTTCGAAACCCCGTGCTGCCTACGGCACCCGCCCTTCCAGGATGGCGCAGAGCTTCGCGGCGTCCAGGTTGCCGCCGGAGACGACGCAAACGACCCTGCGCGCCCCCGGGACGCCGGCCAGGGCGGCGGCGACCGGCGTGGCGCCCGCTCCCTCGGCAATGACGCGGTGGCGCTCGGCGAGGAGGCGGACGGCGGCGGCCACCTCTTCGAGGGAGACGACGCGGGCGCCGGCGAGCAGCGAGCTCGCGAGGGGCCACATCTCCGGCAGGAGTCCCTTGCCGCCGATGCCGTCGACGAAGCTCGGTCGGTACTCCACGGTCTGCGGCGAGCCGGCGGCGAGGGAGGCGGCGAGCGGCGCGGCGGTCGCTACCTCGCAGCCGAAGACGCGCGCTTCCGGTCGCAGGACGGCGAGCGCGGCGGCGATGCCGCAGGAGAGCCCGCCGCCGCCGAAGGGGACGAGGACCGTGTCCACGTCGGGAAGGTCCTCGAGGATCTCGAGCGCGACGGTGCCGTTGCCCGCCATCACGGCGCGGTCGGCCACGGAATGGATGAAGAGGCCGCCGAGCCCCGGGAAGGAGTGCTCCACGATCACCTGCCACCAGCGGTCGAAGGGGACCTTGAGCACGCGGCCGCCCAGGCGCTCGATGGCGGCCAGTTTGGTGGCGGGCGCGTGTTCGGGGACGACCACCGCGGCCGGCACGCCGAGCTCGCGGGCGCTCCACGCCACCCCCTGGGCCATGTTGCCGGCGCTCGCCGTGTAGACGCCCTCCCGCAGCCCCGCAGACCCGGCCAGGCGCATGGCGTTGGCGGCGCCGCGCAGCTTGAAGGAGCCGATGGGCTGCAGGTTCTCCAGCTTGAGCCAGACCTCGGCCGGCGCGTCTTC
>DASWME010000319.1:0-2036 GCA_036399915.1 Thermoanaerobaculia bacterium
TGCCCCGCTTGATCCGCTGGTGGGAGAGGATGAACTCCCGGTAACCGGGTACGAACAGCTCGAGGAGCACTTCGACGATCATCGGCCCCAAGGTGAGGGCGAGCAACTGCAGGAAGAGGCGGGCCCGGCGTTGCTCGGTCCACTGGGCGAAGCGGGCCTTCCACAGGAGGAACGAGAAGGCCCCCCCGGTGAGGGCCAGCACCGCGACGTAGTAGACCCCCTGACCTCGCCTGGGAGCAAACCAGGCGAGCGCCTCCCAGACGCCAGAACCGCCGGGGGCGTGCCTCGCCGCGAACCCCAGGAGGTTGAAGGTGAAGAAAAGAAGGCCGACCGCCGCGCTCGCAAAGATCGCGAGCTGGATGCGCCGGCGGCTGGACAGGGACGTCGGGGGACTGGGAAAGTCGCGCACGAACGTCCACAGGAACCAGGCCATGAAGGCGTCCAGCTCCAGGGCGTCCGCCAGGGAGAAGAGGCTGACGCCCGACTCCCGCATGGTGAGGAGCGTCAGCGGCTTGTTGCTCCAGGCCGTTGCGGTGACCATGAAGAAGCCGCCGAGGGTCACAGCCCGCCGGTCCTCACGGCCGCCGAGGAGGAGGAGGGCGGCCGTCGCACCGAATGCAGCGGGGAGCAGCCCGAAGAAGGAGTAGGGGTAGTGGGGTTCCTGGGCGACGCCGAGATCGTAGGTCGCGAAGAGCGCGACCAGTCCCAGCGCCAGCTTGGCGGCAGCCAGCGCCGGGACCAGTCGCGTCAGGAGCGAACGTTTCAGCACACGACAGCCGAGCGACCCATCAGCTCAGGGCGGACGGCTTGGGCGGGCAGAGCTCCGTGTACGAGGTGTCCTGCACCGTCGAGGCCGACGCATAGACATCGCTGGGAGAAATCGTCGTAGCCCCCGCGCTGGTCGCCCTCAAGGCGGCGAGGCTGCCGATGGCGCGGATCCGGTCGAGCACCTGGACCGCCTGCTGTTCCCACTCCTGGCTGATGATTTGAGGGGTGATCGCGTCGAAGTACCAGCGGCGCAGCTCCAGCGCCGCCTCCTGAGACACCCGGATCGCGCCCGTTCCCTGGCCGAACGCGACCCAGATCTGTGCCATGATGCCCTCCTGAGTGTATGCCATCGCTTTCCCTCCTAGGGCCGGAAAACGCCCCAATTATTGGACCGCCGTCACACTGGAACAGGCGCCGGACCGATCACACTGGAGGTACGACAGAACATCAACAATCCAGGAAAGATTATTTTACATCCGGGGCTCCCGCTCCGTCAAGCTTCAGTAAGGAAGGAAACGAAAACCGGTCCGGGTGTTTAGATCCCGATACCCTTTTCATGATTGATCGTAGATGATCGAATCAATCGATGACTCGCGCTTCAGGCGGCCCGCCGCGGGCGCACCGCCGAGAGGCGTTCCTTGAACTCGCGGGCGCTCGCCGGCCGGCGGGTGATCGTGCGGTGGAGGGCCGAGCGGAAGAAGTCGCCCAGCAGCGCGTCGTGCTCCGGACAGGCCTGGGAGAAGTCGGGAACGCGGCCGTGGCGGATGCGGTTCATGAGCTGTTGCATATCACCGCCGGTGAAGATCTTGCGGCCGAGCAGGCACTCGTAGAGGACGATGGCGAGGCTCCACAGGTCGAAGGAGGTGTCGGCCGGCTGGCCGTTCAGGGCCTCGGGCGAAAGGTAGGAGAGGGTGCCCACGAGCTGCTTGGACGCGGTCTCCGCCGTGGGCGTGTGGTTCCAGACCGAGGTCGGCGGCAGCAGCACGGACTCCTCATCCGGGTCGTCGGCCGGGGGAGCCTCCACGTCGCGGCGCAGGTCGAACATCACGCGGGCGATGCCGAAGTCCATCAGCTTGGGGAAGCCGTCGCGGGTGTAGCCGATGTTGCTCGGTTTGATGTCGCGGTGGAGGATGTCCGAGGCGTGCAGGTGCTCCAGGGCCTCAGCCATGGCGATCCCCAGAGATACCGTCTCGGCCGCGTCGAGCGGCCCCTTCTCGAGGCGCTGGGTGAGGGTGCCGCCCTCGAGCAGCTCCATCACCAGCATCGGC
>DASWME010000320.1:0-51341 GCA_036399915.1 Thermoanaerobaculia bacterium
GATGGCGAGCTTCGTGGCCTTTTCCATGTTGAACCAGGGGATCGCGGGATACAGGTGGTGGACGTTGTGGAAGTTGGTGCCATGGGCGGAGAAGATGCGGAACCACAGGCCCCGCATCTCCCGCGTGCCGGTGCGCGGGCAGTTGTAGTGCCCGAGCATGTCGTCCCAGAAGAAAAGGACGGGGAAGAAGGTGAACCGTGGCACGATCCAGTACCAGAACAGGAGGTCGAGACGGCCAGCCGCGAGGAGGGTGACGACGGCGCCGGCCCAGAACAGGATCACGGGCTTACGATAGGCGGGATCGCGCCAGCGCTCCGAGATGAGGAGCTCTTTGAGGTCCGACCCCTGGAGGGGACCGAGGAACGGACGGAGCCACAGGAACCAGATCATGTAGCGCCGGTCGTGCCGTCTCGCCGGATCGAGGCCGTAGCCGGTACCCCAGGTTTGATAGTCCCTTTCCACCGTGTTGAACGCGCGGTGGTGCTCCATGTGATCGGCGAGGTCGGACTCGACCGTGGTCCAGAGGGGCAGCGAGTAGAGCATCTGGAGCGAGCGGTTCCACCGTTTCCTGGGGAAGAGATTGTTGTGCATGGCGTGGTGGTGAAGCTCGAACAGGGCGTTCATCTGGCGCGAGATCACGACGACGCCGAGGAGGTACACCCAGGGCGAGGAGAACGCCTCGCACAGGATGACCGCCAGGAAGATCACGCCCCAGTCGCAGGCGATGGCGAGGAAGGCCCGGGCGGCGCTCCGCCGCGACATCCTGCGCAGGACCGCCCGCTCCTCGCTGCTCTGCGCTCTGGTCTTCACGGTGCGGCTATCTTAGCGCAGGCGCCAGCGGCCCGCGGGCGTGTAGACTAGGGGGGATCGCAACAGGTCTCAGCACCAGGGAGGTCCCATGTCCGGGAGACGGATCGCGCACGTCCTTTCACTCTTGTTGATCCTGGCTGCCGCAGCCGGCAGGGCGGAGGACGCGCCGCGGCTCCTGGCGGACATCAACACCCGGTTCATGGATCCGGAGGAGAACGATCTGGTGCAGCCCGCTGACTTCTTTCGAGTGGGAGACCGGCTGCTGTTCTCTCTGGCGGACGCCAGCTCCCAGGACGAGGGCATCCTGTGGAGCACGGACGGCACGGCGGCGGGGACCGAGATGGTGTCATCCATGATCTGCCCCTCTCCTTGCCGGTTTATCAAGCCCATGGCGGCGCTGCGCGGCATCGCCATCCTGAGGGCCGTGTCCGGCAGCGACATCTCGGCGGTGGTCCGCCTCTGGCGGACGGACGGCACGAGCGCCGGGACCTTCCCATTGACCGAACCGCTCGTCGCCGAGTACGACGAAACCCTTGTGGCGGACTCCTCGCCCGCCGAGGGGATCCTGTACTTCGTGGGCTGCCGGCCGCAGGAGGGGTGCGAGATCTGGCGCAGTGACGGGACCCCCGCCGGCACCGGGATCCTGAAAGACATCGAGCCGGGCCGCGATGGCAGCGAGCCCCACGGCCTAACGGCGTGGAGCGGGAAGCTCTACTTCATCGCCACAGGAGGGGGGGAAACGGGACTCTGGAGCACCGACGGCACGCCGGAAGGCACCCAGCTCCTCATCGAGGTCTACGAGGACGGTTACTTCTACTACTCCGCCCTGATGCCGACTCCCTCGCGGCTCTTCTTCACCCAGGACGAGGACCTGTGGGCGACCGACGGCACGCCGGAAGGCACGCGTCTCCTGCACCATTTCAAGCCGGCTGAATGCGATCCGGGGTATCCCCGCTACTGTCCCACTCCGGACGTCAACTTCATGGTCCGGGCGGGCGACGAGGTGTACTTCGTCATCCATGACGAGGGCCGGCCCGTGGTGTGGCGCAGCGACGGGACCGAGAGCGGCACCCGTGCCCTGGCGGAGCTCCCAGCCGATCTGAGGATCGTTGCTCAACTCGACGGGCGCTGGCTCCTCGCCGCGGGCGCGAACCTCTGGACGGCCGGCGACGGCTTCGCGAACCCGGCTCCCCTGGCCTGCGCAGGCGGCTGCCCGAGCTTCGAGCGGAGCCTCGACCCGCGGACGACGGGCTCCCCGACGGGACCGCTGCTCTTCCTCGGCAAGGATCCCGCCCATGGCAGCGAGCTCTGGGTCACCGACGGCACGAGCGCCGGCACGCGCCGGCTCACGGACGCCTGCCCGGGAGCCTGCGACGGCTTCTACTCCGGAGGCTACGATTCCGTGACGCTCGCCAGCTCCCCTGATGGCAAGGTCTACTTCGACGCTCATGGCGAGCTCTGGGTCACCGACGGCACCCCGAAAGGCACGCGCCGCGTGGCCGGGCAGGCCGCCGCTGGTCTGGGGCTCCTCGGCGACCTCGCCTATTTCGGCGCCGTCACCCCGGCAGGGAACGCCTCGGAGCTCTGGGCGACGGACGGCACGCTGGCCGGCACCTGGCGGGTGACCCCCCTGAAGACGGTGGCGCCGGGCTCCGCTCCTTCGATCTCGCCGTTCAGGGACGGCGCGCTGATCGAGGCGTACGACGGCGGCCGCCGCCAGCGACTCTGGAGGAGCGACGGTACGCCGGAGGGCACCGTCCGGGTGCCTGGGTTCGAGCTCGGCCGGTTCGGGTTCTTCTTCGGCTTCACCCAGGTGGGAGAGCTGAGCTTCTTCGAGGTCTATCGCCCGCTCAGCGAGAGCGCCGCGCGCGCTGAGATGTGGCGGACGGACGGCACCGCCCAGGGCACGCGCCGGTTGGTCGTGTTCGGCCCCCGGTATTCCTTCGACCTCCGGACGGCGTGGAACGGAAGGCTGCTCTTCTCGGTGTCCGGACCGCAGGGGTGCTCCTACTGGACCAGCGACGGCACGCCCGCGGGGACCCGCGAGGCCCTCCCCCCTATCCCTGGAGTCCGCTGCCCGACGGTCGTCCACCCCCTGGGCTCCCGGTTCGTGTTCGTCGCCCGGGTCGCGAGCCCGGAAGGCCTTGTCCCCCAGGTCTTCGTCTCGGACGGCACACCGGCCGGCACTCGGCAGATCTCGAACCTCAGCGGCGCTCGGGATTTCCTCGACAGCGAGGCGGCCGAGGTCGGCGGGGTGGTCTTCTTCCGGATCAACAACCCGAGCCAGGAGGCCGAGATCTGGCGGACCGACGGCACGCCGGAAGGGACCTTCCGCGTGCTCAGCCCACGGGCTCCGGCAAACCTGTTCAGCTTCCGGGGCTCCCTCTACTTCACCGCGGCGGTGGACGACTTCAATGCTGCACGCGGGCTCTTCCGGGCGGAGCTGGGCGGAGCGCCGGTCCTGCTGACCTCTCTCGGTCCCTACTCCGCGTTCAGTTATCCGTCGTTCACCCCGGCGGGCAGCCGGCTGTTCTTCGTCGCCAGCGACGAGGCGCACGGCGAGGAGCTCTGGGTGAGCGACGGCACGCCCGCGGGGACGAGGCTGGTGCTCGACATCCGGCCGGGCCCGGGTTCCTCGTCGCCCACCGATCTCACGGCGGCCGGCGAGCGGATCTTCTTCACCGCGAACGACGGCGCGAGCGGGCGGGAGCTGTGGGTGAGCGACGGCACCGCCGGGGGGACCCGCCTGGTCTGGGATCTCAACCCCGGCGGGTTCTCCTCGTCGCCTTACAGCCTCGTGGTCTCCAACGGCCATCTCTTCTTCGGCGCCGACGACGGCGAGACCGGCTTGGAGCCCTGGGCCCTGCGGCTGGAGCCGTGATGAATCCGTCTATGATCCTCGCATGCCGTTCACGATCGAGGAGATCCGGGAAGCGCTCGCGCGGCACCAGCCGGCGCTGGTAGCCCGCGAGCCCGATCACGCCGAGGCCGCGGTGGCGCTGGTGCTGGCGGGCGCCGGGGCCAGCCTCTCCCTCTGCGCCATCCGGCGGGCCGAGCACCCGCTGGACCCGTGGTCCGGCCACATGGCCCTGCCGGGCGGGCGCTCCTCTCCCGAGGACGCCGGCCCGCGCGCCGCCGCCGAGCGGGAGACGCTGGAAGAGGTGGGGGTCGCCCTCGCCGACGCCCACTGGATCGGTCCCCTCTCGGACGTCCTGGTGCGCCTCGGCGGCGGCGACCGCCGCATGGTCCTCTCCCCCTTCGTCTACTACCTCGGCGAGGAGCTCGCGCCGTTCGCGCCCAGCGACGAGGTGGCCGAGGCGTTCTGGATCCCCCTCTCCCACCTCTGGGACCCGCGCAATGCGAGCCACATGGAGTGGGAGAGGAGCGGCTCGCGCCTGCTCTATCCGGCCATCCGCTTCCGCGACTACGCCATCTGGGGCATCACCTTCCGCGTCCTCACGCTCTTTTCGGACGTGCTCGACGCGCCGCTGCCCCACCTCGAAGAGATCCCTGGCCTCGGACTCTGATTCAGAGATCTATAATCGAAGACCTGCGAGATCCGGATGGGCCGGATCGAAAGGAGGGAGTATGAAGGCACTGAGGAAGCTGGCAATGGTGGCGGGCGCCCTGGCGCTCTGCGCCTGCGCCACGGGTCAGCAGGGCGACCAGGGGACGATGGCGGGGGAAAAAGCCAAGGTGGACTGCTCCACGGTCCGCTGCGCGGCGTGCCCCGAAGGGCAGACGCCCGCTCTCAAGCCGCCGGACTGCTGCAAGTGCGTGCCGGTCGACAACATGATCAAGGACTGCTCGAACGTCCGCTGCGCGGCCTGCCCGGAGGGATCTCACCCCTCCCTCGAGCCGCCGGACTGCTGCCGCTGCGTTCCGGATTGACGCCGGATTCGATGGATCCGCGCCGGGCGGGTGCGGCGGTTGGAGCGTCCGCGCCCGCCCGGGCCCTCACCTCCCCGGCCCGGCGTTTCCATCCGTCGGCACGGCCATCCTGGGGCTCGCGGCTTCAGCGATATCCTTCCCCCGCATGAGAGACGACCGGCTGGATGCGGCGGTGGTGGGCGGGGGGATCTCGGGCCTGACCACGGCCTTCCACCTCGCCCGGGGCGGCAGGCGCGTGGCCGTCCTCGAGGCGTCAGGCCGCGTGGGCGGCGCCATCGAGACCTGGACGGACGGGGCCTGGCGCTTCGAGATGGGACCGAACACCGTCCTCGAAAGCGATGAGAGCGTCGGCCGGCTGATCCGCGACAGCGGCCTGGAAGGTGAGAGGCTCGTCGCGGCGCCCGCGGGGAAACGGCGCTATCTCTACAAAGACGGCGTCCTGGTGCCCCTGCCGGGCGGCCCGGGCGGATTCCTCAAGACCCCGCTGTTTCCCCTGGGCGCCAAGCTCCGGCTGCTCCGCGAGCCCTGGATCGGGCGGCCCACGGGCGACACCGAGGAGACCATTGCGCAGTTCGTCCGCCGCCGGCTCGGGACGGCCTTTCTCGACTACGCCGTGGGTCCCTTCGTCTCCGGCGTCTACGCCGGCGATCCCGAGCGCCTCTCGGTGCGCTGGGCGGTGCCGAAGATCCACGCCCTGGAGCGGGAGCACGGGAGCCTGATCCGTGGCGCCCTCGCCCGGCGCAAGGGGCCGGCGTCGGGCGGCGCCATGATCTCCTTCCGGGAAGGGCTCGAAGCGCTGCCCCGGCGGCTGGCGGAGCGGATCGGGAACGTCCGCACCGGCGTCGCCGCCCAGCGGGTGGTCCGCTCGGACGGCGGGTTCCGCGTCGACACCTCCGCCGGACCCGTGGAGGCCGAGCGGGTCGTGCTGGCCGTGCCCGCCGACGCCGCGGCGCGCCTGCTCGACGAGGCCACCGCCGGCGCGAGCCGGCTTCTGGGTGAGATCCCCTACGCCCCGGTCGTCCTGGTCTCCCTGGGCTGGCGCCGCGCGGACGCAGGCCATCCCCTGGCCGGCTTCGGGTTCCTGGCGCCGCGCAAGGAGGGGATTCGCGTGCTCGGCTGCCTCTTCACCTCCGAGCTCTTCCCGGGCCGCGCTCCTGCGGGGCATGTCACGCTGGCCGCCTTCGCCGGCGGGCGCACCGATCCGGAGATCGTGGGCTGGGACGACGAGCGGATCGTCTCGACTGTCGTCTCCGAGCTGCGCGGCCCCTTGAGCCTGCGGGGCGAGCCCGCCTTCCGCCTCGTCCGCCGCTGGCCGCGAGCCATCCCGCAGTACGAGCTGGGCCACGGCCGCTTCATCGAAAGGGCCAAAGAGATCGAGCGCGCCCTCCCCGGCCTGCGCCTCGGCGGCAACTTCCTCGCTGGCGTCTCCGTGCCCGATTGCATCAGGAACGGGACGGCGATGGCGGAGGAATTGATGGGGCACCATGCCGCGTTGTGACGCCCGATGAGCCAGAACCGCATGTCCCGCCGCGCCGTCGAGCTGGTGGCGGAGAACCGCATCCGTGAGGCCATCGAGGAGGGGAAGTTCGACGACCTCCCCGGCTTCGGCAAGCCCATCGCGGACATCGACGAGCCCTACGACCCCGACTGGTGGGTCAAGAAATGGATCCGCCGCGAGGGGATGGGAAAGATGCTGGCCGAGAGGTTCGGCAAGGAGTTCTGGTCCCGCAGGTAGGCTCTCTTCCACACATCTTGCCGGACGGGGAGGTCTACCCTCCGGGGCCTCACCCCCTGGCCTCCTCTCCCTGACGGGAGAGGGGAACGATTCCGAACCGACGCAGCCCTATCCGGCAACACCGCCTGCTGAAGGTCCCCCTCTCCCGTCAGGGAGAGGGGGCCAGGGGGTGAGGCTTCGAAGGGCCGACCTCCCCAATGACCCGCTCCGCCGCCACGGCCGGCTTGCGCAGGCTCCGCAGCACCAGGATGAGGCAGACGACGACCGCGACCGCCAGCGAGACGGCGCCGGTGTTCACCAGGACCTCCTGCCAGGGCCTCCCCACCCGGCCACCGGCGACCAGGGGCGTCAGCTTGCCCGTCCCCATCGCCGCTCCCAGCAGGTTGATCGTCCAGTTGGTATAGGCGGCGTAGAGCGCGAGGCCGTAGACGAGCGAGGCGGACCGGCCGGCGAGCCGCAGCCGCTCCCAGGAGAGCCCCAGGAGGATCAGGAAAAAGCCGTTCATGACTCCCGTCAGGTGAGCGGAAAGCCCCATCCGCGGATTGTTGAGGACGGGGATCGCGAGCCCCGTGAGCAGGGCCAGGAGAAAGAGGAGAAACCCAGCGAACAGGAGCGAGCGGCTGCGGTCGGGCGCGTCCATGGTCATTCCCTCCATCGAGCGGTCTTCAGAAGCATCTACGGACAGGGGCTCAATCCGGATGATCGCACGGTTCAAGCTTGGGAGAACGCGACGGCGGTGCGGACCACGGCATAGAGGAACATCCCTGCGATGACCAGCTTGACCCCCGCCGTAGCGATGACGAAGATCGAGCCGAGGAGGCCGCAGACGAACAGCGCCACCCCCAGCATGATGAGGAACATCCGCCGCCAGCGGGGGCTGACCTGCCAGGCGCGCGCCCGCCAGGCCGCCTTGACCTCGGCGAAGCTGGCGCTGTCCTCGGCCTGGGCGCCGACCGCCACGCCCTGCGTGCGGTAGGTGGAGCGCCGCCACAGCGCCGGCCCGGCGGCCAGCTCGCGGTTGCGCCGCGCCAGCTCGTCGATCTCCTCGCGAGTCATGGGCTGGCCACCGGCCAGGACCAAGGCCACGATGCCCCCCATGAACAGCGCGAAGCCGATCGCCCCCACCGGGATGGTGACCCAGAGGAGCGGCTCCTGGTGCGCCAGGGTCCAGGCGTGGAGGCGCTGGAGCGGCGGCAGGGCCTCGCCGATGCCGACGGCGAGCAGGAAGAGCAGCACCGTGAGCGCCGTTCCCAAGACACCGCGGAGCCGCGAGCGCGGCGCAGGAGCCGGCGCCGGCACGGGCTCCTCCAGCGGCGCCTCGACGGCCGGCGCCTCCTCCCAGGGGGCGACCTCCTCTTCCTCTTCTGCCGCGGGCTCCTCCAGCTCCGCCCGCGCGGCGGCGCGCTCGTTGGCCCGCTGGATGGCGCGGCCGAAGGCGATGATGAGCCCGTTCAAGCCCAGCCAGCCGGCCGCCACCAGGAGGAGGAGGAGCAGGCTGGCGGTGTCGCGCGATCCGACGCGCTCCAGGAAGCGGAGGAACGCCGCGATCAGCAGGGCCCACACCGCGAGATAGGCGAAGCCCCAGCGCCGGGCCGGGGACCACCCCGTCACCGGCGCGGCGGCAGCCTCTTCTCCCGAGGGACGCGGCATCAGCATGGCGCGGCTCCACTGCACCATGACGAACACCATCGCCAGGGCCAGCGCGGCGATGGCCAGGAGAGAGGGGAGGAGTTCCGAGACCGGTGGCGACACGGCGCTCGGATCAGGGTACCACGGGCGGTTCCGCTATAGTCCCCTGAGGAGGATCGCAATGGACGCCAGACGAGAGGA
Organism: Thermoanaerobaculia bacterium; assembly: GCA_036399915.1. Classification (GTDB taxonomy): domain Bacteria; phylum Acidobacteriota; class Thermoanaerobaculia; order Multivoradales; family UBA5704; genus DATARR01. The sequence continues at coordinate 8,267 of DASWME010000320.1, forward strand.
CGTGGAGACGATCGAAGGGATCGTGAAGGCGCTGTACGAGGTGATCTCCGGCCCGGCCGGAGAGCGCGACTGGGAGCGCGAGCGCACGCTCCTCCACCCGCAAGCCCGGCTGATGCCGACCCGTCCGGAGCCGGACGGTGGTGCCGCGGTGGACGTCTTCGACTGCGAGGGCTACATCGCCTCGCGCTCCCCCTTCTTCGCTGCCAATTCCTTCTACGAGACCGGGATCGCCCACCGCGTCGAGCGCTTCGGCAACGTCGCCCACGTCTGGAGCACCTACGAGTACCGCCGCGCCCCGGACGCGGAGCCCTTCGGAAGGGGCATCAACAGCATCCAGCTCTTCCACGACGGCAGCCGCTGGTGGGTGATATCCGTGCTGTGGGACAACGAGCGGCCGGGCAATCCCCTGCCCGAGGAGTATCTGCGGAGCGGCTGAGAGGGACCGCGGCCTGTCAGCGGCGGTCGCGCCGGACAAACAATGGCCGCAGGTCCTAGGATTCTTTTTCTACGAGCCCGGCCTTTTCAGCTACTTGATTTACGCCCCGTTTGCGTCTAAACTACACCGGTGGACGAAACGGGGCAGCACCGATAGAAAGGATCCGCGATGAGCGACCATTCGAGCATCGAGTGGACAGACGCGACGTGGAACCCGGTCCGGGGGTGCACGAAGATCAGTTCTGGGTGTGCGCACTGCTACGCTGAAACGTTTGCAGAGCGTTTCCGCGGCGTACCCGGTCATCCCTATGAACAGGGCTTCGATCTGCGGCTCGTCCCCGAGAAGCTCATCGAACCGCTCCAGTGGCGCCGCTCGCGGATGGTGTTCGTGAACTCGATGAGCGACCTGTTCCACGAGGCCGTCCCCAACGACTACATCGTCAAGGTCGCTCGCATCATGCAGCTTGCGAACTGGCATACCTATCAAGTCCTCACCAAGCGCTCGCAACGGATGCGCGACCTTTTGCGTTCGACGCTGAAGTTTGCCGCGGGAGAGCCACATATCTGGTGGGGAGTGAGTGTCGAGAACAGGAAACAGGGAATCCCGCGCGTGGACCATCTCCGCGCCGCTCCGGCCGCCGTGCGTTTCCTCTCGATCGAGCCTCTTCTGGAGTCTCTTGGTAGGATCGATCTCTCGAAGATCCATTGGGTAATCGTGGGAGGAGAGAGCGGTCCTGGTGCCAGGCCGATCGAAGAGTCCTGGGTCCTCGAAATCCGGGACCAGTGTCGTCGAGCGGGCATCCCCTTCTTCTTCAAGCAGTGGGGGGGACGGCGGAAGGCGCAGGCCGGCCGAGAACTCCGGGGGCGGACCTACGACGAGTTTCCCCATCGCGTCTGGCGCACGATAACCGACGCAGAGTCCCTTCAGACCGCTCTCGCCGAAGTCGAGGCGTTCTGCTGACCCATGCAGGAAGATGAAATCTACGAGAAGCGCGAGCAGACTCGGGTCAAGCATTATATCCTCCGTCATTACCTCGAGCGCTTCGCCCACATCGTCGGCAGTCATTGGGGTTCGATCACCTACGTCGATGGCTTCGCCGGTCCCTGGAATGTCCGGTCGCCGGAGCTGAGGGATAGTTCGTTCGCGATCGCGCTTGAGGAACTCCGTAAGGCTCGCGAAACCTATCGGTCCAGGGGACGCGAACTCCAGCTCCGTTGCTGCTTCCTGGAGCAGAATCGAGAGGCCTACCTCCAGCTCCAGGAATTCGCGAACAGAGTCGCGGACGCCGAAGTCCTCGTCCTGAACGACTCCTTCGAAAATTCGGTAGACTCCATCTTGCGGTTTATTCGGTCGGGTAGGCAGACATTTCCCTTCCTTTTCATCGACCCGACGGGGTGGACAGGCTTCAGGCTCAAGACGATCTCTCCCCTGTTGAGGTGCGACCCGGGAGAAGTCTTAATCAACTTCATGACGAGCTATATCCGGCGTTTCCCTCAGAGCTTCGTCGATCTCTTCGACTCCCCTGGGTTCGGCGAGCAGATCAAAGGGCTCTCTGGTCTCGAACTCGACGATACGCTCGTCACCGAGTACATGGCCGAGCTGAAGACCAAAGGTAAGTTCGCGTACACCCTCCCAGCCATCGTGCTCCACCCTGAAATCAATCGGACACATTTTCATCTGATCTATGCGACACGCCACCCCAAAGGAGTGGAGGTCTTCAAGGACACAGAGAAGCGGGCAATGGAGGAGATGGAGAGGGTCCGGGAGAAAGCTCAGCGGAGGAAGCGAGAGGAACAGACCGGACAGCAGGAGTTGCTTTTAGCAGCCGCGGGAGTTCCGGAAAGCCCTCACTACAATACACTCCGAGAACACTATCTCGGCTTGGCGAGACAGAATCTCCTGAGCCGATTGCGCCGGCAGGGACGGGTCTCTTATGACGAAGCGTGGATCCTCGCACTCAGCCGGCCACTTGTGTGGGAGAGCGACCTCCGAGAATGGATCCAGGACTGGCGGCGAAACGGACTCCTGCGGCTCGAGGGTCTTCAGGGCCGGGAACGTGTCCCGAAGCGCGAGCACTCCCATTTTCTGGTCTGGCAAGAGAAGGCCCGTTGACCGGCTTCTGTCGAAGGAGGTGCCATGACCCGAGACGAATTCGCGAACATGCTCCAGACCCTGGCCCGCGCCTGGACCTCCAGGGACTACGAGAAGGTGATCGGCTTCTTCGCACCTGATATCCGCTACGCCGATCCGCTCCACTACAGCTTCAGCAACAGCGCCGATCTGCTCCGCTTCTTCCAGGACGACGGCGGCTACCCGCAGAGCACCGTCTGGCACAACATCCTCTTCGATGAGGACCGGCAGATCGGGGCCGCGGAGTACTCCTACCGCGGCACCCACCTCTACCACGGCGCCGTGCTGATCAAGGTCCAAGGCGACAGGATCACCCACTGGCGGGAGTACCAGCACATCACGGACAAGGAGTGGGAGCCGTTTACGTCGGGCACCGCGTTCGAATCGGTCCCGTAGCGCTCCTCGAGTCAGTTCCGGGCCTTCCGCCGCCGCAATTTCCTCTCCCGCCTGCGCAGCCGGCTCGTCCGCCTGAGGAATTTGGCCAACCGCCCGCGCAATTTGTTCGTCCGCCTGGGTAATTTGTCCTGCCGCCTGGGTAATTTGCTCAGCCGCTTGAGTGACTTGTCCTCCCGCCTGCGCAGCCGGTCCTTCCGCCTGAGGAATTGGCTCAGCCGACTGAGGAAGCGGGCCTTCCGCCTGAGCGATTTGTCCTTCCGCCTGCAGCGGCGGGCCGACCAACTGCGCAGGCGGGCCTCGTCGAGACGCGGGTGGATCAACCGGCTCCGCAGGCGGTCCTTGGCGAGACGCAGGTGGATCAACCGGCTACGCGGGCGGGCCTTGTCGTGACGCAGGCGGACGCTCTCGCCGCGCAGGCGGGCCTTGTCGAGCTGCAGGCGGGAGGAGCCGTGGCGCGGGCGGGCCTTCTCGCGCTGCAGGCGGGCCTTGCTGCCGCGCCGGCGGATGGCCTCGCGGCGCCGGCTCCTCTCGCAGGAGTATGATCTCCCCCTGGAGACGGACTCAGGAGACCTCATGAACACCGGCCGTAGCGTCGTGCTGATCCTCGTCCTGGGCTGCGCGGCCTGCGCCACGGGCCCGGAGAGCCGTGCTCCGGAGCCGGTTCGTTCCGCGGCGGCGCCGATCGCCGCCCTGGACCTCCTGAGGCGCCGCGATCCGGCCACGGACTGGGACCGGAGGAGCCTCCTGCGGGCCGACCTCGACCTGGACGGCGGCGAGGACTACGCTGCCGCCGGCGTCCGGGAGGACCGCTTCGTGGTCGGCATCGTGCACGGCCCGCTGAGCGCGGACAGCCGCGTGTGGACCCTGGAGTTCCCTTGGGACAGCAGCGAGGACGCCCTCTGCTCCAGGAAAGCCAGGATCGCCCTGGAATCCCTCGCGGAGAACCCTGGACCCAAGCCCGGACACCCCCGCGAGGGCTTGGGGATCAACCTGCACGACGACCTCTGCGACGCGTTCCACATCTACTGGAACCCGGACGAGAACGAGTTCGAGTGGTGGCGCCTCTGAGATGGACATCTTCTGTCTGGACGACGCCGGCTGCCTCTTCCTCTCGCCCAAGATCGAGGACTGGCGGTACCTGGACGAGCACGGGATCACGGTGGTGATCGACCTCGAAGGGGAACTGGACCACGGGGTCCCCACGATGCCGAACCACATCCTCTACCTCTACTTCCCGATCTACGACGAGGAGCTCCCGGACCTCGCGAAGCTGCACGCGGTGGCCCGCCTCGGCGCCTCGCTGGTGGAGAGCGGCCACAGGGTGCTCTCCCACTGCGGCATGGGGTTCAACCGCTCGGCCCTGGTGGCGGGCTTGATCCTCATGTACCTCGGGATGCCCGGCGAGGAGACGGTAACCCACCTGCGCCGCAAGCGGCCGGGGGCCCTCTTCAACGAGCGATTCGCCGAGTACCTGCTGACCGATCCCTGCGGACCGACGTAGGCCTAACTCTGGTCGTGTCCTCGCGCGCCTCAGCTACTCGGGTTTGACGGCTCGCAAGGAGCGTCCTGCGAGAGTGTCTCGGTACCGCACTCAGCGACGCAGCTGACGAAGCACGAGGCTCCGCATGCACGTCCGGCTGCCTTCTTCATCTGGTTGTCGTCGAGGAGCCGCAGCGTTTCCTTGTAGAGACTTAGCCTCTTCAGATTTTTCTTCTTCATTACAGGTCTCCTGGTTTTAGCCTCATCGTATCTTCATTCTACTCCCTGGCTCGGCTTGAGGTGCGGCGCCTATGTAGAGAATATGCGCGTGGGGGTACCCGGCGCCGATCTCCACCGCTTCGAAGCGGTCGAAGCCGGCGCGGAGGAGGCGGCCGCGGATCTGGTCGCGCGCCTCGTAGCTGAAGGCCTCGCCGAGGGTGAGCCCGAGGCGGTCGGAGATCCGCTCCTGGGTGCGGTTCCAGAAGGCCTTCGCCCGGTGCTCCGGGTCCAACTCCTTGATGAGAAAGGCGCCGCCCGGCGCCAGCCGCCCGCGCACCCAGCGGAACAGAGCGTCCCATTCGGCGGTGGGGAACCGGTAGAGCACGTCGAGCATCGTCACGGCGTCGTAGGCGCCGCGGACGGCGTCGTGGTAGCCGTTGACGACGCGCAGGCCGGAGCGCGGCGAGACGAGGAAGACCTTGCGCCGGTCCGGCTCGACGGCGACGACGCTGCGGGCTCCCGCCTCCAGGGCGAGATGTGCGAAGATGCCGTGCCCAGCCCCGAGATCCAGCACCCGGGCCCCCGGCGGCAGGTGGTCGAGAGCCCGCAGGAACGGGCACGAAAGGAAGCGCCCGAGCACGTGGAGCCGGGTCGCGGCTGGGGCGGCGCGGTAGGTGCGCCGCACCAGGGCGAGCGCCTGGACGTATTCGAGGGACGACACCGGGACTGCATATCCTCGCCGCGATGACAGTGTCAACCGCTTCACCAATCTCCGCCTCGCGGCGGATCCCGCCCACCGCCCTCGCCGGCTTCGTTCTGGTGGCTGTGGTGCGGGCCCTCACGCTGCCGCGCAGCCTGTGGGAGCTGGACGAGGTCCTCTTCGCGCGGGCCGTCGAGCGGTTCGATCCCCTCTCGCACCAGCCCCACCCGCCGGGCTACCCACTGCTGGTGGGCCTCGGCAAGCTGTTCAATCTGGTCTTCCGCGACCCGTTCACCAGCCTGGTGGTCCTGAGCTTCGTCTCTTCGCTGATCGGCTATGCCGCCCTGGTGGCGGCCTTTCGGCGGATCGCCGAGGATGGGGAGGGCGCCGAGCGAACTGCGGTCCTCGGAGCGCTGCTCTTCCACCTCTCGCCCGTGATGCTCGTCCAGGCGCCGCTGCCGATGTCGGACTCGCCGGCGCTGATGTTCCTCTCGCTGGCGCTGTGGGCAGCGGCGGTCCTGACCTCACCCCCGGCCCCTCTCCTGAAGGAGAGGGGAGAAAGGGTGGCCCTGTCCGCGCTAGGCCTGGGCGCGGCGGCCTCGGCGACCATCGGCTGCCGGCCGCAGCTTGCGCTGGCCGTGCTCCCCATGCTGGCGGTGGCGCTCTGGCAGGCCCCGGGCTGGCGGCGGCGCGGGGAGGCGCTGGCCGCCTTCACCCTGGTCTCGCTCCTCTGGTTCGTCCCCCTGATGGCGGCGACCGGCGGGCCGCGCGGCTTCCTCGACTACGAGCTGAAGCAGGCCTCGTACGTGGCGGGGCACGATGCGACCGCGGCGCGGGCCGGCGGCACGACCGTGGGAATCGCAGCGCGCTTCGTCGCCCACCCGTGGGGGCCCAAGACGCTCGCGCTGCCGGTGCTGGCGCTCGCCGCGGCCGGTGCGGCGGACCTCGCGCGGCGCCGACGGGCCGCGGCGTTGCCTCTCGCCGCGCTGAGCGGCGTCCAGCTCGCGCTCTGCCTCGCGGTGATGGACCCCGGGGACGCCGTGCGCTACGCCCTGCCGTGGGTGCTCGGCGTGGCCTTCGCGGCGGCCGTAGGGTGCGCAGCGGCGGCGCGGCTCGCGCGGCGACCGGCGGCGGCCTGGGTGCCGGCCGCGCTCATCCTCGCCGGCTCGGCCGCCTGCGCCTGGCCGGTGCTCGCGGCGCGGTCCACCACCCTCTCGCCGCCGGTCCAGGCGGTGCGGTGGATCGAGCGGAACCTGCCGCCGCAGACGATGATCCTGGTGGACCCGGACATGGCGGCGCACGCCTCCTACCTGCTGGGGAGGCGCGACCTCGCTCCCGTCGAGGACGGCCTGCGCCGCGCCGCCCGGCGGCCCAGGGCGCCCGTGGTCCTCCTGGCCGAAGGGGAGAGCGGCTGGAAGGGGGCGGTGACCTTCCGCTGGCCCGACAGCGACGCCTACCGGCGGCTCACCCGCAACCACTACCGGGTGGTCTCGGTGAGCCCGATCCCCCCGGACTGCCGCTACGAGATCGTGCGCGGCGTCTACGGCTGGGAGCCCAACGTGCGGGAGGCGAAATGGCGGTGGCTGGACGCCGACGCCGCCCTGCGGATCGTACCGCGGGGGGCCCGGGGCCTCGCCGTGACGCTGGGGCTCGACCCGTCGGCTCCGTTCCCCGCGAACTCCGTGGCCGTGTCGGTGAACGGCGTGCCAGCCGGCTCGCTCGCGATCGCCCGCGGCGCCAGCCGGCGGATCGAGCTGCCGCTGCCGGCCGCGGGGACCGCGGAGATCGCGTTCCGCTCCGCCCGGTCGTTCGTCCCCACCGAGGCCGGGATCGGCGCCGACACGCGCCGGCTCGCCGTGCAACTGCTTGCCGTGGAGCGGATCGCCCGCTAAGCTCAACCCTTCGGAAGATGCACGATCCGCCGTCCGTCTCGCTCGTGATCCCGATGTTCAACGAGGAGGAGAACATCGCTCACGCCATCGCCTGCGCCGTCGACGCGCTTGAGCGGCACGGCGGCGACTACGAGATCGTGGTGGTGGACGACGCCTCGACCGACCGCTCCGCCGAGATCGTCGCCCGCGAGGCGGCGGCCAACCCGCGCATCCGCATGCTGCGCAACGAGGTGAACCGCAAGCTGGGCGCGACGCTCAAGAAGGGGTTCGCCGCGGCGTCCAGAGACCTCGTGCTCTACATGGACGCCGACCTGCCGTTCGATCCGGACTCAATCGGCCGGGCCGTCCAGGCGCTGAAGGTGACGCGGGCGGACCTGATCGCCGGCTACCGGCTGGACCGCACCACCGAGGGCTTCCGGCGGACGGTCTACTCCTACCTCTACAACACCTTGATCGGGCTGCTCTTCGGCTGGCCGCATCGCGACATCAACTTCTCCTTCAAGCTGATGCGGCGCGAGGTGCTGGAGGCGATCGAGCTCAAATCCGACGGCTCGCTGATCGACGCCGAGCTGATCGTCAAGGCGAAGAACCTGGGATTCGTGATCCAGCAGCTCGGCCTCGACTACTTCCCCCGCACCCGGGGGCGCTCGACGCTGTCGTCCCCCGCGGTGATCCTGAAGATCCTGCGGGAGCTGGTGGCCCTCTACCCCGAGATGCGCCACCCGCGGCGCCGCGACCGGCCGCCCGAGACCGCCGCCGAGCCTGTCGAGGCTCCCACCCCGGGCCGTTGAGAGCGCTCATCGTCACGGCCGACGACGTCGGCCTCCATCCCGGTATGACCCTCGGGGCGATCCAGGCCCACGACCAGGGGATCGTCACCGCCTGCAGCGTGGTGGCCGCCGGCCGCGCCTGCGAGCGCGCCGTGGAGCTGCTGCGAGACCGGCCGGGGCTGGACGTCGGCGTCCACCTCGCGCTCGTGGGGGAACGGCCGCTGTCGCCGCCAGAGCGGGTGAGGTCCCTGGTGGGCCGGGACGGCGCGTTCCTCAAGGATTTCCGGGCCTTCACGCGACGGTACCTGCTCGGCGGGATCGCGGCCAGCGAAATCGAGGAGGAGCTGCGGCGGCAGATCGAGCGCCTCCTCGCCGCCGGTTTGACGGTCGTGCATGCCAACAGCCACCAGCACCTGCACGTCCTGCCGCGGGTGTTCGAGGTCGTACTGAGGCTGGCCGAGGAGTACCGCATCCCCTTCGTCCGCGTTCCCCGCGAGCCCGCCGCCCGCGGGCTGTCGCCGCGCGCGCTGCAGATCGGAATCCTCAACCGCATCGGAAAGCGCCTGGAGGTCCGATCGATCCGGACCGTGGACCGCACCGTGGGCATCCTCGACGCGGGAAAGCTGACCTTCGAGAGGCTCTCCTCGATCCTGGCGGGCGTGGAGGGCGTCACCGAGCTGGTTTGCCACCCAGGGCTGGGGGACGAGGCGCTGGCGACCGAGTACGACTGGGGCTACGGATGGGACCGCGAGACGGCGGCGCTTTGCGATCCGCGGGTGAGGGAGGCGTTGAGGGAGCGGGGGATCGAGATCGCCACGTTCTCACGTATTGAGGCGGTATACGCTTCGAGGCCTCACCCCCTGGCCCCCTCTCCCTGACAGGAGAGGGGAACCCGATTCCGGCGTCTTGCCAGTATCCGGCAACAACGCCCGATCAGGGTCCTCCCTCTCCCGTCAGGGAGAGGGAAACAGAGGGTGAGGCCTCGAAGGGCACACCGCACCAATGTGCACGGCGCCTACTTCTGCTTCGCCTCCAGCTCCGCCCAGCGGGCGTACAACCGCTCCACCTCCTGCCGGGCGGCTTCCAGGGTGTTGCAGCGCTCCTGGAGGGCCGCCGGATCAGTCGCGACCGCGGGATCCTCGACCGCCTGCCGGGCGGCGGCGAGGCGGTCCTCGGCTTCCAGGATCTTCGCCTCCATCTGCTCCCACTCCTGCTTCTCACGGTAGGAGAGGAGCTTCGGGTCCTTCGCTGGCTTCGGTGTCGGCTTGGGCGCGTCGGGTTTCGGCAGCGGCGCGGCGGTCTGGCGGGCGGCCTCCCACTGGGCGTAGTCGGCGAAGTACTCGGCGTTGCCCTGGCCGTCCAAGGCGAGGACCAGGGTGGAGACGCTCTCCAGGAGGAAGCGGTCGTGGGTGACGAGCACCAGGGCACCCGGAAACTCCATCAGGCTCTCCTCCAACACCTCCAGCGTCGGGATGTCGAGGTCGTTCGTGGGCTCGTCGAGGATCAGCAGGTCGGCCGGCTGGAGCATCAGGCGGGCGATCAGGATGCGGGCCTGCTCGCCGCCCGAGAGACGCGAGACCGGGGTGTCGAGCTGCTCGGCGCGGAAGAGGAACCGCCGGGCCCAGGCCGCGACGTGGACGGCGCGGTCCTGATAGACGACCGAGTCCCCCTCCGGCGCCAGGGCGCGGCGGAGAGTCACGGTCTTGTCCAGCGTCTCGCGGCTCTGCTCGAAGCGGACGGTGCGCAGCCAGTCCGCCCGCTCGATCCTGCCGGCGTCGGGTGGCAGTGAGCCGTCGAGCAGGGAGAGGAGGGTCGTCTTGCCGCTGCCGTTCGGTCCGATCAGGCCGAGCTTCATCCCGGGGGTGAGCTTGAGGTCCAGGCCCTTCACGATGCGGTGCTCGCCGAACTCGCCGAACGACTTGGCGAGCCCATAGGCCACCAGGAGCTTTTTCGTCTTGCGGTCCGTGGCGTTGAAGTCGATCCCCGCCCGGGCCTTGGCGGCGGGCCCGGTGCGCGCCTTCATCTCGGCCAGCTCGGCGATCAGCCGGTTCGCCTCCTGGATGCGCCCCTTGGCCTTGGTCGTCCGCGCCTTGGCGCCGCGCTTCAGCCACTCGACCTCGCGGCGGACCTTGCTGGCCAGCGACGCCTGGTACTCGGCCTGGTTGCGGAGCACCTCGTCGCGCCTCTCCAGGAAGTCGCTGTAGCTCCCCTCGGCCTGGAAGAGCCCTTCGGGATAGCGGCGGTCCAGCTCCAGCATGCGGGCGGCGACGTTCTCCAGGAAGTAGCGGTCGTGGCTCACCACGACGTAGGCGAGAGGCTCGGTCCGCAGCAGTTCCTCGAGCCACAGGATGCCTTCGACGTCCAGGTGGTTCGTGGGCTCGTCCATCAGGAGGATGTCCGGCGCCTTCACCAGCTCGCGGGCGACGGCCAAGCGCTTGCGCCATCCTCCCGAGAGGACGTCCACCTCCTGGGAGGGATCGTTGAAGCCGGCGCGGCCGAGGGTGACCGCCACCCGGGCGGCCTTCTCGAAGTCCTCGGCGGGATCGTCCGCCAACGCCTCGGTCAGGATCTCCCCGGCGGTCCTCCCGGGCGGGAACTCGGGGTCCTGCGGGACGTATCCCAGGCGGGTGCCCCGCCGGAGCGAGCGCGTCCCGGAGTCCGGCTCCTCGATACCCGCCAGGATCTTGAGCAGGGTGGACTTGCCGGACCCGTTCGGCCCGACGAGACCCACGCGGTCCCCCTCGAACAGGCCGCAGGAGAGGTTCTCGAACAGCGGCCGGGCGCCGTAGCCCTTGCCGATGGAATCGCAACTCAGGAGGAGGGTGGGGGACATGACTCCAGTAGGAACGCTTCCTTCTCGTCCTTCCTCATCGCCTTGATGCGGCGCTCCTCGCGCAGGGCGAGGCTCCAGGAGCGGACCTTGCGGGTCCAGACGAGCGTCACCGGCAGATGGGAACGGGTGTACCGCGACGCCCGGCCGGCTTGGTGCTGATCGAGTCGCCTCGCCACGTCCCTGGCCACCCCGGTGTAGAGCGACCCGTCGCCGCAGCGGAGGATGTAGACGAAGGGCACGGGGGGATTATAGGCCTCGCCGCTTCTCGTACAGCGCCCCCTCCCCGGTCCAGGAGGTCAGCTCGTAATGCTTCCCGAGCCTGCGCGCGAGGGGCTGATCCGGCGGCATCCCCCAGGTGTAGACGGCGTCGATGCGGTCGCGGTTCAGCTTGACGCGCAGAGACCCCGGATCGGTGAGGATTCCCGGGATGTCGGGGAAGGCCGCGGAATCCCGGAACCGCGTCGGGAAGAACGAGGTCTTGGCCTCATAATTGTCCCAATCGATCAGACCCTTCTCAAGGGCCGTGTAACCGGCCGCGTGCGCGAGGAAGTCCGTCGGCCAGGAGTGCTGGAAGAGGAGCGCCAGGAGCCGGGTATTCGGCTGGACCAGATCGAGCCCGCTCACGTACCGCGCCATCTCCTCGCCGCGCACGCGGTACCCGTGGAGCAGGTATCCCAGGTTGAGCAGGGCCAGCAGCGCCAGGGCGGCGGCCCCGCTCCCCTTCGCCCTTCCTTCCAGCCGCGGCGAGAGCCACGGGATCAGCAGGAGGAAGGGATAGAGGCTGAGCCGTTGCTTGAGCAGGTATCCGCCCGCCATCCCGTCCGGGCTGAAGAAGTAGAAGGCCGTGAAGAGGAGGGCCAGGAGCAGGAACGCGTCCTCCTCCCGGAAGAGCGGCCGCTGTCGGGTCCGCCGCCAGAGGGTGAGGAGCAGCAGCAGCAGGAAGAGGATCGCCAGAGCGATCCCGAGCCAGACCTGGAACTCGCCGAAGGTGAAGAGCACCTCCAGCCGGGCGAAGAACCGCAGGAGCTGCCCGAAGGGCCACGCCGACGGGACCTCCCCGCCACGCTGGATCGCGAAGAACCAGGCCGGGAGGGCGACCTGGGGGAGCAGGAGGAGGATGTGCAGCAGGTGCCGGCGCCAGCTCTCCCGCCGCAGCGTCGCCAGCCAGAGGACGGCGATCGCGATCAGGGCGAGGGCGAAGGAGAGGATGTGCGAGAAGTAGCACAGCCAGAGCAGGAGATTGATCGCGGCCGCGAAGGCGAGGCCGGGGCGCGCACGGTGCCGCCACCAGAGGCCGACGATGAAGAGGAACAGCGCGAGGCTGATGGCGAAGTTGTAGAACCCGAACTGGAAGAGCTGGTTGTAGGCGAACGGGAAGGCCAGGAACGCGAGCCACCGCTCCGCCGGCCGCACGGCGCCGGCGAGGTACCAGGCGCCGGCGAGGAGGAGCAGCACGTAGCCGCTCACCAGCAGCTTTTCGGCGGTCCGCGGCTCCAAGGCGAACATGAGGAGCGCCATCGTGCCCTGGCCGATCCAGTTCGGATACGGCTTCGCGTTGATCTCGTAGTACTGCTGGAAGAGAGGGTACTCCCTGACATTGCCGTGCTGGCGCAGGACCCAGGCGTTGTAGGTGTGGCAGGGGCCGTCGGTGGTGGGGACGTAGCGGACCGCCCAGAAGGGGAGGACGTACAGCAGCGTCAGCGCGAAGAAGAGGCGGCGGAGCCGGCGGTCCTCCGCAAGGGTTGCGGTCATGGTCTGCCCCTGCGCCGCCGCTCCCAGAGAGCGCCGCCGTTCTCGACCGAGATCAGGTCGTAGAACCTGTCGAGCCGCGACGCGAGAGGGTGGCCCGGAGGCATCTTCCAGGTGTAGACGTAGTCCGCGCGGTCCTTCCACGGCCGGGAGCGCAAGGAACCCGGCTGCGCCTCGATCTCCGCGATGACCGGCGGCGGCGCGGTGGCGCGGAACTCTATGGGGAAGAACCAGACGGTGGCCTCGTAGTTGTCCCAGTCGATCAACCCCTTCTCCAGGGCCGCGTAGCTGGCCGCGTGCCCGAGGACGTCGACCCTGGCGCCGGCCGTGTCGTGCTCGAGCAGGAGGGGGAGGAGCCGGGTGTCGGGCCGCACCGGGTCGAGCCCGCTCAGGTATCTCTCCATCCTGCTGCTGAGCACCCCGTACCAGTGGATCAGATAGCCGGCGTTCAGCAGAGCTGCCACCGCCAGCACGGCGGTGGCGATCCTGCGCGCCCGTCCGCCCAGATTCGGCGACAGCCACGGGATCAGGACGAGATAGGGATAGAGGCTGAGCCGCGGCTTGAGCAGCGTCCCGCCCGACATGCCCTCCGGGCTCGAGAAGTAGATCACGGCGAAGAGGACAGTGAGCAGCAGGAAGGCGTCGGCTTCCCGCAGCTTCGGCCGGACCCTCCCGGAGCCGCGGAGGTTCTCCCGCCAGAGGGTGAGCAGGGCCAGCGCCCAGAAGGCGCCGGCCAGCACCCTCAGGAAACGGCGCTGGCGCCGGCCGAAGGCGAAAAGCCCCTGGAGCTCGAGGAAGTAGCGCAGCAGGCGGCGGAAGGACCAGCTCGATGCAACGACGCCACGCCCCTGCACGGAAAAGTACCAGAGCGGCAGGAGGATCTGCGGCGCCAGGATCAGGACGTGCAGCAGGTGCCGGCGCCAGTTGTCGCGCCGCAGCGTCGCCAGCCAGAGGACGGCGATGGCGAGCAGCGAGAGCCCAAAGGAGAGGATGTGGGAGAAATAGCAGAGCCACAGCAGCAGGTTGATCCCGACCGCATACGACAGGTCGGGCCGCTCGCGCCGACGCCACCAGAAGCCGAGGATGAAGAGGAACAGCGCCAGGCTGATCGAGAAGTTGTAGAAGCCGAACTGGAACAGGTAATTGTAGACGAATGGGAAGGCCAGGAAGGCGGGCCACCGGCGCTCGGGGTTCACGGATCCGGCGAGGTACCAGGCGCCGGCGAGGAAGAGCAGCGCGTAGAGGCTCACCAGCAGCTTCTCCGCCACCAGCGGCGGGACGGCGAGCATCAGCAGCGCCATGACTCCGTGGCTGATCCAGTTCGGAAAGGGCTCCGTGTTGATCTCGTAATAGCGTTGGAAGAGGGGGTACTCCTCGACGTTGCCGTACTGCCGGAGGATCCAGGCGTTGTAGGTGTGGCACGGCCCGTCCACGGTGGGGAGATAGTGGACGGTCCAGAAGGGGACGACGTAGAGCAGGGCCAGTGCGAAGAAGAGGCGGCGGACCCAGGCGTCGTCCGCCAAGTTGAAGGTCGTCATTTCTTCGGCAATTCCCTTTCGCACTAGCTCTATAGATCCGGGAGCGGCAGCTTTTGAGCACTGCGTGGAATGCGAGATCCGTGCCGTTGTTTCCCGCCCTTGATAGGCTTACAAGATGCGCGGTCGAATCGAACAGGTGCTCAGCACACTCACGGAGGCGAAAGTACGTTATCTAGTGGTAGGAGGGGTGGCGGTGGTTCTCCACGGTCACCTGAGGACCACCCTCGATCTGGATCTGGTGCTACATCTAGAGCGGGACAACCTCGAAAGGGCCTTGGCTGCATTTAGTGATCTTGGCTTCCAGCCACGGGTCCCAGTCCCCCTCCGGTCGTTCGCCGATCCCATGACGAGGGACGCCTGGGCTCGTGAGAAGAATATGACAGTGTTCTCTCTCTGGCACCCTGACCATCCGGGATTCGCGATTGACCTCTTGATCCAGGAGCCCTTTGATTTCGATGGCGGCCTATAATCGGGCCTTGGTGGTCCTCCTCCACGGGGTAGAGGTCACTGTGATTTCGCTGCCCGACCTCATTGAGATGAAGAGGGCGGCAGGAAGGCCCCAAGACCAGAGCGATATTGAAGCCTTGCTTCAGCTTATCAGCGAAGATCCGGGGGCCAACAGAGGTTGAAGAATGCCAAAGTACTCCTCATCCAGTGGGTCAGGCAGTCGAGACGACTGGAACTGGGACTTTGATGGTACGCGCCGGCACCATCTTGAGCTCGGACTGCGCCTGACTCCTGCAGAACGGCTGCGCTGGCTGGAGGAGACAGTCGAGGAGATGCGCAGCCTTCAGCGACTTGCGCGCAAAGGCCGTTCTGTCTCAGAGCCTTGAGGCGGCCTTTCGCTTGACCCTCCCTCTGGACTGAAGTAAGGTTTTGTCGCCACCTGCAGTAAGGGCCCTCGGGACTCTTACTAGAGGTGGCTGAGTGGTCTAAGGCGCTCGACTGATAATCGAGTAGAGGTGTGAAAACCTCTCGCGGGTTCGAATCCCGTCCTCTCCGTCAAGCCCCTCCCTGGCTTTTGGTAGCCTACCAAGGACCAGGGAGGGGTTTTCCGGTTAACGGTTTACTCCTATCTGCTCCGATATTTCTCCCCCACCCGGCGATACGCCTCGCGGAAGGGGATCCCCTCCTCCAGCACCAGCCGGTACGCCTCCTCAGCGGCGTTGAGCCCGGGGTCGAGCCGGATGCGCTCGGGATGGAAGCGCACCTCGGGGAGGGCGGCGGCGAGGATGGCGAGCGTCTCGCCCGCGAGGTCGATCCCCCGGAAGAGGGGCGCTTTGAGGAGCTGCAGGTCCCGGTGGTAGCCGGAGGGGAGCTTGGCGGCGACGGCCAGCGCCTCGACGAGGCAGCCTTGAGCCGTCGCGGTCCGGCCGCGCACCAGCTCGAAGACGTCCGGGTTCCGCTTCTGCGGCATGATCGAGGAGCCCGTCGTCATAGATGCGGGCAGGCTCACGAAGCCGAACTCCGAGGTGGCGAAGAGGACGAGGTCCGCGGCGAGCCTTCCGGCGTCCTGCATCAGCAGGGCGATCTCGAAGAGCACCTGCGCCTCGGCCTTGCCGCGGGAGAGCTGGACGGCCGTGACCGGCTCCTGGACCTCGGCGAAGTCAAGGTCGCGGCGGGTCGCCTCGCGGTCGACGGGGAGCCGGGGGACGCCGTAGCCGGCGGCCGAGCCCAGGGGGTTCTTCTCGATGCGGCGCGAGCAGGCCTCGAGCCCCAGGGCGTCGTCCCGCAGCTCGGCGGCGAAGCCCCCGGCCCAGAGGGGGACGGAGCTCGGCATGGCCTGCTGGAGATGGGTGTAACCTGGTAGCGCCGTCTTCGCCTCCCGCTCGGCGAGTCCGTCCAGCGCAGCCGCCGTCGCCCGCGCGCCGGCGGCGAGGGACGCCACCGCGTCGCGCAGGTAGAGACGGAGGGCGGCGAGGACCTGGTCGTTGCGGGAGCGGCCGAGGTGGAGGCGGGCCCCGGCCTCGCCGATCCGCGCCGTCAGGCGCGTCTCCAGGGCGGTGTGGACGTCCTCGTCGTCCAGGGCGATCCGCCACTCCCCCGCCGCGTGCTCGCGCGCCAGCTCTTCGAGCCCTTGGCAGATGGCGGCGAGGTCTTCGGCCGAGAGGAGCCCGGCCCCGTGGAGCATGGCGGCGTGGGCGATCGAGGCGCGGACGTCATAGGGGACGAGGCGGGTGTCGAGGAGGTGGTCCTCCCCCGCGGTGTAGCGCAGGACGCGGCCGTCGAGCGGCTCGCCCTTGTCCCACAGGCGGGTCACGCCGCCTCCTCTTCTTCCCGCAGCTCGGCGTAGGCGCGCACGAGCCGGGCGTAGAAGCGGGCCCCCGCGAGGATCTCGCTTTCGAGGACGTGCTCGTCCGGCGTGTGGGAGCGCTCGCTCCTGCCCGGTCCGGACTTGACGGCGGGAATCCCTTCCATGAAGACCATGTCGGAGAGGGTGGCCGAGCCGCAGAGCCTGGCCTCGGGCCGCGCCCGCCGGGCGGCCTCGACGAGGAGCGTGCTTTCCGAAGTCTCCCGGGGCACGAGGCGGTCGGAGAGCACGCGCACTTCGCTCGCCACCGCCAGCTCGATGCGCTCGACGACCTCCCGGTGACCGAGGGCCGGCGTGGTGCGCACGTCGAGCACGACCGTGGCCTCGCCGGGCACCACGTTGCGCGCCGTGCCGGCCCGCACCTGCGTAGGCTCCAGGGTGATCGGACCCAGGCGCAGATGGGGAGGGCCGAAGTCCACCCGCTCCAGGGCTACGAGGTCGTGGGCCAGGCGGCGGACGGCGTTCTGGGCTCCCAGGGCCCTCGCGTTGGCGGCGTGGCAGGCGTCCCCCCGGGCCACCAGCTCGAGGACCATTAATCCCTTCTGCGCCACGGCGAGGTCGAGCCCCGTAGGCTCCCCCACCACGGCCGCCGCCGGGGGCGTGCCGCGGCGGGCCAGCTCGGCGAGAACGGCCTCGGTGCCCGTGCCCCGCGTCTCCTCGCCCTCCACCAGGGCCAGGGCCAGCGTGAACGGCAGCTCGGCCTCGCGGAAGGCGAGGAAGGCCGCCACCATGGCCGCCACCGCGGCCTTGGCGTCGTTCGCGCCCAGGCCGTAGACGCGGCCGTCCACGGTCTGCACATCCCAGGGATCGCGCGTCCAGCCCGGCGCCGGCGGAACGGTGTCCAGGTGGGTGTCGAAAAGCAGCACCGGCCCCTGGCCGAGGGTGGCCAGCAGGCTGTTGCGACGCTCGCCGACGCGGTCCACGGCGACGCCGTTGCGCTCCAACAGGTCACCCAGGTAGCCGGCGAGCTCCCCCTCCTCGCCCGAGACCGAGCGGACGGCGGTGATCGCCCGGTGCAGGGCCAGGATCTCGCGCTCGGGAAGCATCAGCGGGCTCCTCCGGCGAGCGCCGCCAGCGGTGAATGGGGAGAGTGGCCGGCGGCCTGCTCGGCCGGCGTCAGGACGTTGACGTCCTGGACGACGAGCGTCCCCACCCCTTCGTTGGTGAACACCTCGGCCAGCAGGCCGTCCGGCAGATCGTGCGAGAGGATGTGGACCCGCCGCACGCCGCCCTGGATCGCCGCCTCGATGGCGGACGTCTTGGGGAGCATGCCGTGCACGAGCCCGCCCTCGTCGCGCAGGCGGCGCAGGCCGGCGAGGTCGGTGTAGGAGACGAGCGAGCCGGGATCGTCCGGCCGCTCCAGGATGCCCGCGGCGCCAGTCAAAAACAGGAGCTTCTCCGCCCCGAGGGCGACGGCGAGGGCGGACGCCACAGTGTCGGCGTTGATGTTGAGCACCGTGCCGTCGTCGGCGGCGGAGAGCGGGCTCACCACGGGCACGTAGCCGGCATCCATCAAGCGGATGAGCACTTCCGGGTCGACGGCGACCACGTCGCCCACGAGGCCGTAGTCCACGGTCTCATCCCCTACCCGCACCGGCGGCCGTTTGCGAGCCTGGACGAGCCCGGCGTCGACGCCGGAGAGGCCCACGGCCGGCAGGCCGGCCCCGCGGCAGACGGCGAGGATGCAGGTGCTGACCGAGCCGTTGAGCACCATGGCCGCCACCTCCAGGGCCTTCGCGTCCGTGACGCGCCGGCCCTCGACGAAGCGGGCCTCGGCGCCCAGGGCGCGGGAGACCTCGGTCGACTGCGTGCCGCCGCCATGGACGAGCACGACGCGGATGCCCACCTGATGCAGCACCTCCACTTGCTCGATCAGGGCGCGCAGGACGGCCTCGCGCTCCAGGGCGCCGCCCCCCGCCTTGATGACGAAGGTCCTGCCCTTGAAGATCCGGATGTAGGGGACCGCGTGCTTGAGTGCCGCCGCCTCGGCGGTCCGCTGGCCGACGTCTTTCATCGCTCGTTCCTCCTTCTATCCCCGCAGCAGGCGGTGGAGCACCGCCATCTGCGCCCACAGGCGGTTTCGGGCCTCGTGGACCACCACGCTGCGCGGCCCGTCGAGCACCGAGTCCTTCACCACCACGTTCCTGCGCACCGGCAGGCAGTGCATGAAGCGGCAGTCCGGCGCCGCCTTCGCGAACCAGTCCTCGTCCACGCACCAGTCGCGCAGCCCGGCCCGCAAGGACGCCTCCGCTGCCGGATCGCCGTAGTGCAGGGGCGAGGTCCACGACTTGGCGTAGATCACGTTCGCCCCCGCGAGGGCCTCGTCCCGGTCGTCCGTCTCCCGCAGCGAGCCGCCCGACAGCTCCGCCGCTTGCCGGGCCTTCTCCAGGACGGGCTCAGGAAGGCCGAACCCCTCGGGGCGCAGCACGGTCACCTCCATGCCCCGCAGCGCCGCCATGTGGACGGCCGCCGCCGGCACGGCGAGCGGCAGCGGCTTCGGGTGCCACGCCCAGGTGAGGACGAACTTCCCGCTCCGCGCCGGGATCCCGAGGTCGTCCATGGTCTTCCAGTCCCCCAGCGCCTGGCAGGGGTGGTTGACGGCGGACTCCAGGTTGACGAGCGGCACCGGGCAGACCCCGGCCATGGAGAGGAACGTCGAGTCCGCCAGGTCCGCCGCGAGGTCCGCGCCGCCGGCGAAAGAGCGGATGCCGAGGGCGTCCGCGTAGCCGGCCAGCACGGGGATCGCCTCGCGCACGTGCTCGGCCGCGGCGCCGTCCATCACCACCCCGTCGCGGGTCTCCAGGATCCACGTCCCCTGTCCCGGCGAGATGACGAACGAGCTGCCGCCCAGCCGGGCCATTCCCGCCTGGAAGGAGGCGAGGGTGCGCAGCGACGGGTTGAAGAAGAGGAGCGCCAGGATCTTGCCCTTCAGGGCTTCGGGCTCCGGCCGGCGCTCCAGGCGCGCGGCGAGGCCGAGGAGGTCTTCCACCTCTCCGGGGCTCAAGTCCGCGAGGTCGAGGAACGACTTCACGGCCGGATCTCCGCAAGGGCCTTGGCCAGCGTTGCGATGTGGGATTCCTCCAGCACCAGCGGCGGCAGCAGGCGGACGACGTTGGGATCGCCGCTGGTGCCCGCGAGGATGCCCTTCTCCAGCAACTCGCCCACGATCTCCTTCGCCGGCCGCGAGGTGCGCAGCCCGAGGAGGAATCCCTCGCCCTGGATGGACTCGACCGGCCCCACCTGGCAGGTCTCGCGGATGAGCCGCGAGAGCGTGCGCACGCGGGGCAGGAGCCCGTCGGCCTCGATCGCGTCGATCACCGCCGCGATCAGCGCGCAGGCCATGGGGCCGCCGCCGAAGGTGCTCCCCAGGTCGCCGTTCCCGAGCCCAGCCGCCACGGCGTCGCTCGCCAGCACCGCGCCGGCCGGGAAACCGCCGGCAAGTCCCTTGGCAACGGTCAGGAGGTCCGGCGTTACGCCGTAGCCTTGAGCCGCGAACGGATGGCCCGTGCGACCCATGCCGCACTGCACCTCGTCGAAGATCAGCAGGGCGCCCGCCGCGCGGGTCAGCTCGCGGGCCGCCGAGAGGTAGTCCGCGCCGAGATCGACCGCGCCCGCCAGCCCTTGGATGGGCTCCACGATCAGTGCTGCCACGTCCGGTCCGAGCGCTGCCTCCAGCGCGTCCAGGTCCCCCCGCGGCACGAAGGTGACGTCAAAGGGAGGGCGGGGAAAGCCGTACCACTTCTCCGCCTTGTGGCTGACGGCCGCGGCGCCGGCGGTGCGGCCGTGGAAGGCCCCCTCCAGAGCCACCACCCGGCTTCGACGCGTGTGGCGGAACGCCAGCCGCAGGGCGTTCTCGTTGGCCTCGGCGCCGCTGTTGACCAGGAAGGCCCGGGTGAGCCCGGCCGGTCCGAAGCGCACCAGCCGCTCGGCCGCCCGGGCGCGCACGGCAAGCGGCACCGAGTTGCTCTGGAAGAACAGCTCCTCCGCCTGCCCGGCGAGCGCCGCCAGCAGCCGCGGGTGCCGGTAGCCCAGGAGCGCCACGGCGTGGCCGCCGTAGAAGTCGATCAGATCGCGCCCGTCGCGGGTGTGCAGCATCACCCCCTCGCCCCGCACCGGCTCGACGGGCGTGTGCGCGTAGACCGGCAGGAGCCAGCGGGATTCGTCCAGCTCGGCCTGGAGGAGGGTGTCGATCGCGGTGGTGGTCATCCTATTCCTCTCCTCTGTACTGATACGATCCCAGTCATGGCCAGCCCTAAAAAGCCTCAACGACTCCGGAGAGGACGCTTAGCCCATGAATGCACCAAGCTTCAGCCGCAAGAGGAAAAGGCTGCAGCTGAGGAGTTCTTTGCCAGCGAGGCCGAATGGCCAGAGTACCGAGAGACCACATCCTCTGGACCAAGCTTGGTGGCTGACAGCGACTAATCACATCCACCCCAACCCCGGCACGGTCAACCCCACCGTCTCCGGAAATCCCAGCAACCGGTTCATCCACTGGACCGCCCCGCCGGCGGCCCCCTTGACCAGGTTGTCGATGGCCGAGAAGACCACCAGGTGGTCGCCGTCCGCCGCGACAGACAGCCGGGCGCGGTTGGTGCCCACCACGTCCTGGAGGCGCGGCGGCTCGGCGAGCACGTCCACGAACGGCGATCCGGCGTAGAAGCCGGCCAGGGCCTGGCGGACCTCCTCGGTTTCCAGGGGCCGGACGAGCCGGGCCTGGAGCGTGGCGTAGATCCCCCGCGCGAACGGTCCCGCCTGGGGCACGAAATGGATCTCCGCCGCGACCCCCGAGGCCGCAGCCGCCAGCGCCCGCATCTCCGGCTCGTGCCGGTGCTTGAGCGGGTTGTAGGCGAAGAGCGTGCTCCGCCGCGCCGGATGGTGCGTGGTGGCCGTGGGCGTCCGCCCCGCGCCGGTGCTGCCGGTGACGGCCACGACGGACAGGCGCGGCTCGACCAGCCCCAGCTTCAGCAGCGGCACCGCGGCCAGCAGCGTCGCCGTGACGAAGCAGCCGGGATGGCCCACGTGGCCGTCCGGCGTCTCCGCGAGGTGCTCGGGCAGGGCGCAGCGGAACTGCGCCAGCCGATCCGGAGCGCCGTGGGCGTGCCCGTAGACCTTCTCGTAGCCCTCGGCGTCCGCGAAGCGGAAGTCGGCCGAGAT
This sequence comes from Thermoanaerobaculia bacterium, assembly GCA_036399915.1. GTDB lineage: Bacteria > Acidobacteriota > Thermoanaerobaculia > Multivoradales > UBA5704 > DATARR01. The sequence continues at coordinate 29,874 of DASWME010000320.1, forward strand.
GTCCACCGCCTTGACGGCGCACCCGGCCCGCTCCGCTCGCGTGAGCACCTCGTCGAGCAGCGGTGCGGCGGCGCCGTGGGGAGCGGCGCAGAGCACGGCGAGCGCCTCATGGCCGTCGAGCAGACGCGGCAGATCGTTCCGGTCGGAAAAAGCGAGACCCGGAAAGCACCCCGCGAGGTGCGGGAAGGCGGACTCCACCGCTCCGCCCGCCTGGCTCTCCGAGACCACGGCCGCGGTCCGCAGCCACGGATGGCCGGCGAGGAGCCGCAGCAGCTCCCCGGCGACGTAGCCCGTGCCGCCCAGGACGACCGCCGGGATCGTGGAGACCGGCGCGTTCATCCCGCCACCGCCGCGGTCGCCGGGACGCCGAGCCCCAGCCTCTCCCGCACCAGGGCGGCCAGCCGCTCGCCGTCCGTGCGGGCATTGACGGCGGGCACGCCTACCGCCTCCTCGATGATCCGCGTCCCCGCCAGGTTGTCCGTGGCCGGGCCGGTCACCGCCACCGGCTCGACGCCGAACCGCTCGCGCAGCATGCGCACCCCGCCCCAGGCCGCCACCGGATCATTGGCGGCGAGCACCACGGCCGTGAAGGCGGCGCGGATCTCCGGGTCCTCCAGGATGGCCGCCACGCCATAGGCGCCCAGCAGGCCGTCACCCAGCTCGGCCACGAGGGCGTCCGGCCGCGCCGCGGCGAGCCGGGTCACCAGCGTGCGGGTCACCGCCGGCGCGTTGGCCGGCGTGGTGGCGACCACGCCCAGGTCGGTGAAGATCGCGGTCGTGCGCGCCCCGGCGTCCTCCATGGCGAGCACGTCGCGCCGCAGCGAGACGCCGGTCGCCTTGAGGCCGTCCACCGTCCAGCCGCCGTGGCTGAGGTGGCGCACCAGCGCGCAGGCGGCGGCGGTCTTGCCGGAGTTCATGCACGAGCCCACCAAGGCCACCACCGGCACGCCGGCCGCGTCGAGGCGCGCTCCCAGGTCCAGCGGCTCGCCACGGTCACCGCCGATGCGCGCCGCCACCCCGATCCGCTCTCCCAGATAGGGGAAGTGGAGCACTGCCCCCAGCACCTCGCACTCGAACGGGGGCCCGAGGTCCGGGTTCACCGAGTCGCAGACCCCCAGGACGCCGCCCATGTTCAGCAGGTTCAACGTGTCGCCGGGGACGAGCCGCTCCGGCAGGTGGCCCGAGTAACCGAAGAGGGCGTGCCGGTGGCCGAGGGCGCCGGCGATCACGTCCCCCTTCTTCACCTGCGCCATGCGCCCGCTGGGCAGCTCGAGCTGGCTGTAGGTGCCCTTGTCGTTGCGCACCCGCACGGCCACCACGACCCCCTCCTCGCAGGGGATCTGCCCGCTCACCCGCACCTCCCGCTTGAGCTGGCAGGCGCGGGTGACGGAGGCGATCTTGTCCAGCAGCACGGTCTTCACGACACCCCTCCCGCGCCGGCCATCCGGGCGTATAGCTCGCCCGGCAGCGCCGCGATCCGCGAAAAGCCCTTGGCGTCCGCCGCCGTCCACTCCCCCGCCGCCTCGCCGTAGACGCCCCGCGAGGCGTCGCGCAACGAGTAGGGAGAGGACACGCCCTCCACGAAGACCTGCCCCGGCCGGAAGAGGAGGTAGACCTCGCCGGTGACCCGCTCCTGCGAGGAGAGGAGCAGGGCCTCGATGTCGCGGCAGACCGGCTCCAGGTGCTGCCCTTCGTGGACGAGGTCGCCGTAGACGGCCGAGACCGTCTCCTTCATCCGGAGCTGCCGGCCGGTGAGGATCAGCTTCTCCAGCTCCCGGTGGGCGGTGAGGAGCACCTCGGCGGCCGGCGCCTCGAAGGCCACCCGGCCCTTGATGCCGAGGATCGTCTCCCCCAGGTGGATGCCGCGCCCGATGCCGTAGACCCGCGCCGCCTCCTCCACCCGCTCGATCAGGGCGACGGGCGCGAGCGCCTCGCCGTCCCAGGCGGACGGCACCCCCGCCTCGAAGGCGATCGTGTGGCGCGCCGGCGCGAGCGGCGCGTCGAACGCATCGCGGGTCAGCACCCAGGCGGACTCGGGGATCGACGCCACCGTGTCAAGCGTCTCCTTACCGCCGATCGTCACCCCCCAGAGCCCGCGGTTGACCGAGTAGGCGGCGCCGAAGCACGGCACGGGCAGCCCCCGCTCCTCCAGCCAGGCCACCTGCTCGGTGCGCGGCCGGGGATCGTCCCGCACCGGCGCCATGATCTCGAGGCCCGGATCGAGCGTGCGCAGGGCCACCTCGAAGCGCACTTGGTCGTTGCCCGCGGCCGTGCAGCCGTGGGCCACCGCGCGCGTGCCGAGCCGCGCCGCCGCCTTCGCCACCTCCTGCGCCTGGATGACCCGCTCGGCGCCGACGCAGAGAGGATAGACCTGCCCCCGGCGCACGTTGCCGTGGATCAGGAAGCGCAGCACCCGCTCGAAGTACGTCTCCCGCGCATCCACCAGGACGTGGTCCACCGCCCCCAGGGCGCGGGCGCGCCGGGCGAGATCCTCGGCCGCTGCAGCGTCGATGCCGCCCGTATCCACCGTCACGGTGACCACCGGCCGGCCGAGGGTCTCGGTCAGCCAGGGGATGCAGAAAGAGGTGTCCAGCCCGCCGGAGAAGGCGAGCACGATCGGGTCGGGCATGCTCTAGCCCTCCTTGTGCCTGAGGAATCGTTCGAGCCTTCGGATGAAGCGCTTCTGATCGCGGGCCGAAGCGGTCGCGGCGAAGACGGTGTCGTCGCCGGCCATGGTCCCCACCAGCTCGGGCCAGCCGGCGCGGTCGATGGCGAGGCCGACGGCCTGGGCAGCGCCAGCCATGGTGAAGATGACCGTGAGGTTGGAGCCCGCGGGCCGCACGCCGCGCAGGAAGTGGGCGATCTCGGCCACCCCGGGATCCCGCTCGTCGTGGGGCGACGGCAGGGCGTACCGGCCGCCGATCCACGCCACGCCGAGGTCCCGCAGGTCGCGGCTGACGCTCGACTGGGTGGCCGCGATCCCCTGCGCGTGCAGCAGGTCCACGAGCGCGCCCTGGCTGGTCACGCGGTGGCTCCCCAGCAGGGAGAGGATCACCTCCTGCCGGTGCTCGCGGTGCTCGGTATCGGGTGGCATGGTCGTTCGTCTCTCGTCAATCCATGCACATCATACCGCATTGGCTGCATGGATTGTCAAGAGAGATTCGCCCGCCACCATGGGAGCGCCTTCGTCCGTCATCGAAGAGGATGACTCAGTTTCCTTCAGGCACGACGACAGGCTAAGATTTCCCGCACGCAATTACGGCGTAGAATGGGAGGCGGGAGGTGGTCCATGGCGGTTCCGAACCCCAGGCAGCGGCTGTCGATCGACGAGTTCTACCGGCTGGCGGAGGCCGGAGCCTTTGGCGAGGACCAGCGAGTGGAGCTGATCCGGGGAGAAATCGTTGAGATGTCGCCCATCGGGGATCGCCACGCCCTCTGTGTCATGCTAGTCGGCGATCTGCTTTCCGATCTCAGGCCGAAGGGGATCCTGAGCCCTCAGAACCCGCTCCGGCTTCCTGGACAGGAATCCGTTCCTCAGCCCGATGTGGTCCTCCTCCGGCGGCGGTCGGATTTCAAATCTCGTCCGCCACGGCCAGCGGACGCTTTCCTGGTGATCGAGGTCGCGGACTCTTCTCTGGCCCACGACCGCGACGTCAAGATTCCTCTCTACGCCGAAGCCGGCATCCCTGAAGCCTGGCTGGTCGACCTCAACTCCGAGACGATCTTCGTCTATCGCCGGCCGTCCCATGGCAGCTACAAGGAGATCCGGCAATATCGACGGGGGGACAGGATCTGCCCGGCGGCTTTTCCGCACGTACGGTTTCCGGTGGATTCGATTCTTGGCTGACTCCTCCAAGCACGACGACTTCCGTCTTCACGAGACTCCAGGCTAGGATCCCCTGCGCGATTACAGCGTAGAATGGGAGGTGGGAGGTGATCCATGGCGGTTCCGAGCCCCAGGCAACGGCTGTCAATCGACGAGTTCCAGCGGATGACGGAGACCGGCGTCTTCTCCGAGGACGAGCGGTTGGAGTTGATCCGGGGAGAACTCGTTGAGATGTCGCCGATCGGGGGACCCCATGCCACGGCTGTCCGGCGCCTGACGAACCAGCTCACAGCGCGTTTGGGGCCGCGAGTCATCCTGGACGTTCAGAATCCCTTGCTGATCCGAGAGCACCAGTCCGAGCTGTACCCGGACCTCATGCTCCTCCGCCCCCGAGAAGATTTCTATTCGGCAGGGAAACCAACGCCCCGGGGCGCGCTGCTGGTAATCGAGGTCGCGGACTCCTCCCTGTCCTACGATCGCGACGTCAAGATCCCTCTCTACGCCGAGAGCGGCATCCCGGAGGCCTGGCTGGTCGACCTCAACTCCGGGACGGTCTTCGTCTACCGGCAGCCGTCACCGGAGCGATACCAGGAGGTGAATCAGTACCGGCGAGGAGACGCGATCTCTCCCGAGGCGTTCCCGGAAGCACGCTTCGCCGTGGACGAGATCCTCGGCTGATCGCCGGACAGAAGCGCTGCCTAAGGAAGAAACTCCGCTGCGAATTACCCAGGTCAGAGAGCCCGACCTGGACAGCAAGTTGTCTGACCCTGTCCAATAAGCTGCGACATAGCGTTTTGATGTTGCCTGACCTCGGCCACGGCGCTTTCGCCCCGGTCGCCGCAGCCCACGAACTGCTGCGACATGCTGCGAAGAGCACGATCCAGGTTGCAATCTACCCCGAAAGCTTGTACCCTGCCCCCGGAAAGCCTTGACTAGAGAAGATTTTTGGCAGCATGCGATGAGGGTCACGCAACTTAGTGTCCGGGGCAAGCGAACTATGGGAAGTAACGGGTGGTCGCCTGTTGCCATGTCGCAGCATTCGGGCTCGGTCAGAAAGCAACCGAAGATGAAGTCGCAACACGTGAGCCGGGAGCGCGTGCGATGACCAAGATGTCCCTCGAGGCCATCGTCTCCCGGCTCGAAGCGCAGATCGCCTTCGACCGGGAGCGAGAGGCGTTTCACGCCGAGAAGGAGGCGTTCCATCGCGAGCAGCGTTCCCTGTTCGCGGCCGAGTTGGAGAAGCTGATGTCCATCCTGGAATCCTTCAAGACCGCCGCCGCCACGGCAATGGACCTCACCAGCCGCGCGGCGGCGGTTCCGCCTCCTGCGCCGAACCTCGACATCGGCCGCAAGCCCTCGCTGACCCGCATGGTGGAGCGGATCCTCGAGACCAGGCCGCCCGGCGACGTCTTCGGGGTCAACATCATCACGGCGGAGGTCAACCGGCACTACGGAGAAAGGCTGCGCCGGCCGGTCAAGGAGAAGCTGGTCTCGATCGTCCTGCGGAGGATGCTCCGGCTGGGTAAGCTCCGCTCGGTGCGGGAAGGAAGGCCCCACTACGAAGCGCTGTACGCGAGGGCGGAGGAGTGAGCGGACCTTTGGTAGCCCAAGCTCGCCCTAGACAGATCCCTCAGGTTGACGCGGAGCGGACGCGGGCTTAGGCTCTCTGCAAGTCAGCCAAGGAGGAGATTGGACCCGTGCACGCGCCGCCCTGCCGACCGTTCCGGAGGCCGGGGAGCGTCGCCAAGTGAGCCAAACCTTCGCGCGAATCCTTGAGCTGGTTGCTCGACAGGAGGTCAGAATATCCGAGCATGGTTACGACGAGTTGGCGCAAGATGGCATGCTTGCCCGGGAAGTCATCGGCGGAGTGGTAAAAGGCGAGGTTCTCGAGGACTACCCCGACTACCCGAAGGGACCATGCGTGCTCGTACTTCAAAGGGACAAGGCAGGGAGACCACTTCATGCCGTGTGGGGTATCCCAAAAGGTAGGGTGTCTCCAGCCGTTCTGGTTACGGCCTATAGACCAGATCCAGAGAAGTGGAGTGACGATTTCAGACGTAGGAGAGACTGATGGCACGGCCATGCAAGAAGCTTGTTCACGAAGGAGAGTATGCGGCCGAGGTCGAGGTGCAACTGATCGAGGACGAAGGGGGCTGGTCGCCGTATCTGAGCCTGGAGAATGCGGAGAAACTCGACCAGGTGCGAGAAGCTCTCCGCCGAGGAGACGTCAAGGCAGCGAGCCAACTCGCTCGTGTGTTTCATTTGACGCCCGTGTCGACCTGAACGCAGCGCGCGAGAAATGGGGTGAGTACTTGAAGGCTGAGATCCAGCCGGTCAGTGCACACCAAGTCACCGTCACCGAGGAAACCCTCACAGCTGAGTTGAGTGACGGTCGTACCATCTCGGTCCCGCTGGTCTGGTACCCACGGCTCGTACATGCCACACCCGAAGAGCGCAGCAACTGGCGGCTGATCGGCAATGGCGAAGGCATTCATTGGCCCGATCTCGACGAAGACATCAGCGTCGAGAACATCATCCTGGGGAAGCCATCCGGTGAAAGCCAGCAATCTCTGAGGCGGTGGCTGGAGGAACGGGCGACGGATCACATTCACCGGAGGTCTTAATGTCCGAAGGATCCTCAACCCATACCGTCCGCCAGCACTTCGACGGCCGCTCGCCCGCAGTCCGCGCCATCTACGACCGGCTCCTCGCGGCCGCCAAGAGCTTCGGTCGGGTCCGGGAGGAGCCCAAGAAGACGTCCATCCATCTCGCTCGCAAGACGGCGTTTGCGGGCGTGGCGACGCGGAAGAACGCGCTCCTCCTCACCCTCAAGTCCGCGACGGACCTGCGGAGCCCCAGGGTCGCCAAGCGCGAGCAGGCGTCCGCCAACCGATGGCATCTCGAGGTGCGGCTGGACGATCCAGCGCAGGTGGACGGCGAGTTGGAGGGCTGGCTCAGGTCCGCCTACGAGCTGGCGGGCTAACGTCGCCGCTCTGCGTGGCCGCCTGATCCGAGCAGGGCGCCCACGCAGGGGTGCCCTTTGGGAGAATTGCGCGACCCGCCTCTAGTTCGGCGCCAGGAACACGGTCGCGCCGTGCCCCTGGAGCTTGACGCGGCCGGCTTCGATCTCGACGATCGTGAAGCCCTGGATGCTCTCGCCCGGTCCCATCACCCGGCCGTCGAGCACGGCGACCGGGCGGTCCTGCGAGAAGGCGATGCCGTTGAGCTTGACGCTGCCGCCTCCCGGCACGGGCACCTCGCCGGTGTAGACCTTGCCGTCCACCAGGTCGCCGGTCCCGCCGGGGGCGGGAGCGGGGGATGGCGCCGGCGTCGGGGTGGCGGGAGTCGCCGGAGCGGTCTCGACAGGCGCCGGAGGGTTCTCCCCGGCCGGCACGGCTTCAGCGGGCGGGGGAGCCGGAGAGGGCATCGTGATCTCGATCCGGGGGGCCGGAGCCTGAGGAGCCGGTGACGTGGGCGCGGGGACGGTCCGGGGCTCGGCCGCAGGCGGCGGAGTCGCCGGAGCGGTCGCCTGCGGCTGGGGCGGAGCGACCGGCGCGGCAGGCGGGGCGACGGGCGTCTCCTCCCGCACCTCGGCGGCCGGCGGCGGCATCGACGGCGCAGCCGGAGTCGCGGACGGCATGGGCGCGGCCTGGGCCACCTGCGGCGCGGGAGCGTCGGGCCTCGCGAACGGTCCCCAGCCGGCCATCCAGGACACGGCGAAGACGAGTCCGCCGACGAGGCAGCCGGCGCCGAGACCGGCGAGGACCGGCAGGAGCGGGTTGCGCCGGGCCGGCGGATCCGCCGCTCCCATGGCGTAGGGCACCCGCTGGTGGAGCGCGTCCTGCCGCGCGGCCTCCTGCCGCGCCTTCTTCAAGGCCTCGCTGATCAGGCTCATGTGAAATCCCCTTCCAGCTCCCGGATCGCCCGTCGCACCTGCCGCCAGGTCAGCAGGTCCGTATTGTCCACGAACCCGGCCAGCAGCGCCTTGTCGCAGACCGCGTTGACCAGCCGCGGGATGCCCCCCGAGTAGCGAAAGATCGAGCGGACTGCCCAGGGAGTGAAGGATGGACGGCCGTTCGATCCCACGACCTGAAGGCGATGCTGGATGTAGTGCTCCACCTCATGGCGCGAGAGCGGCGCCAGATGATACCGCACGGTGATCCGCTGCCGGAGCTGGCGCAGGCTGCGGTCGTTCAGCTTGTCGCGCAGCTCCGGCTGGCCGATGAGGACGATCTGGAGGAGCTTGCGTTGGTCGGTCTCCAGGTTGGAGAGGAGACGGACCTGCTCCAGCAGCTCGGCGTCGAGGTCCTGGGCCTCGTCGATGAGCAGCACCACGTCGCGGCCCTGCTCGAGCTGCTCGAGCAGGAAGCGGTTGAGCATCTCCAGGCACTCCACGCGGTCGGCCTTGCCCGGCTGGAGCCCCAGCTCGGCGAGGATGGTCCGCAGGAGCTGCGTGGGATTGAGGCAGGGGTTGAGGATCAGCGCCGTGACGTAGCCGGGACCCAGCTCTTCCAGCAAGGCCCGGCAGAGGGTGGTCTTGCCGGCGCCGACCTCGCCGGTGATCTGGATGAAGCCCTTGCGCTCCCGGATGCCGAACAGGACGTGGTTGTACGCCTCCCGGTGGCGGTCGCTGAAGAACAGGAACCGCGGATCGGGGGTGATGTTGAACGGCGGCTCGCGGAAGCCGTAGAACTGGTTGTACATCGTCAGACAGTTTACGGCGCTTTGGCGTCCGCCGTCTTGGCGGGGGCCTTTCCCTTCACGTAGCGGTCGTACCAGGCGAGGTAGCGCTCGTAGCGGTCCTTCTGGTAGCTCGGCTTGGTGATGCCGTGGTTCTGGCCGGGGTAGATGACCAGCTCCGTCTCCTTGCCGAGCCGGCGGAGGGCCTGGTAGAGCTGCTCGGAGTTGAGCAGCGGCACGTTGACGTCGTCCTGGCCGCAGAGGATGAGGGTCGGCGTCGTGACCTTCTCCACCTGGAAGAAGGGCGAGATCCGCATCCAGCCCTCGGCGTTCTTCCACGGCAGCCCCAGTTCGCCCTCCCACTCCTTCTGGTAGTGGTCGGTGCCGTAGTTGGCGAGGTAGTTGACCTCGCTCGCGCCCGAGGTGGCGGCCTTGAAACGGTTGGTCTTGACGATGACGTGGTCGGTGAGGATGCCGCCGTAGCTCCAGCCTCCCACGCCCAGCCGGCCGGGGTCCGCGACCCCCATGGCGATCGCCTGGTCGACGGCAGCCATGACGTCCTGGAAGTCCTTGTTCCCCCAGTCGGCCCAGATGGCGTAGCTGAAGTCGCGGCCGTAACCGGTCGAGCCCCGGGGGTTGGCCCCGACCACCGCGTAGCCGTGGGCGGCCAGGATCTGCCACTCGGTGTTGAACGAGGTGTTGTACTGCGCCGTGGGGCCGCCGTGGATGCGCAGGAGGGTGGGCAGCCGCTTGCCGGGAGGCGCGTCCGGCGGCAGGGTGAGGAAGGCGTCGATCCTGGTGCCGTCGGCGCTGGTGGCCTGGAAGCGTCTCACCTCCCCCAGGCGGATCCCCTTCAGGAACTCGTCGTTGACGGTGGTGAGCCGCCGCAGCGAGCCTCCCGCGGCCACGGAGACCTCGAAGGGCCGCTGGGGCGTGCTCTCCAGCACCACGATCTCCCCCTGGGGACCGAGGACGTACGTCTGGATCGACCGTTCGCCGGCGACCACCCGCTCGACCGCGCCGCCTCCGGCGGGAATCCGCGCCAGGTGCTCGTTGCCGCCGTCCTCCAGCACGAAGTAGACGGACTTGCCGTCCGGCGAGAAGCGCGGGGCCTCGGCGTTGCGGTCGAGGGCCCGGGTCAGCAGACGGGGCTCGCCGCCCGTAACCGGCACCACGGCCACGGAGTTGGTGTCGTACCAGACGTCTTTCGGATCGCCGCCGGCGAGATAGGCGATCCACTTGCCGTCGGGGCTGAAGATCGGCTCCCGGTCCCAGCCGGACCAGGTGGTGAGGGCCCGCGGCTTCTGGCCCGCCTTGGCCTCGACGATGAAGACGTCGCTGTTGTCGTTCGCGTCCGGCTCGGGCGTGCGGTTGCTGGTGAAGGCGAGGAAGCGCCCGTCCGGCGACCAGGCCGGCTCGGAGTCGTCGTAGGGTCCGGAGGTGATCTGCGTGCTCTTCTTCGACTCGACGTCGAAGACGTAGAGGTGCTGGCGGAGGTCCCGCAGGTAGCCCTCGCCGTCGCGCTTGAACTGCAGGCGCCGGACGACGATGGGCTTCGGGGTCTTCGGGGGCTTGGCCTTGGCGTCCTCCGCCTTCTCCTCGTCCTCCTCGTCCGGGTCCACGTCCCCCACGACCAGGGCCAGGCGCTTGCCGTCGGGCGACCAGGCGAGGTCGGAGACGTCCGCCTTGTAGTCGGTCAGCTTGACGGCCTCGCCACCCCGGCGGTCGAGGAGCCAGACCTGGGCCTTCTTGCCCTCCCGCCCCGAGAGGAAGGCGAGATGGCGGCCGTCCGGGCTGAAGCGCGGCCGGGTCTCGGCCTTGGGGCTGGAGGTGAGCCGCAGGGCCGCGCCGCCCTCGAAGGGGAGCATGTAGACGTCGGTGTCGGAGGAATCCTCCTTGCGATCGAGCCGCTTGACGGTGTAGGCCACCCAGCGTCCGTCCGGGCTGATCTGGGGATCGCCCACTGTCTTCAGAGCGAAGATGTCGTCCACCTTGAGGGGCCGGGGCCCCGCCGCGGCGAGCGGGGTTGCCAGCAGAGCGGCCAGCGCGAAGAAGGCCCTCACCACCCCGGCCCTCCTCTCCCAGGGGGAGAGGAGGGAGATCCCCTTAAAAGCCCCTCTCCCTTTGGGAGAGGGGTTGGGGTGCGGGCCCCACGGCGCACGGCGCGGCGAACTACCAAGAGAGCGTCCGTTCATATCCTGTCCTCGTTCGATGAGGGAATCCTAATCGGTTAGACTCCGCCGGTCATCCCGAACCATCTCGGACGGGAGGAGATTCCATGACGCGCAAGCTGATCCCCATCCTGGCGCTGGCCTTTACTCTTCCAGCCTTTCCCGGTCGCGCCGAGGAGCCGGTGGACCTCTCGATGATGACCCGCATTCGGGACGAGGGGTTCCGCCGCTCGCAGGTGATGGACACGCTGTTCCACCTGACGGACGTCATCGGCCCCCGGCTCACCGGCTCGCCGCAGCTCAAGGAGGCAAACGAGTGGACCCGCCGGCGGTTCGCGAGCTGGGGCTTGGCCAACGCCCACCTGGAAGGCTACCCGTTCGGCCGCGGCTGGTCGTTCGGCGCCTGCGAGGTGCGGATGGTCTCCCCCCGCCAGTTCCCGCTCCTGGCCTTGCCCAAGGCGTGGACTCCGGCGACCGGCGGCCCCGTGCGGGGCGAGGTGATGCGGGCCGATCTCGCATCCGAGAAGGATTTTCCCCAGTACCAGGGCAAGCTCGCCGGCAAGATCGTCCTCCTCGACGGCCTGCAGGAGTTCAAGGAGCCGGAGGACCCCCAGTTCCAGCGTTTCTCCCGTGAGGAGCTGGAGAAGATGGCGGATTTCGAGATCCCCGCGGAGGAGACCGACTGGAGAAAGCGCGCTGTCGAGCGCTGGCGCCTGCGCCGCGCGCTCAACCAGTTCCTGGAGAAGGAGAAGGCCCTGGCGGCCGTCGAGGCGAGCGCGCGTCTCAACGGCGTGGTGCGGGTGACGGGCGGCGGCTCGTGGGAGCCGGGGGAGAGCGTGGGCGTCCCCACGCTGGTGATGGCCGCCGAGCACTACAACGAGATCGTCCGGCTGCTCGACTCCGGCCGCAAGGTGGAGCTGGAGATCGACGTGGCGGCCCGGTTCCACGACGACGACCTCCAGGCCTACAACACCGTGGCCGAGATCCCCGGCACGGACAGGAAAGGCGAGCTGGTGATGGCGGGCGCCCATCTCGACTCCTGGCACGCGGGCACCGGGGCCACCGACAACGCCGCCGGCAGCGCCGTGGTGATGGAGGCGGCCCGCATCCTCAAGGCCCTGGGCGTCCGGCCCCGGCGGACGATCCGCTTCGTCCTCTGGAGCGGCGAGGAGCAGGGCTACTTCGGCTCCCTGGCCTACGTGAAGCAGCACTTCGCCACCCGCCCGGAGAACCGGGACCCCGAGCAGCAGGAGCTGCCCGAGCGCTACCGGGAGGAGACCTGGCCGCTGACGCTCAAGCCCGAGCACGCCCGGCTCGCGGCGTACTTCAACCTGGACAACGGCAGCGGCAGGATCCGCGGCATCTACGCGGAGGAGAACGCCGCGGTCAAGCCGGTCTTCGAGGCCTGGCTTGCTCCCTTCGCCGACTTGGGCACCGGCACCGTGACCCTGCGCACGACCGGCAGCACCGACCATGTGCAGTTCGACCGGGTGGGCCTGCCCGGGTTCCAGTTCATCCAGGACGAGATGGACTATTCGACCCGCACCCACCACACCAACCTCGACACCTACGACCACCTGCAGCGGGAGGACATGATGCAGGCGTCCGTCATCATGGCGGCCTTCCTCTACGACGCCGCCATGCGGCCGGAGCCCCTGCCCCGCAAGCCCCTGCCGCAGGAGCGGCCAAAGAAGGAAACCAGGCAAGAAGCGAAGGAGACCAAACCTTGAAGACACGCCGTCTGGGACGCAACGGGCCCACGGTCTCGGCCCTGGGGCTCGGCTGCATGGGGATGTCCGAGTTCTACGGCGGCCGGGACGACCAGGAGTCGATGGCCACCCTGGAGCGGGCCCTGGAGCTGGGGATCACGTTCTTCGACACGGCCGACATGTATGGCCCCTTCACCAACGAGGAGCTGGTGGGCCGCTTCCTCAAGGGCAAGCGCGACCGCGTGGTGGTGGCCACCAAGTTCGGCGTCGTGCGCGACCCCAGCCAGCCGGGGATCCGTGGCATCGACGGCCGGCCGGAGTACGTCCGCGCCGCCTGCGAGGGGAGCCTGCGGCGGCTGGGGGTGGAGACGATCGACCTCTACTACCAGCACCGGGTGGACCCCAACACGCCCATCGAGGAGACGGTGGGGGCCATGGCCCGGCTGGTCGAAGAGGGGAAGGTGCGCCATCTCGGGCTCTCCGAGGCGAGCCCGCAGACCCTGCGGCGGGCGTTCGCCGTCCATCCCATCACCGCGCTGCAGACCGAGTACTCGCTGTGGAGCCGCGATCCGGAGGACGAGGTCCTCGCCGCCTGCCGCGAGTTGGGCGTCGGCTTCGTCGCCTACAGCCCTCTCGGCCGCGGGTTCTTGACCGGCCAGATCCGCCGCTTCGAGGACCTGGCGCCGGACGACTTCCGCCGCCTCTCTCCCCGCTTCCAGGGCGAGAACTTCCAGAAGAACCTCGACCTCGTCCAGCGCATCGAGGAGATCGCCGCCGCCAAGAAGTGCACTCCGGCCCAGCTCGCCCTCGCCTGGGTGCTGGCCCAGGGCGAGGACATCCTGCCCATCCCCGGCACCAAGCGGCGGAAGTACCTGGAAGAGAACGTCGGCGCCCTGGACGTGGAGCTGACGCCGGAGGACCTGCGGCGCATCGACGAGGCCGCCCCCAAGGGCGCCGCCGCCGGCGCGCGCTATCCGGAAGCGGCGATGGCGTCGGTCAACCGGTGAAAGCCTCTTCCTGGACGTTCGGCTCCACCCACACCCGCCCATCGCGGGCCACCAGGAAGTGGGCGGCTTCCGGTCCCCAGGTGCCGGCGGGATAGATGGGCAGGTCGGAGTTTCCCTGGTCCACCCAGTAGTCGAGGATCGGCATGACGATCTCCCAGGCTTCCTCGACCTGATCGCGGCGCATGAACTGTGAGGCATCCCCCTCGACCACGTCGAGCAGCAGGGTCTCGTACGCCTCGGGCTCCGGCACGTTGAAGGCGTCCGCGTAGCAGAAACGCGTCTCGACGCCGGCCAGGCGTATGCTCGACCCCGGGCGCTTGGCCTGAAAACGCATCACGATCCCTTCCCGCGGTTGGATGCGCAGCAGCAAACGGTTGGGCTCCATCTCGCCCAGGGCCGACGGCGGGAACGCCTGGTGCGGCACCGGCCGGAACTGGATCCACACCTCCGAGGCGCGCGCCGGCAGCCGCTTGCCCGTCCTCAGGTAGAAGGGCACGTCCTGCCAGCGCCAGTTGTCGACGAACAGCTTGAGGGCCACGAAGGTCTCGGTCGTGGAGTGGGGATCGACCCCCGGCTCGCTGCGGTAGCCGGGCACCTTCTGGCCCGCCACCAGCCCGGGCCCGTACTGGCCGCGCTCGACGAAGTGGTGGACCTCCTCGGGCTTGAGGCGGCGGATGGCGCGCAGCACGTCCATCTTCTTGTTGCGCAGCTCGTCCGCCTCGAAGCTCACCGGCGGCTCCATGGCGATGAGACAGAGCACCTGCATGAGGTGGTTCTGCACCATGTCGCGCAACGCCCCGGCCTGATCATAGTAGCCGCCGCGGGTGCCCACCCCTTCCGACTCGGCCACGGTGATCTGCACCGAGTCGATGTAGCGGCGGTTCCACAGCGGCTCGTAGACGGAGTTGGCGAAGCGGAAGGCGAGGATGTTCTGCACCGGCTCCTTGCCCAGGTAGTGGTCGATCCGGTAGATCTGCGACTCCTGGAAGAGGCCGGCCAGGAAGGCGTTGAGCTCCCGGGCGCTCTCGAGGTCGCGCCCGAACGGCTTCTCGAAGACCAGGCGCTCGCGCCCGGCGTCGGTGGCGAGCCCCGCCTGGTGGAGCTGGCGGGCGATCAACTGCATCACGGTCGGCGGGACGGCGAGATAGAAGACGCGGGTGGCGGGCTTGCCCCACTCGCGGTCCAAGCCGGCCAGCTCGTCGGCCAACCGTGCGAGCGCCGTCGGGTCGGCGAAGTCGGCCCGCCGGTAGACGACGTTGGCGGCGAACCGCTTCCAGGGCTCCTCCTCGGCCCTGCCCCGGCGGCTGAACTGGTCGATGCCCTCGCGCAGGTGATCGAGGTATGCCTCCGGGGCCAGATCCTTGTGGTCGAGCGCGATCACCCGGAACGGCTCGCGCAGGGCCTTGTCCAGCCAGAGGTTGTAGAGGGCCGGCACCAGCTTGCGCCAGGTCAGGTCGCCGCCGCCGCCGAAGATCACGAACGCCGTCGGATTCGCCACGGTCGCCGCCACGCGCGCCTCCTCTAGAGCGCCAGCCCCAGCTCCGCCAGCGCCGCCCGGGTCGACTCGTACTCCCGGTGCCAGACCGCCCGCATGCCCATCCGCCCGGCCACCTCGACGAACATCTGGCGGTCGTCGAGGTAGACGACCTCGCCGGGCGCCGCCTGGGCGACGTCCAGGGCCACGCGGAAGATGTCCTCGTCCGGCTTGCGGAAGTGGACGTAGCTGGAGACGATGAAGAAATCGACGAACTCCCTGAGGCCGAACCGCCGGATGCGGTCCGCCGTCAGCTCCCGCCCCTCGTTGCTCACCACCACCACCTTGAGGCGGTGCCTCTCCTTGATCCCCTTGACCAGCTCGATCATCTCCGGGAAGCACCGCGCCTGCGCCAGCATGAAGTCCACCACCTGCTCCTGGGTGAACTCCCGCGGCTGCCAGAAGACCACCCGCCGCAGGTACTCCGTGAGGCTGATCTTGCCGGCCTCGTAGGTGTCATAGGTGAGGTGGTGGCGCTCGTCCATCTCGGCCGCGTCGATGCCGAAGCGGGCCGCCACCATCTTGCGCAGCCCGCGGTCCCAGCCGTTGGTGAGCAGCACGCCGCCGAGGTCGGTGAACAGGTGGGTGACGGTCATGCGGCCCATCCGGTCGAGACCCCGGCCGCCTCCATCGTGGCGACGGGCGCCGCGGCCAGCAGACCGTCCAGGGTCCGGCGGACTGCTTCAGGCTCCACCACACCCCGCGGCAGGTAGGCCACCATCCAGGCGCGGCGGGTCGAGTTCGTCACCTTGACCCGCTGGCTATCGGTGATCGGAGTGCCGAACGGCCCCTCGGCGTCGGCCCGCAGCGGCTTGCCCTCGAGGTTGAAAGGGCCGCGCAAGGACTCGTAGCTCTCCCCGGTCCGTCCCGACCGCAGGACGACCGGCGGCGTGAAGCTCCCCTCCTCCGCCGCGCAGCTCGGCACGGCGAGTGCCATCGAGAGGCAGTTGTTCAGGTCTACGAAGGGATGGATCGCGGGCAGGTCCTCCCCTTTGAGCACCCGCCGGAGCAGGGCTTCGGAGGACGGCCGGTAGCGGGTGGGATCGCACCCGGCGGCGCGGAAGAGCCCCCGTACCGCCGCCACCGTGGGATGGGAGGACAGGCCCTCCAGCTCGAAGGCCGAGCGGGCGCGCTCCGAAGTCGCCTTTCGCAGGGCGGCGAGACCCTCTCCGCGGCCGGGGGCGGCTTCCAGGAGCACCCAGAACAGGTTCCAGCCGTCCAGCTCGTGGGTGACGGGAAAGGGCGCGGGTTCCATGGGGCGGAATCTTGACACAGTCGGGGCGGCCGGACGTGCCGCTAGGCCCTCACTCCCCCTGCCCCCTCTCTCCCAGCCGCACACCCGCCCTTCCGGGAGAGAGGGGGATTACAGAGAAGAATCTTGTTTTGGTACCCGCTCAGTGCGCCTTCAGGCGGGCTTCGAAGCGGCGGATCAGCTCCATGGTGGAGGCGCTCTCGGCGCCGGTGCGGCGGGGGCGGCGCCAGGGCTGGTCCTGGAGGCGCTGCTGGCTCCCCAGGAGCTCCGAGACCCGGCGCAGGTCCGACTCGGCCTTCGGAGTGTGGAGGCGCTCGAGGATCACGTCGACGGCCATCTTGCGGTGCACCGCTCCGTGCCCGAGGTGCCTCGGAACCGGATTGTCCATCGATCGGTGACGCATGGTCCGTCTCCTCTCCCGGGCTCGGCCCGGGCCTCACTCTCGTTTACGGCCAGGCCCGTCCGACCGTCCAAGGGGCCGGCGCGGGGGCCCATCTGTTAGACACCGCAAGCCGCCAGCCGGTTTCATCGATGCAAAAGGAAGACCGTCCGACGGACTCCTCCACTTGTTTAAACGCCCGGCGCCTGAAACCGTTACGGCCAGAGGAGCCCTTCCCCGGCAGGGCCTCGATCCAGATACGGCGGATGAAGATCTCTGTATTCATCGTTGAAAAAAGCGGTTCGCCATCCCGCGCTTGCTGGAAGGCACGGCGCTTGCTCGGAAGGAGGCCGTGAGAGGAGGGAGGCTCCGATGCGGAATCCGGACGGCAATCTGTGGAAGGGGCTGGCGGCGGGACTCGCCGCGGGGCTCGCGGCCACCTGGGTGATGACGAAGTTCCAGAACCTCTCGGCGAAGCTCGCGGAGGTCCACGAGGAGGATGAACCCCGGAGCCCGCAGCATTCCGCCGAGCGCGGCACGGGGCAGAGCGCGGAGGAGGCGGAGGGGCATGGCGAGGACGCGACGGTGAAGGCGGCGGAGGCGATCTCCCGAGGGCTCTTGCACCACCAGCTCAGCAAGCAAGAGAAGAAGGTCGCCGGCCCCGCCGTGCACTACGGGTTCGGCGTCCTGACGGGGGGCCTCTACGGCGCCCTGGCCGAGGTGGCGCCGGAGGTCACCCGGGGAGCGGGCCTGCCCTTCGGCACGGCGGTGTGGCTGGGAGCGGACGAGGTCGCCGTGCCGGCCTTCCGGCTTTCAGGGCCACCCTGGGAGTACCCGCCGTCCGTCCACGCCCGGGCGCTCGCCGCGCACCTGGTCTACGGCCTGACGGCCGAAGGCGTGCGGCGGCTGGTGCGCCGGGCGCTGTAAGACCGCTCTCTACTCCAGCCAGGTCCGGAACGTCTCTTCGGGCTCCGGCACCAGCCCGGCGTGCGCCATGAGGATGCGGGCGCAGGTGTTCCAGCGCAGGATGGCGTCGTCGTTGCCAGGCGGGCGGATCTCGGCGGCCTTCTCGTAATGCTCCATGGCTTCCTTGAACCAGTCATGGGCGATGTGGCCGGCGCGCGCCCCGCCCCGCTTGAGCTGCGCCTTGGCCCGGCGCTCGCAGACGATGCCTGTGTGATAGGTCCGGCTGTACTCATCCTCGATCCGCGACAGGACCTCCCGGGCCTGCTCCAGGCAGGGGTTCGGGCGCTCGTCGAACTGGTCGGTCAGGGCGAGCAGCAGGGTGAGGGTCGCCTCCGGGTTGCCGGGATCGACCTCCAGGACGTCCCGGCAGATGCTCTCGGCCTCCAGGGGCTCGTTCAGGAGGCGGTACCGGTGGGCCTTCTCCAAGGCCGCGGGGATGGCCTCTCGCGAGAGCGGCTTCAATTGGAACATCGCCGGCCTCCTTACCTGCGGAAGATGCGAAACAACTTTTTCAGCGGATCGTAGAACTCGTCCACCACTCGCTCCTTCAGAGGGATGATGGCGTTGTCGGTGATGGTGATCCCCTCCGGGCAGACCTTGGTGCAGCACTTGGTGATGTTGCAGTAGCCGATGCCCTGGGCCTTCCTGAGGTCCCCGACGCGGTCTTCGGTGTCCAAGGGGTGCATCTCGAGGGCGGCGCTGTAGACCAGCAGCCGGGGGCCGATGAACTCCTCATGGAGGTGGTGCTCCCGCAGCACGTGGCAGACGTCCTGGCAGAGGAAGCACTCGATGCACTTGCGGAACTCCTGCACCCGGTCGATGTCCTCCTGCGCGATCCGCCAGGTGCCGTCCGGAGCGTCGGGCGGACGCGGCTTGAACTTCCGGATGCTCTTCTTGGCCGCGAAGTTCCAGGAGACGTCCGTCACCAGGTCCTTGAGCACCGGGAAGGCCTTCATCGGCTCGATGGTGACCGGCTCGCCGAGCGGCAGGTCGTTCAGCCGGGTCATGCACATCAGCCGCGGGTTGCCGTTGACCTCGGCCGAGCAGGAGCCGCACTTGCCCGCCTTGCAGTTCCAGCGGACGGCCAGGTCGCCCGCCGATTCGGCCTGGATCTGGTGCACGGCGTCGAGCACCACCATGCCCTCGGAGACCTCGGTCGAGTAGTCCTGGAAGGCTCCGCCGCCGCGGTCGCCGCGCCAGATCCTGAACGTCGCTCGCGCCATCACTTCATCTCCTCGATGATCGCCTTCTGCTCCGGAGTCATGTCCGGGATCGGCTCGCGGGAGATCCGCATCTCGCCGTCCGGCCCCCTGGTGACCACGACGTTGACCTTACCGAAGGCCTCGTCCTTGTCAGGGTAGTCGGCGCGGAACTGGGCGCCCCGGCTCTCTCTGCGCTCCAGGGCCGCCCGCGTGACGGCCTCGGAGACGGTGAGGAGGTTGCGGAGGTCGAGCGCGGTGTGCCAGCCCGGGTTGTACTCGCGGTTGCCGGCGACGGCGACGGCCGCCGCCCGCTCGCGAAGGCGGCCGAGCCCGGCGAGGGCCTGCTCCATCTCCGGGCCGGTGCGGACGATGCCGACCAGGTCCTGCATCATGACTTGCAACTCGTGCTGGATCGCGTAGGGCCCTTCGCCCCCTGGATGGCCATTGCGCTCGAAGGGGGCGAACAGCCGCTTCGCCGCGTCCTCGACCTGCTCTGCATCGATCCGTCCCGCTCCCTGCTCGCGCGCGAAGCGCGCGGCGTGCTCGCCGGCGCGCTGGCCGAACACCAGCAGGTCCGACAGCGAGTTGCCGCCCAAGCGGTTGGCGCCGTGCAGGCCGGCGCCGCACTCGCCGGCGGCGAACAGGCCGGGCACGGACGACATCTGGCTCTCGGGGTCGACCCGCACGCCACCCATCATGTAGTGCGTGGTGGGCCCCACCTCCATGGGCTCTTTGGTGATGTCGATGTCCGCCAGTTGCTTGAACTGGTGGTACATGCTGGGGAGCTTCTTCTTGATGTGCTCCTCGGCGTTGGGGAGCCTCTCGCGGATCCAGGAGATGTCGAGGAGCACGCCGCCGTGCGGGCTCCCCCGCCCCTCCTTGATCTCGCGGACGATGCAGCGCGCCACGTGATCGCGGGTGAGCAGCTCCGGAGGCCGGCGGGCGTCCTTGTCCCCTTGGCAGTAGCGCCACCCCTCCTCCTCGTTGTCGGCAGTCTGGTTCCTGTAGAGCGGGGGGATGTCGTCGAACATGAAGCGCCGCCCCTCGCGGTTGCGCAGCACGCCGCCCTCGCCGCGCACCCCTTCGGTCACCAGGATCCCCCGCACGCTGGGCGGCCAGACCATGCCGGTGGGGTGGAACTGCACGAACTCCATGTCGATCAGCTCGGCGCCGGCGTCGTAGGCCAGGGCGTGGCCATCGCCGGTGTACTCCCAACTGTTGCTGGTGATCGAGTAGGCGCGACCGATTCCCCCGGTGGCGAGGATCACGGCCCTGGCCTCCCAGACCAGGCAGCGCCCCCGCTCCCGCTCGTAGCCGAACGCTCCCACCACCCGGTCGCCGTCCTTGAGCAGGGTGGTGACCGTGCACTCCATGTGGAACTCGATCCCCCGGTGGATGCCGTGGTCCTGGAGGGTGCGGATCATCTCGAGGCCGGTGCGGTCGCCGACGTGGGCGAGGCGGGGGTAGCGGTGGCCGCCGAAGTTGCGCTGCAGGATCCGCCCGTCCTTCGTGCGGTCGAAGAGGGCGCCCCAGGCTTCCAGCTCCCGCACCCGCTCCGGGGCTTCCCGGGCGTGGATCTCGGCCATCCGCGGATGGGAGAGGTACTGGCCGCCCCGCATCGTGTCGGCGAAGTGGACCTTCCAGCTGTCCCGCTCGTCCACGTTGGCCAGAGCCGCGGCGATCCCCCCTTCGGCCATGACGGTGTGAGCCTTGCCGAGGAGCGACTTCGAGACCACTCCCACCCTGGCCCCGGCTGCCGACGCCTCGATGGCGGCCCGCAGGCCGGCGCCCCCCGCGCCCACGACCAGCACGTCGTACTCGAAGCGCGGGAACTCGGCCACCTAGAGGATTCTCCAGTCGGTCCAGACGCCCATGGCGCAGAGGCGGACGTAGACGTCCGAGAAGGCCACCCAGAACAGGCTCAGCCACGCCCACACCATGTGGCGCCGGTTGAAGCAGCCGACGCAGCGGTAGGCGGTGAACCGCACCGGCGAGCGCGACAACCGGTCCATATACCCCCCCACCAGATGACGGAGCGAGTGACAGCCGAGGGTGTAGCCGCCCAGCAGGACCACGTTCGTCGCCAGCACCAGCGTGCCGACTCCGATGCCGAAGGACGTCTTGCCGGTGGCGTCGGTGAACCACAGGGCCTTCCACACGTCGTGGGCCAGGAAGACCAGGAAGACCAGGGCGAGATAGAGGAAGTAGCGGTGGACGTTCTGGACGATCAGCGGGAAGGAGCGCTCGCCGAGGTAGCGCTTGCGCGGCTCGCCCACGGTACAGGACGGCGGATCGGCCCAGAAGGCCTTGTAGTAGGCCCCCCGGTAGTAGTAGCAGGTGAGGCGGAAGCCGCCGGGAGCCCAGAGGATGAAGAAGGCCGCCGACCAGGGAAACCATCCTGGCCACCAGTCCGGCTTGCCGCCGAACCAACTGTACTCGGCGTCGCCGAAGATCTCGGGCGAGTAGAGCGGCGAGAGATAGGGGCCGGAGCGGTAGTGGGCGCCCTGGAACGCCGCCCAGGTGGCGTAGACGATGAAGGCGGAGAACGCGAGGAAGACGATCAGCGGCTGCACCCACCACACGTCCCGCCGCATCGTCTCGCCGAAGGACCGCCGCCTGAGAACGTCTGCATAGGCCATGAACACTGCCTCCGATCTCGAGGTCAGCGGTATTCAAGCCCAGGGCGGGGGCGGGTGTCAAACGGGAGAGCCGGTGCGGAAGGAGCCTGCCGGCGGCGGTTCG
>DASWME010000321.1:0-17873 GCA_036399915.1 Thermoanaerobaculia bacterium
CACGACTGGCCGCCCGCGCCGCAGCTCCTCGGCCGGCAGGAACTCGCCGCGCAAGAGGGCGAGCCTGCGCACCTCCAGGAGCTCCCGCGTCGAACCCACGATGGCCACCTGCCGCCGCCGCGCCCCGTGTGACACCGTCTCGGTGCCGATCACGAAGGGGGCCACCTTTCCGGCTTCGGGGATGGAGCGCTCGATGGCCCGCGAGTCGTCGAGCGTGAGGTCGTTCGCCGCCGCCGCCATGCCGGGGATGCCGGTCGTCTCCGTCTTGCCGGGCACCACGATCAGCAGGTTCGAGCCGATGTTCGCGAACTGGTCGACGACGTAGCGGCGCGCCCCCTCGCCGAGCGCCGTCAGGGTGATCACCGCGGCGACCCCGATGGCCATGCCGAGCAGGGAGAGGCCGGTGCGCAGCCGGTGGCCGGAGAGGGCGCGCAGGGCGAAGTCGAGGAGGTCGGGGGCGGTCATGCCGGCCTCCAAGGTCTGCGAGGCTGGCGCCGACTGCGCTCCGAAGCCTCACCCCCTGGCCCCCTCTCCCTGATGGGAGAGGGGGGAACAGGCAAGACGCGCCGGCTTCGTTCCCCCTCTCCCGTCAGGGAGAGGGGGCCAGGGGGTGAGGCTTTTCTGGGCACGCGGCTCATTCCGGATCCACCGGCGCGAACAGGTCCGCCGTCCCCATCACCTCCGAGCCGGAGAGGCGGCGGGCGATGCGGCCGTCCACCAGCACGATGACGCGGTCCGCCCGGCGGGCCACGGAAGGATCGTGGGTCACCACCACCAGCGTGATCCCCTCGTCGTTCATGCCGTCGAGCAGGTCGAGGATCTGGCGGCCGGAGGCGGTGTCGAGGTTGCCGGTGGGCTCGTCGGCCAGCAGCACGCGCGGTCCCATCACGGTGGAGCGCGCGAGGGCCACCCGCTGGCGCTCGCCGCCGGAGAGCTGGTCGGGACGGTGGTCCATGCGGTCCGCGAGGCCCACGGCCTGGAGGGCCGCCTCCACCCGCCGCCGGCGCTCGGCGCGCGAGAGGTCCGCGAAGACCATGGGCAGCTCGACGTTCTCGGCCGCCGTCAGCCGCGGGATCAGGTGGAAGGACTGGAAGACGAAGCCGATCAGGTTGCGCCGCACCTGCGTCAGCTCCTGGTCGCTCAGCGTGCCCACCTCGCGGCCGTCCAGCCAGTACGTGCCGGCGTCGGGACGGTCCAGGCAGCCGATGACGTTGAGCAGGGTCGACTTGCCGGAGCCGGAGGGGCCCATGATGGCCACGTGCTCGCCGGGCTTGACGTGCTCGGTGACGCCGTCCAGGGCGTGGACCGGCTGGCTGCCGAGCTGGTAGGTGCGGGAGATCCCTTCCAGACGGATCACGGGGAGGCACTCTGCCGGATCGTCCGCACCTCGGCCCCCGCTTTGACCTCCGGCCGGTCGAGCGAGGTGACCACCAGGTTGCCCGGCTCAAGCCCCGAGAGCACCTCGGTCCAGTCCCAGTTCTTGAGGCCGATCCGGAGCTTGCGCTCGGCGAGCACGCCGTTCTCGGCCACCAGGACCTTCTCGCCCTCGATGAGCGCCGGGGTGGGGACGCGCAGGACGCTCTCGCGCGCCTCCAGCAGCACCTCGACGTCCGCCGAGGTGCCCGGCAGCAGCCGCACCGCCCCGGGATCGTCCAGGTCCACCTCGATCTCCACCGTGCGGTTCTGCTCCTCGCGGTCGAGCACGTAAGGGGCGACCCGCCGCACGTGCCCGGGGAACTGGCGGCCGGGGTAGGAGTCGAAGGTGACGCGCGCCGGCTGGCCCGGGTGGATGCGGGCCGAGTCCACCTCGTCCATGGGGGCGCTGACGTAGATCGAGCCCGGATCGAGGACGTCGATCACCGGCGGGATCGGCATGCCGGGCGGGGAGGGAGTGGTGTACTCGCCCACCTCGATCGAGAGGTCGGCGACGATGCCGTCGAAGGGCGCGCGGATCACCGTCTGTCCCTGATGGCGCGTCTCCAGCTCGATCGCCGCGCGCGCCTGCTCGACGCCCGCCCGGGCCGCCCGGCAGGCCGCCGCCGCGGTTTCTGCCGCGGTCTGGGCCTGGTCGTAGGCGTCGGCCGAGACGATCCCTTCCGTGGTCAGCTTCTTCAGGCGGTTGCGCTCGCGCCCGGCCCGCTCGGCGGCCACGCACGCCTGCTGGCGCTGCGCCTCGGCGGCCTGGAGCTCGCGGCGCGAGAGGGCGATCCGCGCCGCCGGCACGCTCGGGTCCAGCCGCAGCAGGACGTCCCCTTTCCGGAACCGGTCCCCCTCGCGGAAGGGGACCTCGGCGACCCGGCCGCCGACCTCGGGCGAGATCTGGGCCCGGCGGCGGGCCTTCACCGTGCCCGCCCGCGAGTTGGTCACCGTCTGCTCCACCCGGCCGCGGGAGACCTCGGCGACCGTGACCTCGAGCGGCTCGGGCGCGAACACCGTGGCCCGCAGGGCGAGCCCCGCCGCAACGATCCCGAGGATCACCAGGAGGCGTACGATCCAGCGCCGCATCGCGGCTTCACTCTAGCATCGCTCCCCTGGGGTCCAGGCCACCTTTCCGGGTGGTTGACACCCCGCGGGGGCGCTGGACATGATGGCTCCGAGGGAGGGCGCCATGTACCGGAAGATCCTGGTTCCCGTGGACTTCACCGAGAAGAACCAGGCGGCGCTCGACAGCGCGGCCCAGATCGCCGGCAATCAGAGCGACAGCGAGGTCACGCTGCTGCACGTCGTCGAGACCATCGAGCACATCGAGTTCGACGAGATGTCGGACTTCTACCGCGGGCTGGAGAGCCGGGCCGCGGCCAAGCTCTTCGCCATGGAAGAGAAGCTCGCGGAGACCGGCGTCCGTGTCCGCCACGAGATCCAGTTCGGCAAGCGGGCGGAGGCGATCGTGCGCTATGCCGAGGACCACGGCATCGACCTGATGATCCTCTCCTCCCACAAGGTGGACCGCGACCACCCCGCCCTCGGCTGGGGGACGATCAGCTACCGCATCGCCATCGTGGCCCGGTGCCCGGTGCTGCTGGTGAAGTAGGGATTCACCAGAGCGTTTCGACGTGGGGGTAATCTTGGAGATTCTGATCCTTGGTGATCAGAGTTGCTCCAAGCAGCAGTGCGGTGGCGGCGATGATTCGGTCGGCCGGATCCTCATGGAACTCGCCAGGCAGACGGTTGGATAGAACGGCGATCCGGTTGTCGACGGGGACGAACCGGAAGAAGGGGAGCGCTTCAGACCTGTCGATCCACTCTTCCACATCCAACGTGAGTTCCAAGCGCCCTTTCTTGACGAGCAGGGATACTTCCCAGCAACTGATAGAGGAGATCTGGATCTGACGCTCACTGGCCTCGCTGTCGATCTGCTGCCGGGCTGTGGGAGAGAGCCGTTCCGGGCTCGACACCCACCAGACCCAGACGTGGGTGTCAAGGACGATCAACGAAGCGACTCCCAATCCTCCTGCCCAACCGGTTCGGTCGGGTTGTCATAACGGACCACTGATCCCCGCAGAGATTCCAGCACAGCTTTCGGGTCCTGGTCGTAGCGGATCAACTTCAGGACAGGCTTGCCCTGGTCCGTGATGATCAGCTCCTCGCCCGTAGCTTCCACTTCGCGCAGGTACTCCAGCGCGCGATCCTGGAAGCTGGCTTTCGAGACGACCTGTCCCATAGATCCTCCTGACGTTGTTGATGTTAGCACCGCCCCGGTCATGGATAATACCGCCCCACCAACTTCCACACCGAGATCCCGAAGGACAACAGGCTGAAGTGGGCCGGCTCGTCGGGCACCTGGAACGGTGGCGTGACGACCATGAAGGCCAGGCCGAAGCAGCCCCGCCGCCAGGAAGAAGCGGTCGGGCCGGGAAAAGAAGGCGCTCATCGCGCGGCCGGTCTCGTCGCCTCATAGAGCTGCTGCACGAACGTGGGCGGCTCCGGCTCCTGGCCCCAGTCGATCTGGACCCCGCGGCTGACGGCCCAGCGGTACAGCCAGGAGACCCCCGATGGGCCGGCGTAGGTGTCCGGCAGGCGGTAGGCGTCGTCGCGCAATGCCTCCTCGAGAGTGATGAACCGGTACCCCCGCCGCTTCAGCAGGGCCAGGACCTCGTCCAGGTAGTCCGCATTGATCTCGTTGGCGTGCAGCAGCAGGACGTGCTTGATGGGACGGCCCACGACCTTCTGCGCGACCCCCTCCCAGAAACCGAGCTGCGCCTCCGTAAACTGGACGTACGCCTCGCCCAGGCGCCGCATCGCCTCCGCGTCGCCTCGCGTCCGGGCCTGGGTGTAGGCGGCGCTGAAGACGTAGTCGGAATTCTCGACGGTGACTGGAGCCACCGTGTAGCCGCGCTCCCGCAGGAACTTCTCGAAAGCGGACCGGACCTCCGGAGTCAGCCCGGTGCGCAGGTAGGGATGGCGGAACCAGTGGAGCTTCCGCCCCCGCCTCTCCAGCAGCCAGCGGGTGACGGTCTCTCCCCGGACGACGTCCTCCTCGAAGACCGCGAGAGGCGTGTCCACGAGCGAGGGATGGGAGAACGTGTGGTTGCCCAGCTCCGCACCAGCGTCCAGCCACCGGTCCAGCAAGGCGGTCCGCTCATCGATCTCGCCGGGGACGTAGAGCTTGCTCTCGTTGACGAGGCCGACGGCAGGGACGCCCTCCCGGCGCAGCGTCGCGAGCATCGCCTCGTTCGCGGCCCAGATCCGCGCCAAGCCGAGGTCCGGCCCGCGCCCGCCGAACGGGAGGTCGTCAAAGGTGATGGCGATCTCACGAGCAGGAGCGGGCTCCTGGGCGGGAAGGGACAGGGCGATGCCGCTCAGGATCAGGGTGAGGGATAAGATTCCAATCGTCGGTTTCCGATGCATGGACCGCCGGCCTCGATGCGGAGTCTAGGACGGTCTCGATCCAAAATTCAAAATCGTCAATCCAAGAATCCCATGCTCCGCTCGATCGCCGCCGCCTATCGCGAAGCCTTCTCGGGCCTCAGCCGGCCCGTCTGGCTGCTCTCCGTCGCCACCCTGATCAACCGCAGCGGCACGATGGTGCTGCCGTTCCTGGTGCTGTTCCTCACCGAGGAGCGCGGCCTCACCACGGCGCAGGCCGGCCAGACCCTCGCCCTCTATGGCCTCGGCGGGATGGCGGCCTCGTACGTCGGCGGCTGGCTCTGCGACCGCTTCGATCCGGTCTGGGTCATGAAGTGGAGCCTGGTGTCGACCGCGGCGTCCTTCCTGGCGCTGGGCCACGTCCACGGCCGGCTCGCGATCTCGGCCATGGTGGTCGTCCTGAGCTTCGTCGGCGAGGTCTTCCGGCCCGCGAACCTGTCGGCCCTGGCCGCGGCGAGCGGTCCGGGGGAGCGGGCTCGCAGCTTTGCCCTGCTGCGCCTGGCGGTCAACATCGGCATGACGCTCGGGCCCACCGTGGGCGGGTTCCTGGCGCTCTACGACTACGGCTGGCTGTTCGTGGCGGACGGCGTCACCTGCCTGCTCGCCGCCGGCATGCTCCAGCTCGTCTTTCCCGGCGGGGTGCACGCCAAGCCCCGCGCCGCCCGCTCCGGCGTGGCGGCCCCCGCCCGCTCTCCCTGGCGGGACCTGCCGGTGATGGCGATCCTGGGATTGCTGTTCGTCCTCAACGTCGTGACCTTCCAGATCCTCGGTACGTTCCCGCTGTCGCTGCGGGACCTCTACGGCTTCTCCGAGGCGCAGATCGGACTGGTGCTGGCCGTCAACACGCTGGTCATCGTGCTCTTCGAGATGGTGCTGGTGCACTCGCTCGCGGGGCGGGACCCGCTGAAGGTGTCGGGCCTCGGCGGCTTCTTCCTCTGCTTCGGGCTCGCCCTCCTGCCCCTGGGATCGGGCTTCGGCTATGCCGTCTTCACGGTCCTGGTGTGGACGGTGGGGGAGATGCTGATCTTCCCGATCGTCTCGAGCACCATCGCCGACCGGGCGCCGGAAGAGAGCCGGGGAGCGTACATGGGACTGCTGAACCTCTCGTTCTCGAGCGCCTTCGTGGTGGCGCCGCTGGCGGGCACCTGGGTCTACCAGCGCCTGGGGCCGCGCGCGCTGTGGTTCGGCTGCGGCGTGGTGGGGCTCCTCGTCTGGGCCGGGTTCCACGCCCTGGCGGTCCTCACCGCACCCCGAGCGCCCGCAACCCTGGTGGAGGAGGCGCTGCCGGACGGGGAGCCGTGAAGGCTTCGCCCCTATGAGACCGGCGGTTCCTCGTGCAGCTTGAGCTTGCGGTAGCCGCGGTTCCAGTAGACGAGCGGCGGCGCCTCGTCCTTGGGCACGTTGCTCGCGTGCACCTCGCCCACGTAGATCGTGTGGGAGCCCGCGGGGTAGCGCGCGTGGATGTGGCAGTCGAGCCAGGCTAAGGCGTCGACCAGGATGGGGGCGCCGGTCATGGCCGTGGACCAGTTGCCGAGGGCGAAGCGGTCCTCGTCCTTGACCCAGGCGAAGCGGTTGGACAGCTCCGACTGGTCCTCCCCCAGGATGTTGACCGCGAAGACGGCTTCTGTCTCCTGCAGCAGCGAGTAGGCGTGGTGGCGGTTCTCGATGATGATCATGATCATGGGCGGCTCGGCCGAGACCGAGGCGAAGGCCGAGACGGTGAGGCCATGGGTCCGCTCGCCGGCCTTGATGGTGACGATGGTCACGCCGGCGGGGAAGTGGCGCAGAGCTTTGCGGAACTCTTCCGATGAGATCACAGGGCATCTTCTCCAAAGAATGGTTGTCGCTCGCGAGAGCGGACCGATTCTCCCACAACCGCCCGCCCCGGCGGCCTCGTTCAATGGCACTTGTCTTGCACAAACCAGAGTGCGGTTCGCGGACGCGTTGAGGACAACGCGGTTCTGAACCCAGAACAATGACTCCAGTCCTCCAGGAGGATCGATCGATGGGCAAGATGAAGTCGAACGTCAAAGGGCTGCTGAACCAGCGGGTGCGCTTCGGGCTGTTCACCGTGCCGCTGTGGGTGGTGGGCGCCCTGTTCCTGGCACGGAAGCTGCGCGACCGCCGCCGCTACAAGTATGCCTGAGGCAGCGCTCGATCCGCCGGGGGCGGTCCACGCCCCCGCGCCGCGCCGTCCCTCCATGATTTCCTCCCTCTCAAAAACATCTCTGTCTCTTTACTGAGAAGCGGCATCCATCTAAGCTACGGCCCGTTTCCGTAGTATCGCCGGAAGCCGCGAACCATGGCGCTGGGAAGATCCCATCGGAGGTGCTGTGCCCTGCTGCTGCTCGGCCTGGGTCTGTGCGGTCCGGCCCGGGCGCAGGAGGCAGGGGAGGCGGCCGCGGCATCCGAGGAGCAGCCCGGGAGCCTGCGCCCGCGGCTGGACCTCGGCCTCGAAGCCAGGGCGAGCTTCCGGCACAGCGAGGCCAACCGTTTCCCGGTGCCCTTCCCGTTCCGGCCGGACCAGCTCCCGCCGGGACAGACCCGAGCCTTCGAGGAGACGGTCAACCCCGGCTCGCACTTCGAGCTGGCGGCCGTGACCCTGCTCGTGGACGCGGTCTGGGGCGATGGCCTCGCCGCCCACGGCAAGGTGGACTTCATCGACCTCTACGACCGCAACCCCACGTCCACCGACAAGAAGGTCGACGTCGACGAGGCCTGGGTCCGCTTCGGCGTCGAGCCCGATGCGGCCACCCTGGCGCCGCGCAGCGGGATCTATCTCAAGATCGGCAAGTTCCCCAAGTTCGAGCGGCAGGACGACCGGCATCTGGAGGGCTACGGCCTCGTCTCCACGGCCTTCAACCGTTTCGAGGATACCGGAGCCGAGCTGGGAGCCCATCTCGGCCGGCACCTCTACCTCAAGCTCTCGGCCACCCAGGGAAACCCCGTGTTCATGCGCGATCCGAACGCCCTCGCCGGTGACAACGGCACGCCCGCGCTGCTGCGGCCGAACCCGGATCCGGCGCTGCACAGTGGCGTCGTGATCCTCTACGATGCCGAGGTGGAGGACCTCGACGTGGACGGCGACCTGGAGGCGGGCGCCGGCCTCGGCTGGCGCTTCGCCGACGAGGCGGGGAGGAACGGCCTCGACGCCCTGGCCTGGGGGTACCGGCGGAAGCTGGCGAAGACCGTGGAGCTGGAAGGCACCTTCTACGGCGGCGACCTCGACCTGCTCAACGGGCCGGATGACGCCGCGCCCCTCCCCATCAAGAATGACGACAAGCGCGAGGTCGGCGGCAACGTCTGGCTCTACCTGGGCGGGTTCTCCTTCTTCGGCCAGTACGTGGACCAGGAGCTGGCGGGCCTGCCGCGCACCGGCGTCGAGGGCGAGGTGGCCTGGCGCTTCGACCTGCCGCTGGTCTGGGCGGTCGGGGACCGGCAGCTCTTCACCTCGATCGCACCGGCCGTGCGCTGGTCGAAGCTCGACAACGGCTTCGGCAACCATCCCCGGACGCCGAGCCCGAGCTTCGCCTGGGATTGGGAGAAGATCGACGCCGGCCTGCGCCTCGGCGTCTTCGCCGGCGTGGACCTCACCGTCGAGTACGCGGACAACCGTTTCATCCTGGCTTCCGGGGCCAAGCGGGAGAACAATGAGTTCCTGGCGACGCTGCGGTGGAGGGTGTAGCGTGAGGAAATCCCTTTTTCTCTTGTTGCTGCTGACCCTTCCCCTCCACGCCGAGGACCTCCGCGGCCGCGTTCAGCTCCTGGACAAAGGGGGCAAGGGGCCGGCGCGGGGGAGCGACGTGCGCCAGGCTGTCGTCTACTTCGAGCCGGCGAGCCCGCAGCCGGCGCGGCCGGCCGAGACGCCGTTCGAGATGGTGACCCGGCGCAAGGCGTTCGCGCCGCGCACGCTGGTGGTCCCGCGGGGGAGCCGGGTGCGCTTTCCGAACCAGGACCCGATCCTGCACAACGTCTTCTCGGTCTCCTCCCCCAACCAGTTCGACCTCGGACTCTACCGGCAGGGACCCGGCAAGGAGGAGCGGTTCGCAGAGGCCGGCCTGGTGCGCGTCTACTGCAACGTGCACCACGACATGGTGGGCTACATCCTGGTGCTGGACACGCCGTACCACGCCTCGCCTGATGCCGACGGCGAGTTCGTGCTCACCGGTCTCCCCCGGGGGCGGGGGAAGCTCACGGTGTGGCACGAGCAGGCGGACCCCTGGACGGCGGACGTGGAGCTGCCGCAGAAAGGCCCGGAGCCCTTGCTCGCCCGCGTGGAGATCGTGCGGCCCCTCATCCCCGCCCACCTGAACAAGCTCGGGAAGTCCTACTTCAGGTCGCAACGTGACCGCTACAACAACCGCTAGCCGCAGCCGCCCGGGCCTGTCGCTGGAGACCCGGATCTTCCTGGTCACCTCGCTGCTCATCGCCCTGCTGGTCGGCGGAGCGGTGGCGGTCACCTCCGTGCTGCTGCGGCGGATCGCGCGCGAGGCGGCGGCAGACTCGCTGCAGAGCACTGCCTCGATGCAGGCCACCTACGAGAGGGAGCGGTACGACCGGTTGAAGATGACCTCGGAGGTGTTCGTCTCCGATCCGAGCCTGGTGGCCTATATTGCGGAGTCCACCGCCCAGCGGGACGCCGCTTCGCTGCTCGACAAGCTAAGGGACGCTCAGCGGGAGCTGGGTTTCGACTTCGCCATCCTCCTCGATCCAGCAGGCCGGGTCCTCGTCCGTACGGACAACCCGGGAGCTGTGGGTCAGGATCTGTCGAAACGCCCGCTGGTGGCTCAGGCCCTGACCGATTTCGAGGCCGCGGGCGCCTGGCGGGAGGGAAACCGTCTCTACTACGCCGTCGCGGTGCCTCTCCGGGAGCAGGAGTTCACCCTCCTGGGATTCCTGGTGACCGGATTCGCGATCACCAATGCCTCGGCTGCCGAGGTGAGCCAGGTGAGCGGCGCCGACGTCGCCATCTTCGCCAATGGCGAACAGGGGCCCGAGATCACGGCCACCACTCTGCCGGCGGAGACCGCCCGCAGCCTCGCTGCGGCGCTCTCGGCCGACAGGCCGGGAATGGGTGCGGCCATGCGGCAGGGGAAGGCCGTGCATCAGGCTACGCTGGAGCTGGAGGGCGAGCCCTGGCTCACCCAGGAGACGCCGCTCCTCGACGCCGCGGGCAAGCCGGTCGGCGCCAGCCTCACGCTGGCCTCCCTCCAGAAGGAGCTGGCTGCCTACCGGCAGATCCAGAACGTGCTGCTGGGGGCCGGCCTGGCGGCCGTGCTTCTCGCCCCCTTTCTCGCCTTCGCCTTCGCGCGGCGGGTCATGGGCCCGGTGCGCCGGCTGGTGACCGTCGCCGAGGCGGCCCGGCAGGGGAACTACGGCCTGACGATCGACGCCGGCCGCACTGACGAGGTGGGCCGGCTCGCCCACGCCTTCCACGAGCTGCTGGCCGACCTGCGGGAGAAGCGGGACATGGAGGAGTACGTCACCGAGCTGTCGCGCAACCTGCCGGAGCCCGTCCAGGCGCGGGCGGCCCTGGGCGAGGCGCAGAGCCGCGACGTGTTGCTGCTCGCGGTCGAGCTGCGCCAGTACGCCCGGGCCGCGGCCGACGGCGACGCTCGCGAGACGCTGGCCCGCCTCGCGGCCGACCTCGACCGCGTGACCGCGGCCGTGGTCCGCGGCCGTGGGCAGGTGGAGGCGGTCTCGGGGCACCGCGTGCTCGCCCGCTTCGAGGGGGAGGGTAGAGGCCACCGGGCCTTTGCCGTGGCCGCGCAGGCGTTGGGCCCGCCGGCGGATGGCGGCTCCGAGGGTGGGCCCGAGGCGCCGGTGGCCGCCATGGCGGCCGGCCGGGCGGTCACCGGCCCGGTCACCTGGGGCGAGCGGGCGGAGCGCGCCGTGGTAGGCCTGCCCGTGCAGCGGCTCGAGAGCCTGCTGCGCGAGGCCACCCCCGGCGAGCTGCTGCTCTCCCGCGAGGTGCACGACGAGCTGAAGGACGCCTTCGCGCAGGCCGGCTACCGCCTGGCTCCCCGACGCGGAGTGGTCACGCCGCAGCCGCTGTACGTCGTCGAGGCGCGCATGGCGTCCGCCCTGCTCAGCGCGCGGGCCGGGGCGGAGACGCTCACCCTGGAGAGCCGGCCCACGCTCTCCGGCCTCTCCCCGGGCGCCCTGCTGGGCCAGCGCTTCGAGATTCTCTCCGTGCTGGGGGCCGGCGGCATGGGCGTCGTCTACAAGGCGCGCGACCGGGAGCTGGACGACCTGGTGGCCCTCAAGATGCTCAAGCGCGACCTCTGGGGGGACCGCAGCCAGCTCGAGCGGCTGAAGAGCGAGCTCAAGCTGGCGCGCCGGATCACCCATCCCAACGTGCTGCGCACCCACGACTTCGGCGAGATCGACGGCGTGCCCTACATCTCCATGGAGTACGTGCGCGGCGTGACGCTGCGCTACATGCTCGACCAGACGCGCCGGCTCCCGTACTCGGCCGGGCTGCGCCTGGTCAAACAGCTCTGCGCCGGCCTCGCCGCGGCCCACTCCGTGGGCGTGCTCCACCGCGACATCAAGCCGGAGAACCTGATCCTGGAGCCCACGGGCAACGCCAAGCTCATGGACTTCGGCATCGCGCGGCCCGTCGGACGGCTCACCCCCGGGCAGACCCAGGCCGGCTTCGTCGTGGGCACGCCGCAGTACCTGGCACCGGAGATCCTCCAGGGCCGGGAGGCGGACCCCCGGTCCGACCTCTACTCCTGCGGCATCGTGCTCTACGAGATCTTCACCGGTGTGCTGCCTTTCGCCGGGTCCACGGCCATGGCGGTCCTGCTCCAGCACCTGCGGGAGGAGCCGCCGCCGCCCCGAGCCCAGTGGCCCGAGATCCCGCCCGCGCTGGAGACCGCCATCCTGCGGTGCCTCGAGAAGGATCCCGACCGGCGCTACCGCTCGGTCGTGGAACTGCTGCACGACCTGGAGGCGCTGAGCGCCTGAGCCTGGGAAGAAGGAGATGATCGCGGCGGATCGGGGCTGCTATCATCCCTCCGAAGGTCCTCCCACCCCATGCTGCGCCTGCGTTACGTCGTCAACGGTGAGGAGCGTGTCGTCCCCCTGACCGGTGGCAGGGTCCGGCTGGGCCGCGGGGGCGACAACGACGTGGTCCTCTCCGACGTCTCCGTCTCCCGCTACCACGCCGAGATCCTGCGCGAGCCCGAAGGCTGGTCCGTCCACGACCTCAAGAGCACCAACGGCGTCGAGGTCAACCGCGTCCCGGTCGAGAAGGCGCCGCTGCGCCCGGGCGACCTGCTGGGCATCGGCTCCTTCGAGATCCGCCTCGAAGAGGAGGCGCCCCCTCTCCCGCGGCCGCAGCCCGCGACGGTGCTCGCCGCGGAGGAGGCGCCCCTGGCCGGCCTCGGCAACGCCACCATCATCCGGCCGCTGTCGGAGTTCGCGGCGGACTACGGACTCGCCGGACCAGCCTCCCGGCCCCTTCCGGAGGGCGGCGACGAGTCCTACGTCCGCCGCATGTTCGGCTTTCTCACCCGCCTCGGCCGCATGCTCACCCTGGCTGAGTCGGTGGACGACGTGCTCGCCCGGGTGATGGAGCTGGCCTTCGAGGCCTTCCCGGTGGACCGCGGGTTCATCCTGCTCTCCGGCGATGCGGACGATGCGGACAATGCGGGCGAGCTGGTCTGCGAGCTGGCGCGGGTCAAGGACCGGGTGGAGCTCCGCCCCTCAGGCGAAGTGCCCGTCTCCCGCACCATGCTGCGGTCGGTGATGCGCGAGCGGGTGGCCCTCGTCACCTTCGACGCCCAGTCCGACCACCGCCTCTCCGGGGGCGAATCGATCCGCCTGCACCAGATCCGCTCCGCCATGTGCGCCCCGCTCTGGTCGGGCGAGCGGATCATGGGCGTCGTCCAGGTGGACTCCCCGGTCCAGGTGGGGGCCTTCGGCGAGCGGGACCTCGACGTGCTGACCACCCTCGCCAACTACGTGGCGGTGGCGGTCGAGCGCATCCGCTACGCGCGCAAGGCCGAGTTCGAGCGGCAGGTGCGCGCGCGGCTCGAGCGCTACCACTCTCCGGGCGTCATCGAGGAGGTGCTGCGCCGCGGCGACGAGGGGATGCGGCGCCTCAAGACCGCCGAGGCGACCGTGCTCTTCGCCGACCTCGTGGGCTTCACGGCCTTCGCCGAGAACTCACCGCCCGAGCGGGTGGCCGAATCGCTCGACGCCTTCCTGGACCTCGCCGTCGAGGCCATCTTCCGCGCCGGCGGCACCCTCGACAAGTTCATCGGCGACTGCGTGATGGCCTTCTTCGGCGCCCCCGTGGCCCAGCCGGACCACGCCCTGCGGGCCGTGCGGGCGGGGATCGAGATCCAGGAGGGGCTCGCCGCCTGGAACGCCCGCCAGGCCGCCCAGGGGCTGCCCGGCTTCAGCGCCCGGGTTGGCCTCAACAGCGGTCCGGTGGTGGTGGGCGACATCGGCAGCGCCCGCCGGGTGGACTACACCGTGCTCGGCAACGCGGTCAACGTCGCCGCCCGCCTCGAGGCGTTCGTCGCCCAGCCGGGCGACGTCGTGCTGGGCCCCGGGACCCACCGCCTGCTGGACGGCACGATCCCCACCGAGCCGCTCGGCGAGTTCCAGCTCAAGGGCCTGCAGCAGAAGGTCCAGGCGTACAGGGTGGTCAGAGAGTAGATTTCTTCCTAAACTCACCGCGTGATGACAAGACCCCCAAGAGGCCACACCGTCCCCCGGATCGAATCTCTGCGAGTGAAGAGGTACAGAGCGCTCAATGATCTGGACCTCAGGGGTCTGACCCCCTTGACAGTGTTCTTGGGGCCCAACGGCAGCGGCAAGTCGACCATTTTCGATGTCTTCGCTTTTCTCTCGGAGTGCTTCACCGCCGGGCTGCGCAAGGCCTGGGACCGCCGAGGCCGCTTCAAGGAGTTGCGGACGCGAGGAGCCCAGGGACCCATCGAGATCGAGTTGAAGTACCGGGAGGCGCCGAACAAGCCTGTCATCACGTACCACCTGGCAATTGACGAGGGCGCCAAGGGGCCGTTCGTCTCCGAAGAGTGGCTGGCCTGGAAACGGAAACCGTATGGAGCTCCCTTCCGCTTTCTGGATTTCCATGGCGGCGAGGGACGTGTGGTCTCCGGCGAAATGCCAGACGAGCAGGATGAGCGGATCGAAGAACGCCTCAGTTCCCCGGAGACGATCGCCGTCAACACCTTGGGGCAGCTCGCGAAACACCCCCGGGTTACCGCGCTACGGCGGTTCATCACGGGCTGGTATCTCTCCTATCTGAGCGCCGACAGCACGCGGGGCTCCGTGGAAGCCGGCCCCCAGGAGCGCCTCTCTCCCACGGGGGATAACCTGCCCAATGTCATCCAGTACCTCAAGGAGCAGCACCCTGACCGGCTGGAGGAGATCCTGAGAACGCTCGCCCAGCGAGTCCCCAGACTGGAGCAGGTGACCGCGGACGTCATGCCGGATGGGAGACTGCTCCTCCAGATCAAGGACGCTCCCTTCGAGCAGCCGGTTCTGGCCCGCTTCGCCTCGGACGGGACGCTGAAGCTCCTGGCCTATTTGACGATCCTCTATGACCCCGATCCATCCCAGCTGATCGGTATCGAGGAGCCGGAGAACTACCTGCACCCCCGTTTACTGCCGGAACTCGCGGAGGAGTGCCGGCAGGCCACCGCCCGCACACAACTGCTCGTCAGCTCTCATTCGCCTTTCTTCGTCAACGCCTTGAGGGCCGAGGAGGTATGGGTCCTCTACCGCGATGAACGGGGCTA
Source organism: Thermoanaerobaculia bacterium (assembly GCA_036399915.1). Classification (GTDB taxonomy): domain Bacteria; phylum Acidobacteriota; class Thermoanaerobaculia; order Multivoradales; family UBA5704; genus DATARR01. Next base: position 14,646 of record DASWME010000321.1, read on the forward strand.
TACACAAGCCCGCCGGGCTTCTGACATGCGGGGCATCCCCGAGTTCATGGGTGAAGGGGCGCTGCTGGGCGATCTCTGGCTGGAAGGTCACTTCGAGGTCGGAGATCCTCTGGTCCGCTCCGGGGGACCGAAGGTGGCATCCGTCCGATAGTCGATGCCTGCTCTCTCGCACGTAGAGTTCCTGGTCGAGGAGCCCTCTGCCGAGGCTGCCTTGGGCAACCTTGTACCGAAGCTCCTTGGGCTCGATTTCACCTTCAACATCTACCCGCATCAAGGCAAGCACGATCTGCTGCAGAAGCTCCCTACGCGCCTCCGGGGCTATCGGCACTGGATCCCGGAGGATTGGGGGATCGTGGTGCTGATCGACGCCGACGGACGGAATTGTCTGGAGCAGAAGACTGCCCTGGAGGATATGGCCCAGCAAGCCGGGTTTCTGACGCGGGCGAGATGGCAGAGTGGAGGATTCCAGGTGCTGAACCGGTTGGCGATCGAGGAACTGGAGGCGTGGTTCTTTGGAGACGTCGATGCGCTGTGCGAAGCCTATCCGGGCGTCTCCCCTACTCTTGGGGAACGTGCGGCCTATCGCGACCCCGACGCGATCCGGGGAGGGACCTGGGAGGCTCTCGAACGGGAGCTCCAGAGGGCGGGCTACCACCGTGCAGGTCTTGCAAAGATCAAAGCCGCTCGGGAGATCTCTGCCAGGATGGAGCCGTACCGGAACCGTTCACGGAGCTTCGGCGTATTCCGCCAAGGGCTCCTCGATCTGGTGGGGATCTGACCCGCGGCACGGCATGAATGAAAAGGGCGCCCACCCCAGGGGCGCCCGACATGGAATCCAACAGAGCCGCTAGCGCGTCGGGATTGACAGCATCTGCCCCGGCCGCAATCGGGAGGAGCGGATGCCGTTGGCCTGCTTGATGCGGGAGACGCTGACGCCGTGGCGCTGGGCGATGCGCCACAGAGTGTCGCCACGGCCGACGCGATACTTCTTGCTCCGACTGGAGGCCGCCACCGTCCGGCTCTTGCCCGACTCGCCGCGCGTGGCCTTGGCGACCTGGGTGCGCGGCGCGTCATCGCCCAGATACCGCATGTACGAGCTCGGGAAGAGCGTCACGTGATAATGCGGCGGCCACTGCTCGCGCGTGGCTTCGAGGACCTCTTTGCCCTCGAGCTCCAGCAGCGCGCCCTCGAGCCATTGCCGGCAGGCCGCCCGCGAGCTGCGGCGCAGGTCCACGGCCATGCCCGTGGGGTGCACCGAGAGGTGCGAGGCGTTGGGAGGCTGGCGCGTGATCGGCCGGGTGAGGCTGGTGACGGTCAGGCGCTCGCCGCAGGCGCTGTGGTACTGGTCCGCCAGCCGCTCGATGAACAGCTTCACCTCCGGCCGCGCGTAGGGGAAGGACACGTAGTCCGCGGCCAGCCGGTAGTCCGAGTTCCCCTTGAGGCGCACCAGGAGGCCGCGGCGGGCGAAGCTGCGGACGTCCGCCGAGGTGCGCAGGTAGGTGAAGTCGTGGTCGCGGGCGGCCTCGCTCTGGCGCAGCAGCGACTCCCGCGACCCCAGGAGGCTCTGGGCGCGCACGGCCGGCGCGGCCGAGACGGCGAGGACGAGGAACGAGACGGCCGCCAGTCGGCGGCGATGACCGGTGGAAAAAGGAGTTCTCTGCATGGGCGGCTCCCGAAACGCCAGTCCTCTTTGTGGGCCCCATGCGCCAACGGCGCGAGAGATTGTAAAGTAGACGCCAATCCGGCTCTTCGAGGGTAGCACAAAATGGCTAGATTTCAAGCCACTTTACGTGCCTTTTTTCATGAGGAGTCCGCTGGATGGGGGCGGAGCGTGCCGCCCCCGTGGGCTTACCGCCGCTTCGAACGGGAGAAGAAGTCGGCCATCGAGCCGAAGCCGGAGCCGGAGCCCGACCCGGACGAGGCGCCGCTGCGGGCGTAGGCGTCCTCGTCCTCGCGCTCCCGGTGCCGCTCGCGATCGCTGCGGTCGCCGCCGCGGTCGCGGTCCCGCTCGCGCTCCCGGTCGCCGCCGCCCACCGCGGCCATGGACAGCGAGATCCGGCGCCGGTTGGAATCGACCCCGAGCACCTTCACCTGCACGTCCTGGCCGAGCTGCACCGCCTCGCGGGCGTGGTTCAGCCGCCGGCCGGCGCCCATCTCGCTGATGTGGACCAGGCCCTCGAGACCGGGGGCCAGCTCCACGAAGGCGCCGAACGACTCCAGGCGCACCACGCGGCCGGTCGTCTCCGTCCCCTCGGGGAAGCGGGAGACCGCGTCCCTCCAGGGATCGCGCTCCAGCGAGCGGCGGGAGAGGGAGATGCGCTCCGGACGCTTCTCGTCCTTGCCCTTCTCGATCTTGATGACCTGGACCTCGACCTCCTGGCCGATGGTGAAGACGTCGGCAGGCTGGGCCGTGCGGGTGTGGCCGATCTCGGAGACGTGCAGCATGCCCTCGATGCCGCCGAGGTCGATGAAGGCGCCGTAGGAGGTGAGCGAGGTCACCCTGCCGGTGAGGATGGCGCCCACCTGGAGCTTCTGTCGCGTCTCGGCGGCCTTGGCCTGCTGCTCCTCCTCGAGGAGCTGCCGGCGCGAGAGCACGATGTTCGGGCCGCGGCCGCCGCGGTTGCCCTCTTCCAGCCGGTTGACCTTGAACTGCAGCCGCTGGCCCACGAACTTCTGCGGGTCCTCGACGTAGCGCAGGTCGAGCTGCGACAGCGGACAGAACGCCCGCATGCCGTAGAGCTGCACCTCGGCGCCGCCCTTGTTGAGGCCCGTCACCAGAGCCTCGACCGGCAGGTTGCCCTCGTAGGCCTGGCGGATCTCGGGGACGACCTCCGCCGGCCGCTTGCCCTTGCCGCCGGCCTTGCGCTTCAACACCAGCGCGCCGGTCTCGGGATCGGTCCCGGTGACCGTCGCCTCGATCGTATCCCCCTCCCTGACCGTGAGGTTGCCCTCGGCGTCGCGCAGCTCGGTGGCCGCGATCCGACCCTCGGACTTCGAGCCGAGGTCGACGAAGACCCACTCGTCCGTGACCGAGAGAATCGTTCCGCTCACCTTCTGGCCGACCCCCGGATCGTCGCGCTTGGCCGGCGCCTCCTGCTCGAACTCGGCCAGGATCTGGCCGAAGTCGTTCTGCTCCTGGGTGAGCTCCTGGCCGGAATCGTTCTGCTCCTGGATGAGCTCCTGGCCGAAGTCGTTCTGCTCCTGGCTGAGCTCCCGGCCGGAATCGTT
>DASWME010000322.1:0-2614 GCA_036399915.1 Thermoanaerobaculia bacterium
CGACCCTCTCCGCATCGCGGAGCAACGAGCTGATCGGGGCCGGCGAGTCCACCGCGGCGGCGTTGACGAGCGGGTACCACCTCGCGTTCGGGATCGGGGCCGCCCTCGTCGCCGTGGCCATCTTGGTCGCCATAACCGTGCTAGAGCCCGAGAGCCGGGCAAAGAAGGAGCCAGAGGTCCATCAAGGCCCCCGGGAACTTGATGAAGAATCAGACGAACAGGTGAATGAAAATGTTGCTTGAGGACAGGAACGCCGTGATCTACGGGGCGGGAGGGGCGATCGGTGGCGGCCTCGCCCGGACCTTCGCCCGCGAGGGGGCACGCGTCTTCCTCGCCGGCCGCACCAGGGAGTCGCTGGAGGCAGTCGCCACCGACATCCGGGCTACGGGCGGCTTTGCCGAGGTGGCCGTGGTCGATGCCCTCAACGAGCGGGCCGTCGACGAGCACGCCCGTGCGGTGGCCGCCCAGGCAGGCAGCATCGACGTGTCCTTCAACCTCGTCTCGCGCGGGGACGTGCAGGGGATCCCGCTGGCCGACATGACAACGGAGGACTTCATCCGTCCCATTACCACCGGGATCAAGGCGAACTTCATCACTGCACGGGCAGCGGCACGCCACATGATTCGGCAGGGCTCGGGTGTCATCCTCGCGTTGGACAGCGGATCCGCCAACAGAAGCCCCATGATGGGTGGCACCGGCCCCGCCGACGCGGCGACCGACACTTTCGTCCGCAACCTGGCGGCCGAGATCGGACCGCACGGCGTGCGTGTCGTCGGTCTCTGGGCGGCCGGAGTTCCCGACACCATGTCGCCGGAGAAGCTCGCCTCGGTCAACAGCGACCTGCAGCTGGATGACGCGGCTTTCCAGGGCCTACTCGCTCGCCTGGACGAGATGAGGATGTTGCGCCGCTCACCCCGGCTAGACCAAGTTGCGGCCGTGGCCGCGTTCCTGGCCTCCGAACAAGCCGCCGCCATCACCGGCACGTTCGTCAACGTCACCAGCGGAATGTTCTCCAGCTAGATGATCAAGTGATCGACTGCATGAAAGGAAGGCGCACCATGGAATGGAAGCTCGAGTTGGTCCCGATTCCCGTCTCCGACGTGGACCGGGCGAAGAGTTTTTACACGGACAAGGTCGGCTTCAACATCGACCACGACGTCAGAGCGATCGACGAGATGCGCGTCGTTCAGCTCACGCCTCCCGGGTCGGCCTGCTCGATCGCCATAGGGACCGGGATCGTGGACACGCCACCGGGCTCCGTCCAGGGCCTACTCCTGGTCGTTTCAGACATAAACGCGGCGCGTGCCGAGCTCGCCGACCGCGGGGTGGACGTCGGCGAGGTCCAGGATCTCGGGGGGATCCTGCACGTCTACTTCAGCGATCCGGACGGCAACGGCTGGGCTGTGCAGGAGATCCGCGCCCGCGATTAGCTAGGCGCGGCGTTCGTGACCACGGTCGGAAGATGATCAGGCAGGGGAGGGAATGAACGACGACCCTAAAGGCAACTGCTTTCGCCCGAGAGGGGCGAGGGTCTTCCTTGATCCCATCTGGCCCGGGCGGGCGCCACCGACGAGTTTTCTGCCCGGGTCCGGTTTGTACGGACGAACTATTGCTTTCACTGGGAGGTAACGATTTGCCGCCCAACAATCCACCATTGAGAAGGGGAACGATCGTGAACGACATCCAGCAGCAAGTCCAGGAAGCCATCGACCGGCTCGTCGAGTCCGGAGCCGAGAGAGGTCTGCAAGTGGCGGTCTACCGGCAAGGCCACCAGGTGGTCGACGCCGTCGCGGGCGTCGCCGACCCGACGCCCGAGCGCCCAGTAGCGCCGGATACGCCTTTTTTTAGTTTCTCGATCGGCAAGGGCGTAGCCGCGACGGTGGTACACGTGCTCGCCGAGCACGGCGTCCTCGACTACGACACCCCAATCGTCGAGTTGTGGCCCGAGTTCGGCGCCCACGGCAAGGAGACTGCCACCGTGCGACATGCTTTGAGCCAGTCGGTCGGCGTGCCGGGCCTGCCGGCCGGACTCACAACGGAGGATCTGTACGATTGGGACAAGATGTGCACTATCATCGCCGACGCCGAGCCCTGGTGGGAACCTGGCACCAGGATCGGCTACCACGCCCTGACATTCGGCTATATCGTCGGCGAGATCGTCCGCAGGGCCACCGGCAAACCGATCTCGCAGGTCCTGAGGGAGGAAGTGGCCTCACCGCTGGGTGTCGCCGGCGAGCTCTTCTTCGGCGTTCCGGAATCCGAGCTGGGCAGGCTGGCCCGGCTGGAGGAAGCCGAAGGCAATCAGGGCATGTTTGCCGCGATCCCCAAGGACTCGCCGATGTTCAAGCTGGGGCCGCCGGAGTGCACGACCGCCGCTTACGGCAACCGTGCCGACGCGCTCGCCGCTGACGTCCCCGCGTACGGCATCGTGACTGCCCGCGCCGTGACACGCATGTACGCCGCGCTGCTGGGCGAGGTGGACGGTGTCCGGCTGATCTCGCCAGAACGCTTACGCGAAGTCTCCGCGGTGACGATGAGCGGCATCGATGAGATCTTCGGGTTCCCTACCTCGTGGGGGCTTGGCTACTCCATTGACCGTATTGGGACCGAGCCG
>DASWME010000323.1:0-1523 GCA_036399915.1 Thermoanaerobaculia bacterium
GCCTACAGGTCCGCCCGCCTCATAGCGAGGTACTGCCTGGTCGACCGCCCTCATCCGCCCTCGTGCTCATGCGGGGTCGCTCCTAGATCCTCTGCACAGAGGATTTGACAGGTTGAGATGGGCTGCACCCATCCCGCACTAGCCGCTTCGGACCACCCGCCAACCGGTCAAAATCACTGTGCAGAGGATCTAAACCGCGTCTAGTTTGAGAAGGGTAGTTTCTCCTCATCGGGCTCGAGCCGGTCCTTGACCCGTTCGGAGCATGCTCCGAACCGATCGGCGGTGGCGCAGGTGTCCTGGTTCACACGCGCTTCGAAGGCGGCGACACGGCGGCTGAGATCATCGGCGGTAAGATGGCAGTGGTGGTAGGTGACGTCCTCGCGGAGCCAGCGCCAGAGCGCCGCGACCGGCATGAAGTCGGGGCTGTAGCCCGGCAAGGGCACGAGCTCGATCCGCAACGCGGCGGCCGCCTCACGGACGATGCCGGCGCGATGGTACGGCGCGCCGTCCCAGACGAGGATCAGGCGCCGGTCCGGCCATTCGGCCCGCAGCCGGCGCAGGACATCGATGGTGTGCTCGCCGTTGGCGCGGGCGTAGGGCCAGAGCCGCACCTCGCCCTCGTTGTAGAGATAGAGGCCGTAGAAGGAGAGCCTGTCCGCCAGGCGCGGTGAATGGGAGGCGACCCAGAGGCGCCGGCCGCGCTCCGCCCAGCCGTAGCCGAGCCCGGCATCTTGGTGGATGTGCGCTTCATCGAGGTAGACCAGTAGATGCTGGTCGTGCCGGGCACCCGTCAGCAGATCCCGGAGCTGCTCGACGAAGGCCTGCCGCCGCCCCGGGTCGGCCCGGCCGAGCCGCTTCTTGGCCTTCTTCCACGACAGCCTCAGACGATGGAGGGCGGCGCGGATCGTCTCGCGGCAGCGGGTGCGGCCGAACGCCTCGCCCACCCAGCCGACCAGGCGCCGCAGGGTCCAGCGTGGCGCCGGGTCGGCCCCGGCTACCGGCGCCGCCGCCGCGGCGTGCTGGGCGGCGCGGACGACCTCACCGAGGCCGGCCTCGATCTCGGCGCAAAGGGGGGCGGCCGCCGGTGCGCCGGTAGGCCAGCGCCTCGGGGCCGCGTGCGTTGTAGAGGTGCAGCCACTCCATCACGGTCTGCGGGTGCCGGCGTGTGCGCGCCGCGACGCGGGTGGCGCAGCTCTCCTGGGTGATCTCGTAGAGGGCCAGGAAGCGCTCGCGGGTGCGCTGATGGGCAGCGCTCGTCGCCAACCGGCGCAAGTCCTCCGGTGTTTGGTCCCACCGGGCATAGTCAACATGCAGCATGACAGGGGGCAGATAACGATCCGTTCCACCTCCTCCGGAAATGGGAAGCCTACCCCTCCAAAACCACGCCTCTCAAACTGGACGGGGTTTAGTAGAGTCTGATCCCTCTCCCCCCGGGAGGACTCGGGATTTCGATACTTCTCCCCCCATGCGCGATCCTTCTCCCCCCGGCTCTAGGACGGCCACCTGGGGAAAACTGGCTGGGC
>DASWME010000324.1:0-4375 GCA_036399915.1 Thermoanaerobaculia bacterium
AGTAGTTGCTGCCGCCAGCCGTCCCGTCTTCGTAGCAGAGGAGGTCGAGGCCGTCGCTGCAATGGTGGCCGGCGGTCGAGTTTGGCGCTTTCGGGGACAGAAGGCCCTGAGCCGCACCGAGGGTATGCACCAGCTCGTGGATGGTCACGTGGCTTCCCCATGAGCCCACGTACACGACCGCCGTTTTGGTGTTGGTCGCGTTGCCGTTGAAGTGGTCGTCGCGCAATTCGTCGACGACCTCTCCAAGCCCGGCCACGTTCGGGTTTTCTTCGTTGGCGGAGTGGTCGAAGACGAGGTACTTGACGGCGGTTTCCGCGAAGGGGCTGCCGTAGAGCTGTTCCCTCACCTTCGCGTCGATCGTGGCGAAGTTGTTGTTGGCCGTCGCCACGTCGTGGACCCTGATTTGGCCACCGCTGTCGCAATCGACCGCGAGCCTGGTGACCCGTTTGCCTTCGCTCGACTGCGACGCCTGGTCGGCGATCTTCCAGTTCATCCGCCTCACAATGCTGCGGAGGGTGGTCTCGGGGGTGGCCGTCGTGTCCCAGGGCCGGTGTGCGTAGACGAGGACGATCCGGTTGCCGGACGTCCGGCACACCGGGCTCAGTTCCGGGCTCGGCAATTCGACACCTGGGCCCTCCACAGCCGCAATCGCCGGGCTTCCCTCAGGCGACTCCGGAGCCGCGTAGTCGAGATGGATGAAGCCGGGCGGCTGCTCGGGCCGGTTGACTTCGTATTCCCCTCTTTCGGGCAGATACCGATAGGTCGCCTCGCCAACCGTGCGCAGATCCGGCTGCTGCGGCATCCGGGGTCCGAAACCCTCCGGAACATGACTGTGGCCAGCGTGCGCCAGGGCCGGGGGGGCAGCGGCGAGCCCGCTGGCGCAACAGAGCGCCGCAAGCACGGCGGTTGGAACCCTCACGACATCTCCTCCCTTGCTCGTTAGATGCCGCTGGGTGCCGGAACTTTTCGTCTCCTGAGCGGCGGGCCGGAAGGTAAGCCACCGCCGAGGTCTTGTCAAGGAATTTCTGTATGTTTAAGAAAGTCTTGAGTAATCTGGACGGTGTTGACGCGGTGCCGGGTCGAGCTGGCGCCGCTAATGTCCGGTTGCGGACAATCGATTTCAGGGAGAAACGGCCCATTGGCCAGGTTCAAATCCAATTACGTCGTTCTTGCAGCCACCCTGGGGACGGTTGCGTGCCTCCTGATGGCGGCGCCGTCGGCGGGGGCGGCTTGCGGGACGGTGGTCACCGACCACGTTCCCGGTCTCCACGCCCTCAATTGCACCCTCGAGCCAGGGTCCGAAGAGGAATGGACGGTCCCCGCCGGCATCACGCGGCCGCTTTTCAAGGTGCGGGGCGCCGACAGCGCCACGGCGCGGGCCGGCATGATCGCCGCCAAGCTGAAAGCAGCTGCCGGAGAGACGCTGCGGCTGGTGAGCGGCGGCGAGGGAGATGCGACGTCGGTCATGCGGGGTTCGACGTTGCTCCTCGCCGGAGGCGGCGGCGATGACACGGAGAACTTCGCCGGCGAGGGCGCCGAGACGACCGAATCGCGGGCCCCGGGCGAGCCGCTCAGCGGTCCGGTTCTCGGGGGCTCGGTCTACATCGAGTGGTACGACGCCCGCGAGCCGATGGACACCAGCTTTCGGCGCCCCCGCGTGATCGTCGACATCTTCGACGGCGAGGAGGCGAGCTTCTCCGCGACCGGCGCTTGGCAGACTTGGACCGTCCCCCTCGGGGTATCCCGGGCGACCTTCCAGCTCTTCGGCGGCGAAGGCGGGTCCGGCGGAGCGCGCGGGCACGTGGTGGCCGGTCTCGACGTCCAGCCGGGAGAAACCTTCCACCTCTGGGTCGGGGGGCCCGGCGCCGACACGATCGCGAGCCGGGCCGGCACCTTCCAGACCGCGGTCGCCGCGGGCGGAGACAGCGAACGGCCCAACTATCTCCCGGCCGGCGCATCGGACGCCTGGGCGGTCTGGGAGGGCGGCGGGCCCAGTTCGGTTCCGGCCCCCGGCGCACTCGTCGTCCATTACTGGCCCCCGCTTGCCGGAGGCGGATCGTCGGGCAGCGTCGCGCCGCCGCCCGCCGTGAGCGGCTGCCTGGTGCCCAACCTGCGCGGGAAGACGCGGCGGGCGGCGCGACGGGCGCTGAGGCGCGCCAACTGCGCGCTCGGCACGGTACGGCGTCGCAAGTCGAGGGTGGCCGGTCGCGGCCGTGTGATCGCCCAACGACCGGCGGTCGGCACGAAGGCCACCCCGGGCCGACCGGTCACGATCGTCCTCGGCACCCGCTAGGAGGGACTGGCTAGGCGCCTCTCAGCGGGTCGTGCAGAGGCGCACCGGCCCGTCGCCTTTCAGACCCAGGCCCCACGGCTGGCTCGAGCCGTCGACGGGGACGCGCCGGACATTGCGGCGTTCCATGCTGGTCGGCATAAGTAGGGAAGAGAGACTTTTCTCAGGGGAAGAGGAGAACCGCGCTCACACCGCATGGCTCCCTTCCAAAAGGTAGAGCATGAGGTGCTGCTTCACGCTTCGTCGGCGAGCGCAATCTCCCGGCTTTTCCTTACGGCTATCTAGTCGTCGCACCGAGGCTCTTCAGTCTTGTCGAGACTGAATGCGGCTGCTCTTTGTCTAGCGGCCACTATCAGCACGACCACACCAGCTATCAAGAGGATCGGGCCCGTATCGATATCCATTAGGGCACTAATTCCCACAACGACGACTAAGGTCAGGAAAGCGACCCAGATTGGCCGGCTGGGCCATTTGAAGGGGCCAAGGTACATAGATCCAGCCTAGCTCACGCAAGCCATGAACTGATGCTTTGCTTCGACCAAGCCGCCTGAGTCGCCAAGACCAACACTTGTAGCACTGCGAGACCAGCGATGGTAGCGGCGCGAAGGTCCGGCCCTGAGGAAGGCTCGACTATGAGAACTGCCACGCCGGTCAGCAAGCTGCCGCCGAGCAGAATCGCCTTCGCTATCCGAGATCCACTAGCCCACCACACTATGATCGCCAGCCAGATCACGACGCCCCACGGCGTGCCACTTCTCGCTGGATCAGTGACGAGCAGTACAAGAATGGCGCACCACAGCACTAGATAAATAAGCACTGGCGCCGACCTCATATCTCGTGGTTGTAGCCGTCTAGCACTCATAGTTCGTTGATTGGTGGGTCATACTCGCGCATGACCGACTCTTGATAGCCATTGGGCCATACCCACCCAAGCATTGACAGATGATTGTTCAAATAGCCTTGCTCTGGCACCAAGATCAGCAATTCGAACCGGCAGTAGGTCGTTAGGTGCTTTCCTTCGCCCTTCCATACCCGGTACGGACCAGCAAAGCCGGGGCTGTTGTCTTCGATATCAGCATGTAAGACCCCAAGGGTCTCATATGCACCCTTGATATCGATATCGCAATGTACAGACGTCCCGTTGCGGTCCCAGCCTGCCCAGTCCCACCCTCGTTCAAAGATAGCCCGATCTAGGGTTGCCTCCCAGCTGGAGCATCCGGGCCATCCGCATCGGCTGAGGTCAAGTTCGAATATTCGGAGGGCACTCGTGCTAGCGCCTCCAGAAGAGGGATAGGCGGGCGCGGGAACGGTCGTTTGCCCTTCGCCCGTCGGTCGAAGAATCTGGCGTGCGATGCTAAGTGGAACCCCGGTGGATTGAACGGGCGGCGCTTTCCCTTCTTCAATGATTCGTTCCAGTTCTTCTCGTTCTTTTCTTTCGGTGTCATCCTCAGGGATGTCGATGACAAATGGTGCCTCATATGGTGCTTCCCAGCCTTGGCCCGACACAACCGGGTAAACAAACGATGCAGCTACATGGTTCACCGTCAGCGTCAAGACATCTTCCATAACATCAAGCGAAGTCGGGACCATTGCGCCCGTCGCATCATGAGCTTCTTCGGCAGTTATCAGAAAGGCGCGGACGCCATTGCCGTAAACGACCTCTGCGTGCGACGCGTCCAGGCGACGCAACGCCTGGTCGCCATGGAGGGTGACTTTCCAGGAAAATTGCGTCGGTCCACCCACCGATCGGATGGCTTGGAAAGTCTGCACACCGTTATATTGGGGACGCACGACGCTGTCCGCGTCACTCGCGATATTCGCCGCGACCGCCGCGACATTTTCCGAAATGACGGTGCTGGCCGACGCGCCACCGACAGTAGGGGTGATCTTCGTTTCTCCCCCTGCGTAGTCGATCAAGAAACCGTCCTCTACCCTGGTGGTCAGGGTCGTGGTATTCGGCGTTCCCGTGCTGATCAATTTGCCGTCTACCGCTTTCATGCCTGGGTTATCCCCAGATTCTCGTTGTTCTGGCTCAAGCAACTCGGCCGTGGGCGCGATCGGCGTCGCGTCACTAGTGGCTTCCAC
>DASWME010000325.1:0-30569 GCA_036399915.1 Thermoanaerobaculia bacterium
CGCGGGCGCGATCTTCGGCGGCCCGGCGCGCCTCGGCTTCCATGCGCGCCTGCTCGGAGGCGACCTCCCGCCGCTCCCGCTCCTCTCTCGCCTGCACCTCCGCCTCGGCGGCCCGCCGCTCCGCTTCGGTGCGCGCCTCGGCGTGCAGGCGCGCGATCTCGGCGTCGCGCACGGCGACCTCGGCGCGGTGGCGCCGCTCGGTCTCGCGGCGGATCTCCTCCTCGGCAGCCTTGGCTTCCGCCTGATACTGCGCCTCGCGGGCCGCCGCTTCCGCCCGCCGGGCCCAGTGGGCCGCCGTCGTCGCGTCCCGCCGCTCCTTCCAGGTGCTCTCCGCGACGCTCAGGTGCCGGACCGCCGCGTCGTACTCTCGCGTGGCGAGCTCGTCGGCTTTCGCCCTCTGCGCCTCCTGCAGGGCGACTCTCGCCTTCGCGATCTGCGCAGGCGGCGGACCGGCCGAGCAGGCGGTGAGGGCGAGGGCCAGCGCGACGGCGCAGGTCCTGGTGTGGACCTTGACAGACAGGAGAAGCCTGGTGTTCATCTCGTCACCTCACCGGCGGTCTTCCCGCTTCTTCCCGGATCTCCTGAGCTCTCCGCTCGAGATCGTCCGCTTCCCGGCGCAGACGGGCGGCGTCCCTCTTGAGCCTCTCCGCTTTCGCCTGGGCCTCGGCGGCGGCCGCGTAGCCGCGCGCTTCGAGCAGGCGCTGGCGCGCCTCCTCTCCGGACGCCCGGCGCGCGGCGGCCAGGGCGATCCGCGCCTCTTCGAAAAGCTCGGGAGCCTGCTCCTCCGCGCCAGCCGCTTCAGCGCTCCGCAGCGCTGCCTCGGCTTCCGTCACCTCTTCCGAAGCGACGGGAGGACCGGCCGACGCGCATCCGGCGAGCACCCCCGCCAAAAGCAGAAACACAAGGCCCGGGAGCTTCATAGAGTCCTCCTTCCCCCCCTCCCGAGCCGATTGCACGAGAGGTGCCAGCTTCACGGCGGGCGCGCAGCACCCACCGCACGCCGCGCCCACCAGGTGGGCGAGCGGCACGGCGACGAACCCCGCGCCCGGACCGACGAAGGCGGGGCTCGCGGTGGCGAGCTCCCAGGCCAGCTTGGCCGCGAAGCCGCCGAGGGCAACGGCGGCGGCGAGAGCGAGCCCGGCACGACCGCCGGCGCGCGCCTCCCGCAGCACGGCGACCGCGAGCAGCGCGAAGAGCGCCGAGGCGAGCCCCGAGAGGCCACGGTAGCGCGTCATCGACGGCAGCGCGATCCAGACGGCGAGCGGGATGGCGACCATGGCGGCGCCGGCCGCAGCGGCGAGGCGCCGCATGCCGAACGGCGCGCAGCCGACCGCCAGCGCGGCGACGGCCCCGAGGTCCCAGAGCAGGTGCTCGGGCGTCCAATGGGCGAAGTGGCAGGTTGCGAGCCGCCAAGCCTCGCCCGCCGCGAGGCGCGCGCGGTCGTACTCCAGCCGCTCGGCCGCTCCGGGCGCGAGCTGGACGAGGATGGCCGGCAGGCCGAGGACGAGCGGGGCGCTGACGGCGCGCCCCACCCTGGACAGAGCCCATCCGGCAGGCACGGCGCTCAGCTCCGCGGCCGCTGCCGCGTCCCGGTTATTCCGGCGAGGCCGAGGCCGGCCATGGCCGCCGCGAGCCCGGTGAGCAGCGGATCGAAGGCGCCGCCGCCATCCTTGCCGCTGCCGAGCGTGGCGCTCGGCCGGTCGAACATCGGCGTCTTCTCGTCGACCCGCCGGCTGCGCACCGGCTGCCCGTGGCGCAGGGCCTGCGCCACGCGCTCGGCGGCCACCCGCGCACGGTTGCGGCGCTCGATGCCGCGCTCCTCGAACTTGGCGTCGCTCAGGATCACCATCGAGGTGTGATCGGTCACCAGTTGATAGGCGAGCCCCAGGTCGCGGATGGCGGCGCGCGCCTCTTCCTGCGGCAGCAGGCCCGCATCCGCCTTCATCCCGATCTCCTCGACGCGGTCGAGCGCCCACAGCCGCTCGATCTCGAGGTTTTCGGTGTCGGTTTCAGGGAGAGCGAACGTCGCGGTGTAGGTCTTGTCCTCGCCGGTCAGCCGCGCCTTGAGGGTCACGGTCGCCTGGCCGCCGGCCTCGTAACGGCCGAAGAGCACGAGCTGCTGGCCGCGGTAGATCTTCTTCGGGCGCTCGCTCAAGTCCGAGACCTTGACGCCGCGGATCGCGAGGTCGACGTCGTGCAGGGCCTCGCTGGTGATCTTGCTCTTGGCAAGCAGGATCTGGCCCACGATGTCGTCGTCGTTCGACACCGCCGCCGAGAAGCCGCCGCTCGCCTGCCCGATCGCCTGCATGAGCGGCCAGTTGCCGCTGTTGCCCATCACGAAGCCGAAGACGCGCACGTCGTAGCGGGCGAGCAGGCGATGGAACTCGGCCGGATCGACGACGCCGGTGTTGGTCACGCCGTCGGTGACCAGCACGACGCTCGTGGCGCGGTCGTTGTCGAGCCCTTTGAGAGCGAGGTCGAGGCCGGCGTAGAGATTGGTGCCGCCGTCGGCGGTCAGGGATTCCACCTGACCCAGGGCCGCCGCCACGTTCTGCGCCGTGGCGGGGAGGAAACCGCCGGTCAGATCGCGGGCACCCTCGCGGAAGACGACGATGCGGAAACGGTCGTCCGGCCGCATCTGGCCGAGCGCCCGCGTGACGCCGCGGGTCAGGGCCGAGAGCTTGGTCTCCATGCTGCCCGAGACGTCGAGCACGAAGCAGTAGTCGGCGCCGCCGGCGATCGGCCCCAAGTCGACGCCGGGCGTCACCACCAGCATGAAGGTGCCGGGCGCGCCGCTGGCGGCGCGATAAGGGACGAGCTCCACCCGCCCCGGCAGGCCATCGGCCAGGCGGTAGTAGAAGACGAAGTCGCGCTCGAGGCTGGCCTGCTCGGCTTCGAGCTTCACCTCGGCGTGCCCCTCGCCTTTCTTGTCGATGGTTGCCGCGTTCTCGAAGCCCGGCACGCGCACGTCGGTGACCGGCCAGGCCGACTTGAGCTCGAGGTGGACGGCGAAAGTGCCCTCCACCTTCGGGTTGCGGGTCCAGAAGGCTTCCGCCACCTCGTCCGTGCCCCCTTCGGCGAGCGGGTAGACGTAGCGGCCGATCCCGGTGTCGATGGCGAGCGGCTGATAATAGACGAAGCGGATGCGCGTCTCGCCGCCCGCGGGCACCCGCGAGACGTTGAAATCGAAGGTCTTGTAGCTCTCCTTGCCCGCCAGGCCCGCGTCGTTGCCCTGATCGCGCTCCTCCTCGTAGATGCGTTTCGCCTCATCCTTCTCGACCACCTCGCCGTTCAGCTCCTGCTCGCCAGCCCAGATCGTCACCTCCGAGAGGCTGGCGCTCTTGGGCAACGGGAAGGAGTAGATCGCCTCCAGGTCCGCGTCGTTGGGGTTGAAGAAGGTCTGCGTCACCTCAGTCCGGGCGAAGCCATTGTTGATCACCACCTCCACCCGGTGATCGCGGATCTGGATGGGTGCGTGGGGGGAGCCCTTCGGCGTCAAGGTGCCGGCCGCGAAGCCGGCGCGGGCGGCGAGCAGGATCAGCGCCGCCAGGATCGTCATCGTCGTGCGTCTCATCGTCTCTCCTCCTGGGCCCTGATCGATGGACCCGCTCGGAGCGCGATGGCGAGGCGCGTGCCATACCCCGGTCGCTTCGACACTGATGTATGGAATCAAGGGTTTACAGGAAGAGGCCGGCGGCAGGTCTGGCGCGGCGGCAGCCCGCGCTTTGACGTCGGCTGCCGGCCGGTGTACATTCCTTGTACATGGCCCTGCTGAGCGACGTCGAGCGGGACTTCGCCACGGCGGTCTCGCACCTCGCCTACGTCAACCCCTTCCTGCCCGAGCGGATCGAATGGGAGCGGCGGGCGATCGGCGAGGAGCACGTCCCCTTCGACGCCGTCTGGCACGCGCGCGCCGACGTCTTCGGGCAGAACCCCAACGAGCTGCGGATCGCCGAGCGCGCGGCGGCGCTCGCCGAGGCGCTGCGCGAGCGGCTCCTCGGGAGAGGACGCGCCACGGCGGCGGAGCTCGATCTCTACCCGGACCTCGTCGCCTACGTCCTCTACTATCGCTACCAGGCACGGCTCTACGCCGCCATCACCAGCGACGAGGAAGCCCGCCGCCGGCCCGACTTCCGCTTCTACGCCGATTTCGCCGCCGACCACGAGCGCTTCTTCCCACTGGGCGGCCGCGTGCGTCCGCGCTTCGCCCCGGATCACCTCTTCGCCTGCTGCTTTCAGGTGCGCCGCGCCTTTCACTTCATCTTCCGTTCGATCGTCGGCGGCTCGATGCCGGCGGCGCGGCTGCGGGCCCAGGTCTGGCAGTCGATCTTCACCCACGACTTGCGGCGCTACCAGCGGGCGCTCTACCAGCGCCTGGGCGACGTCACCACCCTCATCACCGGCCCCTCCGGCACCGGCAAGGAGCTGGTGGCGCGCGCCATCGCCCTGTCGCGCTACATCCCCTTCGATCCCGGCACGCGCGGCTTCGGCGAGCGCCCGGACGAGTCCTTCTTCCCGCTCAACCTCTCCGCCCTCTCCCCGACGCTCATCGAGTCGGAGCTCTTCGGCCATCGCCGCGGCGCCTTCACCGGCGCCGTCGCCGACCGCGCCGGCTGGCTCGAGGTCTGCCCGCCGCTCGGCACCGTCTTCCTCGACGAGATCGGCGAGGTGGACGTCGCGATCCAGGTCAAGCTGCTGCGCGTCATCGAGACGCGCACCTTCCAGCGTCTGGGCGACACGCGGACGCAGCGCTTCCGCGGCAAGGTCGTGGCGGCGACCCATCGCGACCTGGCGCGCGAGATGAGCGCCGGCCGCTTCCGCGAGGACCTTTACTATCGGCTCTGCGCCGACCGCGTCGAGACCCCGTCGCTCGCCGAGCGCATCCGCGATACGCCGCAGGAGCTCTCCGACCTCGTCCTCTTCCTCGCCCAGCGGCAGGTCGGCGAGGAGTCAGCCCCCGAGCTGGCCCGCGAGGTCGTCGCCTGGATCGACCGCCGTCTCGGCCGCGACTACCCCTGGCCCGGCAACGTCCGGGAGCTGGCGCAATGCGTGAGCAACATCCTGATCCGCCACGAGTACCGTCCCGCCGCACGGGCTTCGGACGGCAACCCGCGCCAGGCGCTCGCCGAGGAGATCCTCTCCGCCCGCCTCTCGGCCGACGAGGTCCTCGGCCGCTACTGCACGCTCGTCTACGCCGAAACCGGCAGCTACCAGGAAGCCGCCCGCCGCTTAGGCCTCGACCGCCGCACCGTCAAGGCGCGGGTGGATGAGGAGCTGCTCGCGAGGTTGCGGAAAGATTGAGTAGGGCGGCCTATGTGGCCGCCCGGCCCTACACGAACCAGGGGCAGTGGCCCTTGACCGGATCCATGCAGACATAGTTGCAGCCTTCAATGCCGCAGGGGTAGCAGCACAACTGGCCCGATGGGCAATCGGCGTTGCTGGTGCAGACGGTCCTCGAAAGGAACTTGGGGCTGGGCGGCAGGGCCTCGGTGCCGGGGGCGTTGCTCTGGCCGCCCGACAAGGTCGCCAGGAAGTCCGCGACGTTCGCGGGAGCGGTTGTCGTTGTTACGGAGCTGGCGGGAGGCATGGCTGGCGGCGTCTGAGCCACGCACTGGGTACAGGGAACCAGGGCGAGAAGAGCGAGCAGGACGAGGACGGTTGCAGAGGTCTTCATTTCTTCCATCTCCTTGTCGTTCAACCGGCATGAGGCCGGCCGCCTACAAGAATAGGTGCTTGACCCGGCAGGGATAAGCCCAGCAGGCAGCCTACTGACAAAGGATGAATCGCCAGAGCCTCGGCCACACCCGAACAGACCCGGCAAAGGCCACGAACCTCGACCGAGCGGGAATTTCCTTGCGCCCTTGGCGATTGAAGACCTCGAGCCCGTGGAGCACCTCCTTGGCAGACGGCGCACGATGTGACAGGCTCCGGGCTTGACGTGCTTCCCCCTCCCCTGGGGAGTCAAGGGACGCTGATTCGATTCTCACCGGGCTACTCGCCCAACGGCGGCCTCGCCGGCTAAGTCCTCCGTTCAAATTCCTGCCGGATCGTCCGAGTGGCGTCGAGTCACTGCTCAAGAGCAGAGCGCGTCCTCAGAAAGCACACGTGCAATCCAGATGAGTTTCTCCTCGTTCAACCTCGATCCCAGCCTTCTGCGCGGCGTGGCTGGCCTCGGCTTCACCGAGCCGACTCCCATTCAGCGCGACGGCATCCCTCCGGCCCTCGAAGGCCGCGACGTCCTGGCCTGCGCCATGACCGGCAGCGGCAAGACCGCCGCCTTCGCGCTGCCAATCCTGCAGCGGCTGCTGGGCAAGAAGCGCGGCACGACCCGGGCCCTGGTCCTCGCGCCCACGCGGGAGCTGGCGGCCCAGATCGTCGAGCACTTCAACGACCTCGGCCGGCATACCGGCCTCAAGGCCGCCGCGGTCTATGGCGGCGTCGGCATGGAGCCCCAGGAACGCGCCCTGCGCAGCGGCGTCGACGTCATCGTAGCCTGCCCGGGCCGGCTGCTGGATCACTTCCGGCATCCCTACGCCCGGTTGGCCGGCCTCGAAGTCCTGGTGCTGGACGAAGCCGACCGCATGCTCGACATGGGCTTCCTCCCCGATATCCGCCGGATCCTGAAGCACCTGCCGCCCCCGTCCCAGACTCTCTTCTTCTCCGCCACCCTGCCGCCGGAGATCCGGGAGCTGTCGCGCCAGATGCTGCGCAATCCCGTGGCGCTCAACGTGGAGCGCCCTGCCGCGCCGGCCACGGGCGTCGAGCAGGCGATCTATCAGGTCCACCAGGAGGTCAAATCCGCCTTGCTGCTCGAGCTGCTGCGGGACGAGGCGATCGAGAATGCGCTGGTCTTCACGCGCACCAAGCACCGCGCCAACCGGCTCGCCCAGTTCCTGCAACGCCACGGCGTCGCCTGCGAGCGCGTGCACGGCAACCGCAGCCAAGGGCAGCGCACCGAGGCCTTGGCCGGGTTCAAGAGCGGCCGCTACCGGGTTCTGGTCGCTACGGACATCGCGGCCCGGGGCATCGACGTCGAGGGGCTGTCGCACGTCGTCAACTTCGACGTTCCCCACATGCCCGACGACTACATCCACCGGGTGGGGCGCACCGCTCGCGCCGGGGCCACCGGCGAAGCGCTCACCTTCGTGTCACCAGAGGAGATCAACGAGCTGCGCGCCATCGAGCGGGCGGTCGCTAAGATCCTGCCGCGGCGGACGCTCGACGGCTTCGACTACCAGGCCAGGCCGGCGGAGCGTTTCGAGATCCCTGTCGCCGAACGCCTGGCGGCGATGCGCGCTCAGAGGTCCGGCGGGCCCGCACGCGCCAGGACGGACCGCACGACTCAGCCGGCGGCACGGATGACCGGGAGACCGGCAGGCGCCACGCGAAAGCCGGACTCCCGGCACCGGAGCTCCGAGGGGAGCCAGCAGCCGGCGCGCGCCGCCTCTCCTGGAAGGCCGCGAAGGCGCCTCTGGTAGGCTCGCGCATGATCACCGGTTCACTATCCGTCGGTGAAGCGTCAAGCGTTCGCCTATGACAACTGACGCAGTTCAGGTGCCGCGACTCCGACTCGGTCTGCTCCTTTGGGCAGCCGGTATGCTCGGCGTCGTCGTCCTTACGGTCACGGTTCTGCCCCGACTTTTGGCGGCGGTTCCCCTCCCTGCACCCTTGTGGGCGATCTCTCTCGCAAGCTTCGCGCAGAGCGCCGTCCTCGTCGCGCTCGCCGTGTGGTCGGGTGTTGCGCTCGCTCCGGCGGCAACTCGTGCCCCGGCCCTCATCGCCGGAATACTGGGCGGTTTTTTGCTCATCGCCGGCAGCGTCGGCGCTGATCGGCAAGTTGGAGGGGGGTGTTGTGGCGTTCGTCGTCGGCGCCAACGCGAGCGGCAATTCACGTCAGCCGCTTCTCCATCGTGAACAGCGGTGTCCCGAACAGATGAGACAGCCCTTCTGCGATCCGGGTGAACCCGGCGTGCTCGTAGAGCCGGATCGCGTCCGTTAGAAAGGGCGTGGTGCTCAAGAAGAGACGCTCACAGCCTTGGGCGGACGCGTAGCGCTCCACCGCAGTCAGCAGACGGCCGGCCACACCCTTTCCTCTCGCCGAGGGATGAACCGCCATGCTGCGGATGTAGAGCGCCTCTCCCTGGGGCACCACCGAGACCGTTCCAACAATGGCGCCTCCCAACACCGCGACCCATACGGGTCCTTCCTCGAACCGCATCCGGATCTGTTGGCTTGAAGGTGTCGTCGCGGCCAACGCCTCAGGGGTGTAAAGAGGTTCGAACTCCGCGAAGGACTCCCGCAGGAGCGCGGCGATCGCTTCGGAGTCGGCCACGTTGGCATTCCGGATCTCCGGGGTGAAGAAGGCTATTTCCATGGTTCAATCGGGTGCTGTTTGCCTGCGTCTACTTCTTGAAGAAACGGTAGCAGATGTCCTGTGCTCCTGCGGGAATGCGGCCGCCGCACGGGTTTCCGCCCGGCGCTGCTCTGATAGGCTCGCGCCATGATCATCGGCGCTCACGTCCTCTTCTACAGCAAAGATCCGGAGGCGGATCGGGCGTTCTTCCGGGACGTGCTGGAGTTTCGCGCGGTCGACGTTGGTGAAGGCTGGCTGATCTTCAAGCTGCCGCCCGCGGAAGCTGCGGTGCACCCCTCGGACGGCGACTTCCTGCAAGCTCACGCCGGTCATCCCCTCCTCGGGGCCGTCCTCTACCTGATGTGCGACGACCTGCAGGCGTCGATCCGGTCGCTGCAGGCGAAGGGGGCCCGTTGCACATTGGTCGAGGAGGCGCCCTGGGGGATCAAGACGACGATCCCGTTGCCCAGCGGCGGCGAGATCGGTCTCTACCAGCCGACGCACCCCACAGCTCTCGAGCTGGATTGACGAATTTCGTCTGCCGCCGGCCGGAGTCGTTCCCCTGGCGCTGTTACAGAAATTTTACGTCTCCTCGAGGCCGGCTCCCGCAGGTCTCGTTGTACGATCGAATCCCCCTCGGCGGGTTTGAAAAGGAGGTCTGGGATGTTCAAGTTCCTGACACGACCGGCCGCCGCTCTCGCTCTCATCCTGGCAACGTCAGCCGCTCTTGCGGTCGCCGCTCCGGACGCCTCGCCGGAGTGGCCCCAGTGGCGGGGCCCCAACCGGGACGACATCGCCAGGGAGTCGGGGCTGCTCACCCAGTGGCCCGAGTCCGGTCCGCCGCTGGCCTGGAAGGCGAGCGGCCTCGGCGGCGGCTTTTCGAGCCTCGCCATCTCCGGCGGCCGGATCTACACCCTGGGCGACCGCCAGGGCAGCCAGCAGGTGGTGGCGATGAGCCTCGCGGACGGCAAGATCGCCTGGACGGCGAAGGTCGGCCCCACCTGGGAGGACGAGTACGGTGGACCGCGAGGGACGCCGACGGTAGACGGCGACCGGGTCTACGCGCTCGGCACCGAAGGGGACCTGGTCTGCCTGCAAGCGGCCACGGGCAAGGAGGTCTGGAGGAAGAACCTGGCCCGCGACTTCGGCGGCCACATGATGTCGAGCTGGAAGTGGAGTGAATCGCCCCTGGTGGACGGCGACCGGCTGATCGTGACCCCGGGGGCCGCCAACGCGACCCTGGTCGCCCTGGACAAGAAGACCGGCAAGGAGGTCTGGCGCGCCGCGGTGCCACGCCTCGGCGACCAGGGGTCGGACGGCGCCGGCTACTCCTCGGTGGTGGTCTCCAACGGCGGCGGCGTCAAGCAGTACGTGCAGTTGACCGGCCGGGGGCTGGTCTCGGTGCGGGCCCAGGACGGCAAGTTCCTCTGGGGCTACAACAAGATCGCCAACGACGTGGCGAACATCCCGACGCCGATCGTCAAGGGCGACTACGTCTTCGCCTCGACCGGCTACCAAACGGGCAGCGCTCTGCTCAAGCTGAGCCGCGCCGGCGACGGCGTGCAGGCGCAGGAGGTCTATTTCCTGCCGGCCAGGACGCTGCAGAACCACCACGGCGGCCTGGTTCTGATCGGCGAGCACATCTACGGCGGCCATGGGCACAACCGGGGCTATCCCATCTGCGTCGAGATGGCGACCGGCAAGGTGACCTGGGGCGGCGAGGGCAACGCGCCCAACCACGGCGGCTCCGGCTCCGCCGCGGTCACCGCCGCCGACGGCCACCTCTACTTCCGCTATCAGAACGGCCGCATGGTCCTGATCGAAGCCACGCCGCAGGGATACCACGTGAAGGGCGCGTTCTCGATCCCGGACGTCCACCATCCGAGCTGGTCCCACCCGGTGGTCGCCGACGGCAAGCTCTACCTGCGGGAGCAGGACAACCTCTATGTCTACAACCTGAAGCGCGGTTGAGGCCGTCCCCGGTCGGGGGGCCTACGCGAGGAGCAATCCCACTCCCGCCGCCATCAAGGCGACGGCCAGCACCTTGGGGACGGTCACCGTCTCGCCGAAGAAGACCCGTCCCGAGAGCAGGGCCATGAAATTGCCGACGCCGCGCTTGGTGGTCTCGACCGCGCCCACGTACACCCGGGGGAGCGCCAGGAGCTGGAACCCCAGGGCGAGCGCGCCGACGGCCAGGGAGAGGACGAAGATGCCCGGGACGCGGCGTACCCGGGCCACGTCCCCGAGCCGGCGCTGCGCGAGGAGCACCAGGAGGATCGCGGTCGCCACCCCTCCGGTCAGGATGGCCCCGTGCAGGGGAGCCGCCGCCCGCTCCACCGCCAGCTTGTCGAGCGGCACCGTCATCGACCAGAACAGGGAGGTCAGCGCTACCATGAGAGCGCCCTTCAGGGTCGCGCGGCGCCCGCGAGCGGCGCTGTCCCCCGCCCTGGACGCCTCGCGCGGCTGCCAGTGGAGCCAGATGGCGCCCGCGATCACCATCAGGATCCCGAGGACGTCCGCAGCGGACGGCTGCTCGCCCAGCAGGGGCACCGCCAGCAGGGTGGCGAAGGCGGGCGTCAGCGACAGGAGGGGGACGGTGACCGAGATCGGAGCGATCCGTATCCCTTCGAGGTAGAGGAGGTTCGCGGCGATGTTGAGGCCAATCGAGCCCAGGGCCGGGATCCAGTAGCCCGGCCGGGGCGGGGCCGCGCCGCCGGCCAGCATCCAGGCGGCGAAGAGGGGCGCCGTGCCGATCGTCTGCAGGAACAGCAGGGCGAACGGCGGGACCTCCTGGACCAGGAGCTTGCGCAGCAGGTCGAACCCCGCCCAGCCGAGGCTGCAGGCGACGACGAGAGCGAGGGCGGAGATCGGGACGGACATTGGGGCGGGAGTGTATCCTGGGAGGCACGGTCCGGACGCGCCCTGCCCGGGCATCAATGCCCGGGCTAGGAACGAAGAAGCCGGCTGACGCCGGCTCAACCTATTCTTGAGCCTCCTTCAGGAGGCTTTTTCCCGGGTAGCCCGGGCATTGATGCCCGGGCGGCAGGCGGGACGCGCCACGTCATGCCCGATTTCCGCTACACTGAAGGCAGTTTCTCCCGAAGGACGCAGCCATGAACCTGACCCCCGAGCTGGTCGCCGACATCCTGGTGCGCCAGGGCTACATCGCGCCCGAGCAGGGCGAAACCATCAAGCAGGAGGCCAAGGCCCTGCCGAGCCGGCTGCGCTCGTCGCAGGCCTACGAGCAGAAGGCGGTCGCCTACGACCTGATCCTCCAGCTCCGGCTGCCCAACCGGCGCGACTCCGGCGCCCCCTTAACCGAGGTCGAGATCGCCCAGGCCATCGCCGGCGACGCCCGGCTCGAGCACATCCGCATCGACGCGCTGACCTTGAACGCCGACCTCATCGAGTCGAAGATGTCGCGCCCATTCGCCAAGCGCCACCGCATGATCCCGCTCGACATGGCGAACGGCCGGCTGCGGGTGGCCCTGGCCAACCCGTACGACATGGAGGGCATCGACTTCTTCCGGCGCATCGCCGGCCGCGAGGTCCAGTTCGTCGTCGCCTCCGAGCCCGACATCCTCAAGGCCCTGACCGAGTTCTACGGCCTGCGCCACTCGGTCAAGCGGGCGGAGCGCGACCTCACGACGGGCATCGATCTCGGCAACCTCGAGCAGCTCGTGCGCATGAAGAGCGAGTCCGAGATCGAGTCCTCGGACCAGCACGTCGTCAACGCCGTCGAGTTCATGCTCCAGCACGCCTTCGAGAGTCGCGCGAGCGACATCCACATCGAGCCCAAGCGCGAGGAGAGCCTGATCCGTTTCCGCATCGACGGCGTGCTGCACGACATCCAGAAGATGCCGAAGATCGTGCACGCCGCCGTGATCTCCCGCATCAAGACCATGTCCCGCCTGGACATCGCCGAGAAGCGCCGGCCGCAGGACGGCCGCGTCAAGATGAACCGCAACGGCCGCGAGGTCGAGCTGCGCGTCTCGACCCTGCCTGTCGCCTTCGGCGAGAAGGTCGTGATGCGGATCTTCGATCCGCAGGTGGTGATGCAGGACCTCTCCGGGCTCGGCTTCTATGCGGACGAGCTGCAGATCTTCAACGACTTCATCACCCGCCCGCACGGCATCGTGCTGGTGACCGGCCCCACCGGCTCGGGCAAGACGACCACGCTCTACTCGGCGCTCAAGACCATCTGCTCGCGCGACATCAACGTGACGACGATCGAGGACCCGATCGAGATGGTCTACCAGGACTTCAACCAGACCGAGGTGCAGACCAAGGTGGGGATCACCTTCGCGAGCGCGCTGCGCCACATCCTGCGCCAGGACCCGGACGTGATCATGGTGGGCGAGATCCGCGACGACGAGACGGCCCAGTACGCCATCCAGGCGGCGCTCACCGGCCACCTGGTCTTCTCCACCCTGCACACCAACGACGCCGCTTCCTCGATCTCCCGCCTGGCGGACCTGGGCGTCGAGCGTTTCCTCATCAGCTCCACCCTGGTGGGAGCGATGGCCCAGCGCCTGGTGCGCCGCATCTGCCCGCACTGCGTGACGGAGCGCCACCTCGATCAGGACGAGGTCACCACCCTGCGCCTCGCGGTGCCGCAGGGCAAGCGGATCAAGGTCAAGGAGGGCGAGGGCTGCTTCGAGTGCCGCAACACCGGCTACTTCGGCCGCACCGGCATCTTCGAGATCATGCCCATCGACGACGCCTTGAAGAACCTCATCGTCCAGGGCGCCGACGCCCCCGAGATCAAGCGCGAGGCTACCAAGAACGGCATGCGCACGCTCCGGCAGTCGGCGCTGCGCAAGCTGGCCGAAGGGGTGACGACGTTCGAAGAGGTGGTGCGGGTGACGGGGTTGTAGGGGGCGGCTCCGCGCTGATCCCCAGCCCCGCAGGGGCGTCCTGAACGTAGCCCAGGGCATATGCCCTGGGCTACGAAGATGGCGCCCTTTCAGGGCTCAAAAATCTCATCCCAGCAGACGGACCAGGCGGTATTCCTTCCGGCCCTTGCGCAGGACGACGAACTCGCCGCCGACACTGTCGTCGACGGTGACCGCCTTCCGCTCGTCGGCCACCCGGCGGTTGTTGAGGTAGACGCCTCCGCCCTGGATCGACCGGCGCGCCTCGCCTTTGGAGGGGACGAGGCCGGAGGAGACGAGCAACTCGGCCAGCGGAAGCCCCTGCCCGTCGAGCCGGAACCTCTCGACCGTGATCGACGGCACGTCCGCGAAGATGTCGAGCACCTCCCGGGGCGAAAGCTCCGAGATCTCGGCTCCGAAGAGGACCGCCGAGGCCCTCTCGGCCCTGGCGAGCTCCTCCTCGCCATGGACCATCCGCGTGACCTCGCGCGCCAGCCACCGCTGGGCCTCGCGCTCCTGCGGCGCGGTGCGCACCTTCTCCTCCAGCTCTGCGATCTCCTCCTGCTTGAGCCAGGTGAAGAACTTCAGGTACGTGACGACGTCGCGGTCGTCGGTATTGATCCAGAACTGATAGAAACGGAATGGCGAGGTCAGCGCCGGATCGAGCCAGATCGTGCCCGCCTCGGTCTTGCCGAACTTCACTCCAGAGGAGGTGGTCACCAGGGGGAACACCAGTCCGTGCGCCAGCTTCTCCTCGGCCCCCTCGCCGCGCAGGCGGCGGATCAGGTCGGCCCCGGCGGTGATGTTCCCCCACTGGTCGCTGCCGCCCATCTGCAGCCGGCAGCCATAGTGGTCGTAGAGCACCAGGTAGTCGTAGGCCTGGAGGAGCATGTAGCTGAACTCGGTGAAGGAGATCCCCTCCTCCCCCTCCAGCCGGCGCCGCACCGATTCCTTCGCCGTCATGGCGTTGACCGTGAAGTACTTGCCCACATCACGCAGGAAGTCGATCAGCGGGATGGTGGCCAGCCAGTCGGCGTTGTTGACGATGCGGGCAGGGTTGTCCTTCGCCTCGAAGTCGAGGAAACGGGCGAGCTGCCCCTTGATCCCCTGGAGGTTCTCCTCGATCTTCTCTTTGGTCAGGAGCTGCCGCTCCTGGCTCTTGCCGCTCGGGTCGCCGATCATGCCGGTGCCGCCGCCGGCGATGGCGATGGGCGAGTGCCCGAACCGCTGCAGGCGGGCGAGCCCCAGGATCGGCAGCAGCGAGCCCACGTGCAGGCTGGCCGCCGTGGGATCGAAGCCGATGTAGGCAGTCAGCTTCTCCCGGGCCAGAAGCTCCCGCAGGCCGGGGGTGGCGCCGTAGACCAGCCCCCGCCACTCGAATTCGTCGAACGCGTTCACGGCGGGCTATCCTACCTGCACCTCGCCCGTGTAATGCTGCCGCACCAGATCAAGAGCGCGCTTCACATCCTCGCGCGGCTCGGCGATGCGGCCGAAGAGAGTCCTGTAGGTGAGACCCAGGGTCTCCAGATCCTGCTGCTGCAGCAGCTTGACCAGCTCGTCGAGGGCCCGCTGCGAGGCGCCGGGATGGATCTTGCGCTCGGACTCGCGCTCCAGCAGGACCAGGGCGAACAGGAGCGGCTCCGGCAGCTCGGCGGGCGACGGCTCGGAGGGCGGCGGCGGGAACTGCGCTCCCTGGACGACCTTCTCCTGGGGCGCGGGCGCTTCCGGCAGCTCGGGGGCCGGCGCCTTGCGCTCGAAGAGGAACGGCAGCGAGCGCACCTGATTGGCGAAGCGCGAGAAGAGGCCCACCAGCTCTCGTTCCGAGGAGAAGTTCCCCACCAGCCGGGCGTCGCGGCCGATCTCCAGG
Source organism: Thermoanaerobaculia bacterium (assembly GCA_036399915.1). GTDB lineage: Bacteria > Acidobacteriota > Thermoanaerobaculia > Multivoradales > UBA5704 > DATARR01. Next base: position 15,095 of record DASWME010000325.1, read on the forward strand.
CGCTCGGTCTCCTGCAGCACCACATGCGCCCGCGCCGACTCCTCGAGATGCAGCGAGCGGGCGTTCACCTTCCAGGCGGTCAAGAACCCCTGCACGTAGCAGGTCTCGGGGCAGCGGACGGTGATCGCCTCCACTTCGACGCCGCGCTCGATGCGAATTGAGCCGCCGAGCGACTCCAGGACGCCGTACTTCCCCGAGTTCTGCACGACCAGATTGCCCGGCGCGTGGATCGAGAGCTGGCCTTCGGGATCGACCTCGATCCGCAGGCCGCGGGGAATAATCATAGTGGGCGCGACCTCTTCGGCGGAGCTGCGGCTCATCGGGACCTCCTTCCTCTCCGACTCCTACCTCCGGTTCCGGGCGGCAGCGGCTCGAAGTCGCGGACCGGCGGCGCGTTGCGCGCCCGCACCAGCAGCCGCTCCTCGTTGGGCCAGCGTTGGTCCAGGATGTAGATCAACGGATCGACCGGACGGTAGACGCCGTCGGGTCCCTTGCGGCGGACCTCGTAATGGAGATGGGGGCTGGTGCTCCAGCCGCTGTTGCCCACCATGGCCAGCAGCTCGCCGCGCTTGACCGGCTGGCCCGCCCTCACCACGATCCGGCTGTTGTGGCCGAACACGGTGAAGAACTCCTTGCCGTTGGCGACGATCACGAGGTTGCCGTACCTCCACCAGGCGGAGCTGCGGGCGAGCGGGTACTGCCCGGCGAAGGCGACGACGCCGTCGGCGGTGGCGTAGACCGGGGTCTCGAGCGGCGCCGCGAGGTCGGCGCCGGGATGGAACTCCAGCTCCCGGGTGAAGGGGCTGCGGCGATTGCCGAAGGAGCTGACGAGCACGAACTCGCTGTGAAGGGGGCAGACCGCGGGCGTGGTCCGCACCTGGTCCGGGTGCGCGCTCTCGAAGGCCCGGACCTCGCGCAGCGAGGCCTCGAGCGCGATCAGGCGGTTCCGCATCCCGGTCCGCAGCCGCTTCGCCTGCTCGATCATCCCCGTGTAGATCGACTTCGGGGCGGGCTCCGCCGCGCGAGCCGCGGGCTTGCTCGGCAGCCGCACCGGCGGCAGGCCGTAGACGAGGGAGACCTTGGCCAGCCGCAGGTCCAGCTCGGCGACGCGGCCGTCGAGCCGGCCGGCCTGGTCTACCAGCCGCTGCAGCCGCTGCCCCTGGCCCGCTCGCTCGGCGGTCAGGGTCTGGTACTCCCGGCGGTTCAGGAACCCGCCGGCGACGCCGGGAGCGACGGCGGCGGCCAGCGCGAGCCCGAGCAGATAGAGCAGCGCCAGCAGCGACCAGACCGTGACCTGGACGCGGGAGAGGAACAGGTAGCGCACCCGCTTGCGGATGTCGCTGGGGTGGATCTGGACCTCGAGGCTCCAGCTCTCGCCGGGAGGGGGGACCGCCGGGGCGACGACCGGGCCACGGAGGCGGCCGAGCTTCATGCCGCGCGCGTCCTCACGGGCCCACCGGCTCCGGCGCCGGCGAGCGCAGCGGGTTCACCCGCTCGATCGCCTCCTCGCTGGCGTGGACCTGCACGACCTCCAGCAGCTCGCGCTGCACGGCCGGGCCCCCCGCCACCACGTTGCCGCTGCCGAACGAGCCGTCCCCACCGTCGAGGTCGGTGACGACCCCGCCGGCCTCGCGCACCATCAGCGTGCCGGCGCCGATGTCCCAGGGGGAGAGGCGGAACTCGAAGAAGCCGTCGTAGACCCCGGCAGCGGTATAGGCCAGGTCCAGGGCCGCGGAGCCGCAGCGGCGGATGGCCTTGGCGCGGCGGAAGACGTCGCGGAAGATGGCGAGATAGATGTCGAGCGTCGAGAGGGCGCGGAACGGATAGCCGGTGGCCAGGAAGGCGCCGTCCAGCCCTGGGCGTGGAGAGGTCTCCATGCGCCGGCCGTTCCAGAACGCGCCGCCACCGCGCACGGCGGTGAACAGATTGCGCCCCTCGGGGTCCTCGATGGCGCCCACCAGCAGCTTGTCCCCCCTGCGGCAGGCCACGGAGACGCAGTAGACGGGAAGGCCCTGGAGGAAGTTGGTGGTGCCGTCGAGCGGATCGATCAGCCACTCGTGCTCGCCGGCCCCCGAGCCGGCGCCGCTCCCCTCCTCCGCGAGGATGCGGTGGTCCGGATAGCGCCTGCGGATCTCGGCCAGGACCGCGGCCTCGCTCTCCTTGTCCGCCCGGGTGACGAAGTCGTTCTCCCCCTTGCGCCGCACCTCGAGATCGGCACCACGGAAGTAGCGGGTCACGACCTCAGACCCCGCATGGGCGGCGGCGACGGCGATTTCGAGGAGCTCTTCGTACATGACGGGGTATTATGCCAGGACCTATTCCTCTCTTCCGCCGTAATACCCCCGCACCACCCCCTCCGCCTTCCGTCCCTGGAACCGGAAGTCCGCCTCGTGGCCAGCATCGGCCCCCGGAGCGCTGAAGGCTTTCCAGACGAACGTGCCCGCCAGCCACGGCCGGCGGTCGAGGACCTTGAAGAGGGCCTCGTAGGCCACGGCCTGATCATCCTCCGAGTACTCGCCCCCTTCGGTGTGGGGCATGACCCAGGCAGCCCGATGGGCAGCGAAGCCCACCTCGGTGAGCAGGACGGGCCTGCCGAAGCGTTGCGAGGCGGCGGCCAGCCGGCTGGCGATCTCCTGCGCTCCCTTCTCCAGGTCGGCGCGTGTGGCTTCCGAAGAGGAAGCCAGCGGGAAATAGGCGTCCACGCCGATAAAGTCCAGCCGGTCCCAGAACCGCACGGTCTCCAGGTCGCCGTACCAGTTGGCGGCGTAGGTGACCTTGCCGGGAAAGAACCGGCGCACGGCGGCGATCAGGTCGCGCCACTCAGCCTCGCGGCCAATCGTCCTCGACAGCTCGACCCCAACGCAGAACAGGTCGGCTCCGGCCCAGCGGGCGAGGAAGGCATGATGGAGGACGTAGCGCCGGTAGCTCCGCCACCAGGCTTGCCAGTCGCGCTCGCTCTGCATCGCGATCTCCCCCGGCCAGGAGGCGCCGGAGATCCAGACATGAGGCTTCCAGAGGACATGGAACCCCCGGGCTCGGGAGAGCCTCGCCGCGTGGATCAGCCCGATGTCGGTCTCGCCGCCTGGGCTGCGGTGGAGGTAGCGCAGCTCCGGCCGGTCGGGGCCGGGCTGGAAGGCGAACGGCATCAGCGACACGGCGTCGGCGCCCAGCCGCTTCAGGTTGTCGAGCTGCTGGCCGAGGGCAGGGGCGTGATAGCCGGCCTCCAGGCTGTTGAGCATGGCGAGGGAGACGCCTTTGAGGAAGGGCCTCCCTCCCAGAGCGGGCCGCGCCACCGCCCACCCGTCCAGACCCGCCCCTACACGAAGCGAATCCAGGATTTTCCCAACTCGCTCGGCTGTCGGTGCCCGCTCGAGTTTCTCCGCCAACGTCTTGCCGGAAAGGCGCTCGACCACAGCCGCGGCGACCGGGGTCCAGAGGACGGGCGAGGCGTCCGGCGGCTCTTCGGCGGCCAGGATCTCTCCGGCGTCCGGCAGGACGCGGGCGGCGGCGAGGAGGGGCAGCCAGTCGGACCAGGGCCGGCCGTACCAGTCGCGGGAGAGCCAGAGCGCGGCGCCGCCTTCGATTGCGACCGGGAGCTTCTCCTGAAAACCGGCGCGGCGCAGGAGGACACGGGCCAGAACGTGGCGGTAGGCGAAGAGGTCGTCCGGGTGGTAGACGATGTGGAGATCGGCGCGCTGGCCGGGGACCGCCTCGCCGATGTCTCCGGTGTGACGGCCCTGGGCCACGTGGTCCGGCTCGACGACGACGGTGAGCGGAGAGGAGATGGCGATGGGGAGCCGCGGAGCCATCTCGGCGGCGGCGCGGTCCAGGTCGGCGGCGAGGCGGGCCAGCTCGGGTTGGCTCCGCTGGTCCGGAGGGACCCGCAGGACGACGCGCTCGCCCCGGATTTCAGCCATCCCTGCGAAAGACCGCTCCCACTCGGCGAGGTCGTCCCGCTCGGCCGCGGGGTCGATCGCCCAGCCGCCGTCCGCCTTCCGCCAGCGGCCGGTGCGCTCCATCCAGGGCGTCTCGCGCAGCAGGTAATCGACCTCCAGCGGAGCGCTCCGTCGGCCGCGCCGCACCCCGGTCAGCGAGGATGCCAGCCGGAAGAGCACCTCGTCGGCCAGCATGACCGCGTGCTCCTCCGTCCGTCCCACGACGACCCACGTGGGCTTCTCCGCCGCCGGCAGCCGCAGGGCGAGGGACTCCGCCTCCAGATAGCGCGAGCCGCCGAAGACGACCGCCTCGCCGCCGAGGCCGACCGGCAGGTCCCGCACCCGGGAGGCGACCTCCGGCGAGGCCGGCAGGCGGTCCACCCAGACCACGGCGTCGCCGGACGCCTCCGGCCCGATCTCGATCCGCAGGCCGGTGAACCGTGGCAGGCCCCAGCGGAAGAAGGCGCCCTCCCGCAGATCCGGGACCAAGGCTTCAGAGGCACGGATGGCGAGGACAGGAGGCTTGGAATTGGCCGGAGGATCGGGAGGAGCCGGAGCCGCCCCGCCGCCCCGGGAATCGCCGGCGCAGGCGGCGAGGCTCAGCAGGAGGGTGAAGCGGAAGAGATGGAGGCAGGACGCCATCCTACCTGCCGCCCGAGGGCTTCTTCTCTACCGGCTTCTCCACCGGCTTCGGACGCGGCGTCAAGACCTCGAGGATCAGCTTCCAGGGCCCTTCCGGCTGCTTCTTCCAGATCCTGAAGTAGGTGTCGGTCTCCAGCCAGGGGCTTTGCGGACCGCTCTCCCGCTTCTTGGAGACGCCGTAGGTGGAGCCGAGATCGCCAGAGCGGGCGACCACCGCGCCGGCCGGCTCCCAGGTCCTGGGCGCAGGGTCTTCCGCCAAGGCGGCGCGGATCGCATCAAGGCCCACGAACGGCTGCCTTCCCTCGCGGTACAGCCGCCCCTGGTCGGCGAGGACGCCGAGATAGGCCGCGGTGCTCCCCTGCTCCGCGGCCTTGCCGAAGGCCCGGTCCGCCGCCAGAAGCCCGGTCCGTGCCGCCTCCGCATCGACCTTGGGCAGAGCGCTCGCCTCGATTTTGGCGGGCTGGGCGGGAGGGATCGAAACCCTCGTCGCGGAAGCCGGTTTCGGATTCTCTATCCCGTGATCAATGAGCGCCTTCCACGTACCGTCGGCGTGCTTCCTCCAGATCGTCACGAAGTGGCCGGTGGCCGCCACCTCCGGATCGTCTTTCCCTTTGGCCCGGAGCTCCCACGGGCCGGTCGTATATCCGAGGTCGCCCGCGAGGGAGACCTCGGCCAGGATGGGATACCAGGAGACGAAAATCGGCGATGCTGGCCGCGTGCGCCACCAGTCCTTGCCGGAGACCGGATCGGGCCGGAAGACGAGGGCGTCGTCGGCGAGGAAATCGAGGAAGGACTCCCGGAACCCCTTCTCCGCCGCCGTCTTCGCGAAGGCATGCTCCGCTGCCACCATGGAATCGAGCGCCGCCTGGCGGTCGATTGTCTCGGCGATCGCCGCCCCGGTGGCGAGGGATGCCGCGAGCCCGAGAGCAAGAATCGTCTTCATGTCACCTCCACGTGAGAACACGCAGGAGGATGGTACTACGCGGGCCACTTTCTAGACCTCGATCCGCCGTCCTTCGAGGAACGTGGCGACCGGCCGGCCGCGGAGCTTCCAGCCATCGAAGGGGGTGTTGCGGGAGCGGCTGCGGAAGGCGGCGGCGCGGATGGTGACCTCGGCTTCAGGATCGAAGACGGTCACATCCGCGGGGCTGCCGGCGGCGAGCGTCCCGCCCGGCAGGTTCAGGACCCGTGCAGGTCCGGTCGAGAGCAGCTCGACCAAGCGCGGAAGACTCAAAATCCCCGGCCTCGCCAGCCGGTCGAGGCAGAGGCTCAAGGTCGTCTCCAGGCCCAGGCTGCCGACGGGCGCGAGGTTGAACTGCACGTCCTTCTCATCCTGGTGATGGGGCGCATGGTCGCTCGCGATGCAGTCGACCGTGCCGTCGGCGAGGCCGTTGACCAGGGCCTCGCGGTCGCGTCCGGAGCGCAGGGGGGGCTTCATCTTGGTGTTGGTCGAAAAGCCGCTCTTCGCCACCTCCTCGTCGGTGAGGACCAGGTGGTGGGGGGCCGCCTCGCAGGTGACCCGCAGCCCCTGCTGGCGCGCCCGGCGGACCATCTCCAGGCTGCGCGCCGTCGAGAGGTGGGCCACGTGATAGCGGCCGCCGGTGTCCTCGGCGAGGATCAGGTCGCGCGCCACCATCACGTCCTCGGCCGCGCCGGGGATGCCGGGCAAACCCAGCTTCGTGGACCACTCCCCCTCGTGCATGACGCCGCCGCCGGTGAGGTTGAGGTCCTCGGCGTGCTGGATCACCGGGATGCCGAAGTGCTGGGCGTAGAGCAGGGCGCGCCGCATCAGCTCGGCGTTCATCACCGGCTTGCCGTCGTCCGAGACCGCCCTGGCCCCGGCGCGCACCATCTCGCCGATCTCGGCCAGCTCCTCGCCCAGGAGCCCCTTGCTGATGGCGCCGATCGGATGGACGCGGGCGAAGCCGTGCCGCCGCGCCTCCAGCAGGATGTGCTCGGTCACCGAGCGGCTGTCGTTGACCGGCTCGGTGTTGGCCATGCAGGCCACGGCCGTGAAGCCGCCGGCCGCGGCGGCCATGGTACCGGTGCGCACCGTCTCCTTGTACTCCTGCCCCGGCTCGCGCAGGTGGACGTGGATGTCGATCAGCCCCGGGCAGACGACGAGTCCGGCGGCGTCGAAGGCTTCGGCGTCCTTGGGTTTCCTGATGCGGCCGTCGATCTTCGCGACGTGTCCGTCCTCGATCAGCAGGTCGAAGCTCCCGTCGAGGTCCTGGCTCGGATCGATCACCCGGCCGCCGTGGATGAGCAGCTTCGCCATCTCAGGCCGTCTCCTCGTGGACGCCGGAGAGCAGGTAGAGGACGGCCATGCGCACCGAGACGCCGTGGGTGACCTGCTCCAAGATCACCGAGTAGGGGCCGTCGGCCACCTCGCTGGCGATCTCGACGCCGCGGTTCATCGGCCCGGGGTGCATGATGATGACGTCGTCCTTCGCCGCCGCGAGCCGCTCGCTGGTGAGGCCGAAGAGCTGGAAGTACTCTCGGATCGAGGGGAACGACATCCGCCCCTGCCGCTCGAGCTGGATGCGCAGCATCATGATCACGTCGGCGTCGCGGATCGCCTCCTCCAGGTCGTAGGCCACCTCGACGCCCATCGCCTCCATCTCGGCCGGCATCAGCGTGCGCGGGCCGCCGACCGTCACCTTGGCGCCCATCCGGGTCAGCAGGTGGATGTTCGAGCGCACCACGCGGCTGTGCTCGATGTCGCCGATGATCGCCACCCGGAGCCCGGCGAGCCGCCCCTTTTTCCGGCGGATGGTGAAGGCGTCGAGCAGCGCCTGGGTGGGGTGCTCATGGGCGCCGTCGCCGGCGTTGATGACTCCGGCCCGGATGCGCTTCGCCAGCATGTGGGGCACCCCCGGGTGGGCGTGGCGGATCACCACCAGGTCCGGCGCCATGGCCTGGAGGTTCAGGGCCGTGTCGATGAGGGTCTCCCCCTTCTCCAGCGCCGAGCCCGAGGTCGAGAAGTTCAGGTTGTCGGCGGAGAGGCGCTTCTCGGCGATCTCGAAGCTCGAGCGGGTGCGGGTCGAGGCCTCGAAGAAGAGGTTGAGGACCGTCTTGCCGCGCAGGGTGGGGACCTTCTTGATGGGGCGCTCGCCCACCTCGCTCAACGACTCGGCGGTGTCGAGGATCAGCTCGATCTCGGCCGGGGAGAGCTCGGCGATCCCCAGCAGGTCCTTGCGGTGCCAGCGGATGGGGGTCGCCGGCGTCATTCCCGGGTCCCGCGCTCCAGGATGCGCACCTGCTCGACGCCGTCGGTCGACTGGAAGGAGACCTCGATGATCTCGCCCCGCGCGGTGGGGACCTCCTTGCCCACGTAATCGGCCTGGATCGGCAGCTCGCGGTGGCCGCGGTCGATCAGCACGGCGAGCTGCACCGCCTTGGGGCGGCCGAAGTCGATCAGCTCGTCGAGCGCCGCCCGCACCGTGCGGCCCGTGTAGAGCACGTCGTCGCAGAGCACCAAAACACCGTCGTCGATGGGCCGCGGCAGGTGGGTCCCCTTGACCAGCGGCTGCGGGCCGACCGTCGAGAGGTCGTCGCGGTAGAGGGTGATGTCGAGGACGCCGACGGGGACCTTGTGGCCCTCCATGCGCTCGATCTCGGCGGCGAGGGCCTCGGCGAGCGGCACGCCGCGGGTGCGGATGCCGACCAGGAGCAGAGCCGAGAGGTCGCGGTTGCGCTCGACGATCTCCCCCGCCATCCGCCGAATGATCCGCGCCATCTGCTTGGCGTCGAGGATCGTCGTCTTCGGCGTCAGGTTCTTGGCCACGCTCTTGGCTGTCCCTCGGGTCCGCGGCATGGTAGTGGAAGGGGGCGGGGTTGTCAATGAAGCCTCGCCTGGTTTCTGCTACCCTGAAGATCGTGAGGTCCTCAGAAGCCAAGGTACGCGCAGCCCTGAGAGACCGGCCTCGCCCGAAATGGGAGCAGGAGGGCCTTCTCCAAGCGGGCGTCGAGGAGGCGCAGAGATTCTTCATGGGTGAATCCGAGGTTCAGCGCGCCCTGGAAAAGGTGGCGCACCTGCTGGAGGAAGACGGGATCCCATACGCCCTCATTGGCGCGATGGCCCTCAATGCCTATGGCTACCGCCGCGTCACGGTGGACGTGGACCTGCTCCTCACCCGTGACGGACTCGAAGCCTTCAAGGCGAAGCACCTCGGGCTCGGCTACGTCCACAAGTTCCCCGGAAGCAAGGGCCTTCGAGATACGGAGCACGGCGTCACGATCGATGTCGTCCTCGCCGGCGAGTATCCCGGCGATGGCCTTCCCAAGCCGGTGGCTTTTCCCGACCCTGCCTCGGAAGCCGTGCGGATTGATCAAACGGACCTGCTACCCCTGCCCAAGCTGATCGAGCTGAAGCTCGCTTCCGGGATGACTGCGCCCCATCGCCTCAAAGACCTGGCGGACGTCCTGGAGACCATCCGCATCCTGAAGCTGCCCGCCGAGCTGGTGGAAGAGCTCGATCCCTACGTGCACGAGAAGTACCGGGAACTCTGGCAGGCCGCGCAGGCCGAGGAGCGGGAGTGAAGTAAGATTCTCCCGATGGCCCGCAGAAAAGGCGTCCCCCCCCGCACCCCGGCCCCTGCCCCGGATGGCGCTCCCTTCTGGCGCCGCAACCGGCGGGAGCTGACGTTCCTCCTCCTCTTCGTGGTGCTGCTCGGCGGCGGGTTCACCCTGATCTCGCTCCACTGGGTCAACGACCACGTGGTCGAGCCGTTCACCGCCGGCGTCGCCCGGGCGAGCGGGGCGACGCTCAAGCTGCTGGGGCAGGACGTGACCATGCAGGGCACGGTGATCCGCAGCCCCCGCTTCGCGGTCAACATCCGCAACGGCTGCAACGGGGTCGAGGCGATGCTGATCTTCCTCGCCGCCGTGCTCGCCTTCCCGGCATCCTGGAAGTCGCGCCTCGCCGGCCTCGCGCTGGGCGTCCTCGCCATCCAGGTGGTCAACCTGGTGCGCGTGGTGGCCCTGTTCCTCACCGGCGCCTACTTCCCCCGCATCTTCGACACCTCGCACACCGTCATCTGGCAGACGATCGTCATCCTGTTCGGCGTGCTGCTCTGGATCTTCTGGGCGAACCGCTTCGCCGCGCCCGCCGAGCCGGCCCCCGGATGACCGCCGGCAAGAGGCCGCGCCGGAGCTGGGCCCTCCTCTTCATCCGCAACGCCCTGCTCTGGTTGATCCCGGTCGCTCTGGTGTGGCTGGTCGCGGCGCCCGTCTACAACCGCTTCCTGCTGGGGAGCGCCGAGAACCTCGTCCGCTGGACCGAGAGCCCGGACGTGACCGATCTGCTGCGCAAGGACGACCACTTCGCCTACGTCTCGCGGCGCGACTTCCCGCCGTCCAAAAGCCTCGTCCACTCCTTCCGGGTCACGGACGTCCACTTCCACCTGGTGATGCTGGGCGTCCTGTTCCTGGCCGTGCCGCGCGTGCCCTGGCGGCGGCGCCTGGAGAGCCTCGGCTGGGCCCTGCTGATCACGGTCTTCTTCGACATCTTCCTGATCTTCTTCTACGTGAAGTCCACCTACGCCGCCCAGCTCGGAGCCTGGAGCCTGGCCCACTACGGCGCGTTGGCGCGGAACTTCTGGGGGCTCGGCAAGCACCTGCTCGACCTGCCGTTCAAGTTCTCCCTGCCGTTGCTGCTCTGGGCGGCGTTCTACCTGCCGGACCTGATGGCCGAGGTTCGACCGCCGGTGCAGCGAGCGTCCTGACGACCGCCGCGGCCACGGCGGCGTGCCCCCGGCGGTTCCAGTGCGGGTCGGAGTCGAAGCTCACGGACCCTTTGCGCGCAGCCTGTTGCAGCGAGGGCCTGACGTCCACCCAGACGGCTCCGGGACCGAGACCGGCCAGAGCCGGCCTCAGCCAGGGCTCGCCTTCGGTGACCAGAACGAACCGGGCTCCCGCCCTCCGGGATGCCTCGGCCATGGCCCGCACCAGATGGACGATCAGCCGCTGTGCCTCGCGGACCTCGGGCTCGCTCGGCGGCCGCTCGCTCCGCTCCTGCAGGTAGGAGAGGAACGAGCCGTAGAGGGACGAGTGGCGTTCGAGGAAGAGGGTGCGGGCCGATACGGGCGAGAGCGCCAGCCTGCCGTCCTGCAGCTGGAACCGGGGCTTCGACCGGCCATACCACCGTCCGTGGAGGACCTCTCTCAGGTCGTTGGGACAGAAGCTATAGACCACGAGGGCCGGCCGGAGAGGCAGGCCGTCGCGCAGGAGCTTGAGATAGGACTGGTCCGTGGCATAACCGGCCACCCCGAGGTTGGCCGTCTGCAAGCCGAGGGCGCGCCCGACCCGGGCGGCGAACGTCTCCTCCTCGGCGACGCCCCAGCCCAGCGTCAGCGAGTCGCCCACGAAGACGGCCACCGGAGGTCCCGCCGGGTTGATGCCGCCGCCGCGCCGGCCGGCCGCGTCGAAGCGGACCTCCACGTCGAAGTCCGCGCTCCGGTGGCGCAGCCGGACCCGCGGCGGGTATCTCCAGCCGAGGTCCGCGTCGTAGCGGACCGGGAACGGGCTCGCGGGAACCCACGAGCGGGCGCGCAGGAATCGCCAGAGCAGCTCGGCCCCGGCGGCCGAGACCGCCAGCGCGGCGAGCGCCAGCAGGCCGCCGAGGGCGGCGGTGCGCGGCGCCCGCCGGCGCGGACCTAGAAGCGGCTCCCCACGCAGGCGCCGGCCTCGCTGGGCACGGTGAAGGTGAGGGAGAGGGAGCCCAGGGTCGCCGTATAGGTACCGGCGGCGAGCGTCCCCGAGGAGCACCGGGCCGTGCCGCCACCGCTGCAGTCCGGCGGGCAGGTGCCGGAGTCCGGGAACTGCAGGCAGAACAGGGCGTCGAGCCGCAGCCCGGACGCCGTCCGCTCCACGGCGCAGCCGGCGTGCGTCACCTGGGTGCAGCTCGAAGAGAAGCACCCCTTGGGCGCGACGGTGAACATGGCGGGCGCGCCGTCCTGCAGCGGACCGAGGACGCACAGCTCCCCCACCTCGGCCGCAGTGCCCTGGGAACACCGGCCGGGGGAGCAAGCGCCGCCCAGGGCCGTGCCCTCGAGACCCACGCTGAACCGGCCCTGGGCACTTGAAACCTGGCCCATCCAGGCCTGGGCGAACGGATCGGCCGCCCCGCCCGTCTCCGTCCCGAGGTCGAAGAGGATCCAGCCGAATGCGAAAGGTGTGGAGAAATCGCTCCCGTCGGCGGAGGCACGGGACGCGGCGACCGGGAGCGGCGCCAAAGCCGGCCCCCCCGGTGGGCAGACGACGTCACACGGAGCAAGAAGCACGGAGGGATTTTCCTCTTCGTCGAACGCCACGACCTGTTTCTGGCTCTGGGGCACCCCGGCAGGGAAAGATCCGCAGGGGAAGGACTTGCCGGTCCACGGGCCGTCGCGCCAGGCTACCAGATCGGTTCCGCCGTCGAAGCCGCCGCCGGCGAGATAGCGGGTGGCCCACACCCGGGGGAGCGGCTCCCGGCCGTCGGCCGCCGAGCCGTTCACCAGCCGGGCGTAGAAGGTGGCGTCCCCGGCATTGAACCGGCCGGGCTCGGCGTGGAGACGGACCAGGTTCTCGCCCTGAGCGAAGCGGCCCGCCGGATCGACGTAGAAGAAGTCGCCCCAGAGGACGTTGTCGAAGCCGGCCACGCCGTCGGCACCGAAATAGCCGGCGTCCCCCGGCCGCAGCGATGTACAGTCCTTCACCATGTCGATGGTGGCGTAGCCGCGGGCCACCGTGGGCTGGTCGAAGTTGAAGCCGGCGCACTGGCCGCCGAGCAGCGGCGACGCCTGGCCGGTGTGGGCCCGCCGGAGGTGGTCCACCACGTCCGCCGGCAGCATCTGCGGCGGCAGGCTTGCACAGCCCGGAAAGGTCGAGTCCAGTGAAAAGAACCCGCGGGGGCTGATCGTGTCCGCCGGGTCCCGCGCCACGTCCGCGGTCCGCGGCAGATTTCCCTGGAAGAGGTCCCGCAGGTTGAGGGTCTGCACGTCCCAGCCCGTCAGAAAGACGTCGAAACCGAGGGTCGGCACCGCCAGGTCGGTCCACAGGACGACGTGGGCGACCACCGCCTTCTCGGTGGCGTTGTTGATCGAAAAGACGGTGGTCCGCCCGTTGGGGTTGTCGAGGTCCACCTCGAAGTACGGCAGGAGCAGCGTGGCCGCCGGCCCGCCGTCCAGCGCGCAGATGTCTCCCCGGACCGGGAGCGCGGCAGCCAGGAGGGCCAGGGCGAGGATCGGAACGGTTCGTGCGATGCGCCGCATGGTGTGCCTCCGCGTCAGTTGCTGCCAGGAGGGATTCCAGGCATCAGGTTTCGCGGCGCACAGCCGCTGTCGAACGGCTCGGCCTCGAGACCCACGCTGAACAGGTTCTGGGCGTCGTGGAGCGCGCCCAGCCAGGACTGGCCGAGGGGAGCCGACACACCCAGATTGGTCTTCATGTCGAGGTGCCACCAGCCGAACTCGAACGGCACCGGGAGGGCCGGGCTGTCCACGGCCACCCGCCCGCTCTCCGCCGGGAAGGGAGAAGGAGGAGGCGGCGGACAGGTGATGACACAGCCCGGGCGGTCCACGCTCTCCTGTTCATCGAAAACCGTGGTGCGCTCGAACTCCCACGGGATTGGAAACCACGCCGGCCGCTGGTTGCACGGGAAGGGCTGGTTCTTCACCCGGCTGTCACGCCAGTAGAGGAAATCCGTGCCGCCGGTGAAGGCGCCGCCATTGATGAAGCGGGCCCCCCAGACGGTGGGCAGCGGCTCGCGGCCGTCCGCTCCTGACGAGCCCACGTAGCGCCCGTAGAACGTCGGCCGACCGGCGAAGCGCGCCGGGTCCGACTCGATGCGCACCAGGTTCTCCCCCTGCGCAAGGTTGCCCGCCGGATCGACCAGGTAGAAGTCCCCCCACAGGACGTTGTCGTTGCCCGCCACCCCGTCCGGACCGAAGTACCCGGCGTCGGCCGGCGTCAGGGTCGAGCAGCGCCGGACCACGTCCACCGTGGCGTAGCCACGGGCAAGGGCGTCGCCGAAGAACTGCGCCGCGCACTTGCCTTCCAGCAGCGGCGAGTCGAACCCCCGGTGCACCCTCTGCAGGTGCTCCACGAAGGGAGCGGAGAGGTCGGCCGGCGGCAGCAGGCCGGCGCAGCCCGGAAACGCGACGTCCTGCGCGAGGCCCCCTTGCGGGTGCGGGCTGATGTCATCGCTCGGATCCTCGGAGGCCGAGGCCGTCCGCGGCAGCCGGCCGGCGAAGAGGTCGCGGAGATTGATCGTCTGCACGTCGTAGCCGGTCAGGTAGACGTCGAAGGCGAGCGTCGGCACGCCGAGGTCCGTCCACAGCACCACGCGGGCGAGCGCCGCCCGGTCGGTCGCATTGATGATCGAGATCAGCGTCGTCCGGCCGGACGCGTTCCCCAGATCGACCTCGAAGTACGGCAGGAGCAGCGTCGCGGCCGGGACCACGTCCAGCGAGCAGGTCCTCGCCGCGGCCGGAGCGGCCCCGGCCAGGATCGTGGCTGCGAGGAGCAACCACACCAGGGGATGTCGCTTCATACCCTCCTCCTCCTTGGAAAGACGCCTCTATGCCATTACAGCATGTCACATCCGCGGCCCGGGCGCAACCGGGCGCAGGGCATAGAGCCGCGCGCTGCGGTCGTGGTGGACGAGCTCGAACCACCGCCGGAACACGGCGTCCTCGGGAACCGGTGGAGCGACCACCTGGCCGTAGGCGTCTCGCCGGGGAATCAGCAGATGGGTCGCGCCCAGCCGGCGCAGCGCGCCATGGAAGGACTGCGCGTCCCGGGCGGCGGCCAGCACGCGGCCGAAGCTCGCCGGACCGTGCCAGTCGCCGAGGAACCGGCCGGCGGCGAAGTAGGTCATGTTCTCGGCGTGCAGCGCCCAGAGGGTGTAGCCGCTGCCGCGGGTGCGGTTGAGCCAGGCGATGGCAGGATAGAGCGGCAGACGGCGGCCGAGGTAGGCGTCCCTCTCCCCCGCCGTCACTGGCGGCGGCCCCTGGCGCTCGATCCGGTACCCGGCATAGAGCCAGCCGGGCAGGAAGGCGCCGAGACAGAGCGCCGCGGCGAGTCGGCGGGATGCCAGACGCGGCCAGCGGCGGACGGCCGCCGCCAGGGAGCCCGCGACTGCCAGGCTCGCCAGCGGCAGGACGGGGACGAGATAGCGGCTGTCCCGCGGCAGCCAGAGGAAGACGAGCGAGTAGAGGGCCGCGATCCCCAGGGGACGCCTCACGCGGGAATCCCGCAGCGCGCCGAGGGCCAGCAGCGGCAGGGCCGCGAGGTAGACCGGCGACAACGGCGGCTCCTGGTTGTAGCGGTCCCGCTCGAAGACCACGTCCCACGGGAGCCGGGCCCAGCGCTCCAGGCGGTGCGGCAAGCTCTCCCCCGGTGCGGTCTCCGGATCCCAGGCACTGTTCCCAAAGACCTGCGGCAGGTACGGAAAGAGCGGATTCCCTGTGTAGAGATAGATGCGAAGGTACCAGGGGGCCAGGAATGCCGCGGCCACGGCGGCGAACAGCAGAATCTCCCGGAACCGGGCCGCCGCGGGCCGGGAGCGCCCGTCCGCCAGGAGCACGATCAGGCCGGCGATCCCCAGGAAGAAGAGCCCCAGGTACTTCACGTCCGCGGCCGTGGCGCCGAAGAGGGCCGCCAGCGCGAGCCATCCCTTGGCTCCCGTGCCCCGCCAGCGGTCCAGGGCGTACAGCGAGGCGGCGACGAACAGCGTGAGCCCGGGCTCGATGTAGCCGGTCCCGGCGAGGTAGACCACGACGGGATTGCCCAGGAAGACGGCCGCCGCCAGCCACCCCGCCGGCCGCCACGCGGGCCATGCCTCCCTTCCCCACGTCACGAGCAGGGCCGCGGCGAGCAGGGTGGCGAGGAGCTGCACGCCCTGGGCCGCCACGTCG